>NZ_JARVRY010000001.1:0-155249 GCF_030209485.1 Novosphingobium sp. fls2-241-R2A-195
CGTCCGGGTATTGATGCTCGGAAAAGCACTGGCGCAGCAGGTCGAGCGGCGGGCGGCTGATTTCCGACATGCGGCTCTCGCCTTCGAGCAGGAAGCCCTCGGTGCCCTCGATGCGCAGCAGCACCCGCGCGTTCTCGACGTCGGCCACGGTGTAGCCCGCGTCGAACAGGCGCACGAACGGGCCGATCGCGCAGCTGGCGTTGTTGTCCTTCGCCTTGCCCAGCAGCAGCGCCGAGCGGCCTTCGAAATCGCGCAAGTTGACGTCGTTGCCGAGCGTCGCGCCCACGGCCTTGCCGCGTGCGTCGGAAAGGATGACTACTTCCGGCTCGGGGTTGTTCCAGCCCGAATCCGAACGCACGCCGATCGCCGCGCCCGAACCCACGGTGGAAAGCACCGGCGACTTGGTGAAGACTTCCGCATCCGGCCCGATCGCGACCTCGAGGTACTGCGACCACATGCCGTCCTCGATCAGCGCCGCCTTGAGCGCCGCCGCCTCGGGGCTGCCGGGCACGACTGAACGGATCGAGCCGCCGATGCGCTCCTCGAGCCCGCTGCGCACCGCCTGCGCCTTGTCGGCATCGCCGCGCGCGCGTTCCTCGATCACGCGCTCCAGTGCGGAGACTGCGAACGTCACGCCCGCCGCTTTCACGCACTGCAGGTCGATCGGGCTGAGCAGGGTGGCACGGGCCAGAACGTCCTCGGCGGCGCCAAGGGCCTTGCCCTGCGCGGGATCGAAGGCGCCTGCATCGACGAGGTCGGCCACGGTCGGCGCGATGCGGCTCATGTCGTAGGCCGCGCCGCCGCTCAGCAGCACCGGCGTCGGACCCTCACCCAAGTCGAGGCGGCCGAGGAACAGGCCGTCCTTCCAGTCGGCGGGGAGCATATCGAGCGAGGTCATGCCGTTCGTCCTTTTCGTCTTTGGGGCCGTCGTCGTCCCGGGCTCGACCCGCGACCGGTGCCTGTCTTTAGGCGGGCGCTGCCGTGCCGGGCGCCCTGAAGCTGTGTGGGCTGGTCACGGCCAGCGGTCCCGGATCGAGTCCGGGACGACGATCACTTACAAAGCCTTGAACTTGAAGTTGCTAAAGCGTGCCTCGCCCTGTCCGGCCGAGTAGAGACCCGGCCGCAGCATCAGGAAGCCGCCGCGCACATTGTGGTGATAGCCGGAGACTTCCATGCCCCGGTCGAAGCGCTTCCACGTTTTCCCGCCGTCGCCGCTGGTGTGGAAGGCGACGATGTGGCGATCGTTCCGCACCCGCATCAGCATCTTGCGGCCGTGGTAGTTGGCCGGGCGGCCGCGCTCCATGCCGTACTGGTGCGTCACGAATTTGGCCGCGTCGAAGCCCAGCCCGCAGTAGAGCTGCTGGTCGTAGAACAGCAGCAGGCCCGCAGTGACGCCGGGGTCGATGTCGATCTCGCACTGGAATTCGTAGGCCTGGTCGCCCGCGATCAGCAGCAGCGGCGAGGAATCGACCGGAGCCTTGCCGCTGGCGGTCAGGTGCAAAGTGTTGTTCGCCACCCGCGCGCGGTCGCGTTCGGTCGGCGAGGGCTTGAAGAAGTTCCAGCGCCGCCCGATCTCCAGCGTCGAGAAATCGTCCGACAGCGGCATCCCGTGCGGACCCGCCTTGCGGCCGCCCCTGGGTGTGCGGATCGGCTTCGACAGGTCGCCGCCCTCCATGCGGAACCAGCCGTCGGCGGTCCAGCTGACGGGATCGAGCAGGGTCTGGCGGCCGAGCGTCCAGAAGTCCTTCTCGTAGCCGTGATAGACCGACCACCAGTCCCCGGCAGGCCCCTCGAACAGCGTGGCGTGTCCGCGCGACCACCAGGCTTCCGACAAGTCGGTGGTGCGCACGATCGGGTTGTGCGGGCAGTTCTCCCAAGGGCCGTGGATCGACTTGGAGCGCGCGGCGATCACCATGTGCCCGGTCGGCGGACCGGCCGTGCCGCCCACGGCGGTGACGAGGTAGAAGTATTCACCGCGCCGCACGATCTTGGGGCCTTCGGGGGAGAATCCCTCTACGTCCCAGTCCTCCGGGTAGTGCCAGGGGTCGTAGACGTGTTCCACCGCGCCGACGGTGGAGAGGCCGTCCTCGGCAAGCCGGATGCGGTCGCCGCCGGAAAGGAACAGCCAGCGCGAACCGTCCTCTCCGACCGCGTGGCCGGGGTCGATATGGTCGGGCAGGCCGAGGCTGACGGGTTCGCTCCACGGGCCTTCCGCCTTGTCGGCCCAGACCACGTACTGTGCGTTGGGCGTGGCCTTGACGGTGAAGTAGATGAAGAAGCGGCCGCCATGCTTGCTGATGTCCGGCGCCCAGACCGAACCGAGGTTCTTCGTCAGCGCGGCGGTGAGGGGGCGCCAGTTGATCAGGTCGGCGGAGTGCCACACGACCAGACCCGGATAGGAATCGAAGGTCGAGAAGGTCATGTAATAGTCCTTCCCGTCCCGCACGATCGTCGGGTCGGGATGGTCGCCCGCCATCAGCGGGTTGAGGTACGTGCCGTTGCCCTGATCCGGGATACGCTGGTCGTCGAAGCCGCGCCGATACTTCGAGGCGCCGCCCGAAGCGGGCTTTGCAGGCGAGGATGCGGCGGCCGTGGCTGCGCTCGCGCTGCCTGCCAGCGCCGTCAGCGATGCCGCGCCGCCTGCTGCGCCCAGCGCTGCGGCCCTACCCGCTGTAAACAGGGCCTCTCGGCGGTCGAACTTCATGGCTCTCTCCGGTTCTGCTTTGATTTATGCTAGCGCTATCATTTGTGGGGCAGGTGTCAATGAAAATTGCAGGAACGCTTGATCGTGCCAGCGCAGGCCATACAAGCCTAGGGATGCACGAAACCCCTGCAAGAGCGCGCGACGGCGACCCCACCATCGAGGACGTGGCCGCCGCTGCCGGGGTGTCGATCCGCACCGTATCCCGCGTGCTCAACAAGTCGCCCAAGGTGAATGCCGAGACGCGGCTGCGGATCGAGGCCGCGATCGCCGCGCTCAATTTCCGGCCGAGCCCGCGGGCGCGGGCGCTGGCGATGCGGCGCTCGTTCCTGATCGGGCTGATCCACAACGACCGCAACGCGCTGGTGCTCGATTCCATCCAGCGCGGCGTCGTCGCCCTGACCGCGCCGCGCGGCTACGAGGTGATCGTCCACCCCACCCCGCTGGAGGCCGAGGCGGCGATCCGCGACGTGCTGGGCTTCGTCGAGCGGTCGCGCGTGGACGGACTGGTGATCCTGCCGCCGGTTTCGGGCGTGCCGGGTCTGGCCGAGGCTCTGGCCGAGGCGCAAGTGCCGGTCGCGGCGCTGTCTTCGGTGCCGATCGCTGGCTTTACCGACGTCATCGTCAGCGAGGAGCGGACGGCAGGCGCGCAAGTCGCGCGGCATCTGCTCGATCTGGGGCATCGGCGGCTGGGCATCGTCAACGGTCCCGCCGATACGGCTTCGGCCATGGAGCGCCGCGCGGGCTTCATCGAGGAGGCGACGCGCGCCGGGGCCAGCGTGGCCGAAGCGCCGGGCGACTACGATTTCGCCTCGGGCGTGGCCGGGGCGGAACAGCTTCTGGCGCTGGCCGAGCGGCCGACGGGCATCTTCGCGGCGAACGACATCATGGCGGCGGGCGTGCTCAAGGTCGCGGCGGCGCGGGGGATCGCGGTGCCGGGGGGGCTGTCGGTGGTGGGCTTCGACGGTAGCCTGCTTACGCGGATGCTGAGCCCGGCACTGACCTCGGTGCTGCGGCCCTTCGGCGACATGGCGGCAGCGGCGGCAGAGCGGCTCATCGCGCGGATCGAGGGCGGCGAGGCGCCGGAACCGTTCGAGGTGGAACTGCGCGTGGTTCCGGCGGAATCGACGGGGCCTGCGCCTTCGGTCTGATTGCCGTTGAGACTTGGGTGATGATCCTCTCCTCATTCGTCATTGCGAGCGCAGCGAAGCAATCCAGGGCGGCTTAGAACTGCCTTGGATTGCTTCGCTGCGCTCGCAATGACGAGGTGTGTGGGGTCGAGGAGGTGCTTACGCCGCCACCGGCTCCAGCCGTCCGGCCTCCAGTGCCGCCAGCCCGGCTTCCACCGCGCCGACGAACCGTCCGTCGGAACCCAGATCGCCGAACACCTCGTGCATCGCCAGTACGCTGCGCCAGTCGCCCGCACGCTCCAGCAGCGAAGCGGCGAGGGGGTCGGTGATCGTTTGGCCGTCCCGCGCCGCGCCTGCAAGGAAGCGCAGCCATGCCGCGATCGGCAGCGCCAGCCGCTCGACCGGCCGCCCGGCCGCGAGCGCCTCGCGCGTGGTGTCGAGCAGGCGGTAGGGCAACTTCTGCGACCCGTCCCACGCGATCTGCGACAGCAGATGCCGGATCTCGGGATTGCGGAAGCGGGCGAGCACGTCGGAGATGTAGCCGGCGAGGTCGAGCCCGGGGGGCGGCGCGATCGACGGCGCGATGTCCTCGCGCATCAGCCGTTCGGCGAAAGCGGCGAGTTCGCTGTCGGCCATGGCCTCGCCGACCGTCTCCAACCCACGACCAAGACCGATGTAGGCGAGCGACGAATGCGCGCCGTTGAGCAGGCGCAGCTTAGCCTTCTCGAACGGGCGCACTTCGCTGGCGAATGTCACGCCTGCCACGTCCAGCGCAGGACGTTCGCCTGCGAAGCGGTCCTCGATCACCCACTGGGTGAAACGCTCGCGCTGGATTGGCCAGGCGTCCTCCAGCCCGGTGGCCGCCACGACGCGGGCGCGCAGGGCATCGTCGGTGGCGGGGGTGATCGAATCGACCATCGCGTTCGGGAAAGCGACATTGTCGGCGATCCAGCGGGCGGTGTCGGGATCGATCGCCTCAGCCAGCGCGATCGTCGCGGCCTCAAGCTTGCGGCCATTGTCGGTGAGGTTGTCGCAGCACAGCACGGTCACGCCGGGGAGCCCGGCAAGACGGCGTGCCTGCAGTCCGCGCACCAGCCAGCCGGTGAACGAACCTGGCGTCCAGTTGGCGACGCGAGAGGCATCGAGGTCCGCCTTGATGGCCGCGTTCGCGAAGTCCAGCGCCCCGTCCGCGCCGAGGCAGTAGCCCTTCTCGGTCACGGTGGAGCTGACGATGCGAGTGTCCGCATGAGTCAGCGCGCCGAGGATCGCGGCCGGATCGTCCTTGGTGAGAACGCCACCGATGGAGCCGATCACGCGATACGCGACCTCGGTGTCCAGCAGGGCGAGCGTATAGAGCCCGTCCTGCGGGTTCAGCGCGTCGGCCACCCCGCGCGAATTGAGGCTCACGCCGGTCAGTCCCCAGCGCGGGTCTTGCGCCAGCAACGTATCGAAGGCGGCGGCCTGATGCGCGCGGTGGAACGCGCCCGGCCCGAAGTGGACGACGCCGCGCTTGACGGCAGAGCGGTCGTACTGCGGTTGGCTCACGCCTGCGGGGAGGGCGGTGATGCTGTTTTGCGAAAGACGGATCACGCCGGTTCCACCTCGCGCGCGGGAGCTTCGAGGCCGTAGGCCTTTCGCACCAGCCCGACGGTCAGTTCGTGGGCCAGTTCGGCAGCCTCCCAGTCCTCCATGCGATGCTCGGCGACGAGGCGGGCGAGGAAGCCGCAGTCGATCCGCCGCGCGACGTCGTGGCGCGCCGGGATCGAGAGGAAGGCGCGGGTGTCGTCGTTGAAGCCCACGGTGTTGTAGAAGCCTGCCGTCTCGGTGGTCATCTCGCGGAAGCGGCGCATGCCTTCGGGGCTGTCGTGGAACCACCATGCCGGGCCGAGCTTGAGGCACGGATAGTGCCCCGCCAGCGGCGCGAGTTCGCGCGCATAGGTCGTCTCGTCCAGGGTGAAGAGGATGACCTTGAGGTCCGGCTCGTTGCCGAAGAGGTCGAGCATCGGGCGCAGCGCCTCGACATATTCGGTGGCGCGCGGAATATCGGCGCCCTTGTCGCGGCCGTGGCTGGCGAAGAGGCGGGCGTTGTGGTTGCGGGTGGAGCCGGGGTGGATCTGCATGGTCATACCGTCCTCCACGCTCATGCGCGCCATTTCGGTGAGCATCTGTGCGCGGAACAGCTCGGCCTCGTCGGCGTCGGCTTTCCCGCCCATGACCTTGGCGAACAGCGCCTCGCATTCCACCGTCGAGAGGTTGGCGGTGCGGGCGGTGACGAAGCCGTGGTCGGTCGCCGTCGCGCCCATCGCGCGGAAGTCGGCGCGGCGCTTGCGGTGCGCGGCGAGGTAGCCGGTCCAGCTCTCGACGTTTTCGCCGGACAGGTCGGCGAAGCGCACGATGTCGCGCGCGAAGCTGTCATGCTCGGGGTCGATCACCGAGTCCGGCCGATAGGTGGTGACGACCTTGCCCTGCCAGCCCGATGCCTGAATCGCCTTGTGATGCTTCAGGTCGTCGCCCGCGCCCTCGGTGGTGGCGAGCAGTTCGATGTTGAATCGCTCGAACAGCGCGCGCGGGCGGAATGCGGGGGAGGCGAGGGCCTCGCCGATGGTGTCGTAGTAGAAGTCGGCAGTGCTCTCATCCAGCGCCACGTCGATGCCGAAGACTTCGCCGAAAACGTGGGGCAGCCACATGCTGGATGGCGTGCCGCGGAACAGCTTCCAGTTCGCCGCGAACAGGCGCCATGCCTCGCGGGGGTCGGTGGCGGGCATCACGCCGCCCTTGCGGGGGACGGCCAGCGCGTCGAGGTCGATGCCTTGCGAATAGAGCATGCGGAACAGGTAGTGGTCCGGGGCCAGCAGCAGCTCGGTCGCATTGGTCCAGGCCGCGTCGGTGGCGAACCATTCCGGGTCGGTGTGGCCGTGCGGGCTGACGATCGGCAGGCCGGCGATTTCGGCATAGAGTTCGCGGGCGATGGCGCGCGTCGTCGGGTCGGCCGGCAGCAGGCGATCGGGGTGCAGCGAGAGCTTGGGCATCCTTGGGACTCCTCGGAAGAGTGCGTTTGCGGCTCGATTACCGAGTTGTGCCAGCGCTGGCAATGCTGTATCGGCGGGCCATGGTCGAAACGCTTTCCAAACCTGTCACCGTGATGCGGATTTCCGCCGAGGATCACGTCGCCGTCGCCCTGGAGCCGCTTGAGGCAGGCGCGGAAGTCGTTGTGGACGGTCAGACGATCTGCCTCAGTGATGCGATTCCGGCTGGCCACAAGTTCGCCGTCATGCCTGTTGCCGCGGGTTCGCCGGTTCGTCGCTATCGCGCGCCGATCGGCCTTGCCACGCGCGACATCGCGGTGGGTGAGCATGTCCACGTCCACAACGTCCACACCGCGCTTTCGGGCGAGAAAGCCTATGCCTTCTCCGGCGCGCGGGTCGAGGAGCACGCGGCGCAGTCTTCGCGCTCCTTTCGGGGCTACGTCCGGCCGGACGGCAGCGTCGGCACCCGCAACGAATTGTGGATCCTGCCCACGGTCGGCTGCGTCGGCCGCCTGGGCGAGCGGCTGGCGGCGAAGGGCAACCTGCGGTCGCCCGCGAACGTCGATGGCGTTCATGCGTTCAATCACCCGTTCGGCTGCTCGCAGCTGGGGGCGGACCTCGATGGCACGGCGGCGGTGATCGCCTCGCTGGCGCTCAACCCCAACGCGGGCGGCGTGCTGCTGCTGGGTCTCGGCTGCGAATCGAACCAGCTGGAAGAACTGCTCAAGCGCATTCCCGACGACCGCCGCGATCGCTTGCGTGTGCTGCGCGCGCAGTCGGAAAGCGACGAGTTCGCCGCCGGGGAAGCGCTGATCGACGAACTGCTGGGCCTGATGGCCGAGGACCGGCGCGAGGACGTGCCGCTCTCGAAGCTGCGGCTGGGCGTGAAATGCGGCGGCTCGGACGCGATGAGCGGACTGACCGCCAATCCGCTGATCGGTCTGATGGCCGATGCGGTGACCGACGCGGGCGGTGCCGCGATCCTGACGGAAATTCCCGAAATCTTCGGCGCCGAGAACCTGCTGCTCGAACGTGCCACCAGCGAAGAGGTGTTCGACAAGCTCTCGGGCCTCGTCAATTCCTTCAAGCGCTACTTCATCGAGAACGGCGAGCCGGTTTCGGAGAACCCCAGCCCCGGCAACATCGCGGGCGGCATCACCACGCTGGAGGAAAAGTCCCTGGGCGCCGTGCAGAAGGGCGGGCTTGCCCCGGTCTGCGACGTGATCGGCTATGGCGAGCGGATTTCGACGACGGGACTGACGGTGCTCGAAGCGCCCGGCAACGATGCCGTTTCCACCACCGCGCTGGCGGCAGCGGGGGCGACGATCACGCTGTTCTCCACAGGGCGCGGGACGCCGCTCGGCAGCCCGGTACCGACGATGAAGATCGCCTCGAACCATTCATTGGCCGAGCGCAAGCCGGGCTGGATCGACTTCGATGCCGGACTGGTGCTGGAAAAGGGCATGGCGGGCGCGGCGGCCCTGCTGCTCGACCGCATCATCGCCGTCGCGAGCGGGGAACCGGCGCGCAACGAGAGTAACGACGAACGCGCCATCGGTATCTGGAAGCGCGGCGTTACGCTGTAAGCGTGCTCACCGTGCCGACGGGACGCCGTATAAACCCCCGATGCCCTCATCATCGCGAGTGAAGAGAGGGGCTAGATGCCTGCCACACGACCTTGCGTCGCCGCCCGAAGCGATCATCGTCTGAATTCCGGTGCAATAGTGAAGCAGGCGCCTCTTTCGCTGGGGGCGAGCGAGATTTCGAGATGATGCCGTTCGGCTATCGCGCGGCATAGTGCGAGGCCGAGGCCTGCTCCTTCGGTGCCGAGCGAACTACCGCCGCGGGCGAATTTCTGGAAAATCCTGTCGCGCTGGTCTTCGGCAATGCCTGGCCCGTCGTCGCTGACGATCAGCAACGGCCCTCGTCGCAGCGTGAGGCGGACCGTACCGCCGGGAGGTACGAACTTGAAGGCGTTATCCAGCAAGTTGGTGATCAGCCGGGTAAGCGACATTTCCTCGCCCGCGATCGAGACTTCGGGCTCGATGTCGAGGATTAGCCGGTGGCCGGATTCCTCGGCGCTGTCGGCGTAGAGTTCGCCGAGGCGGGCGGACAGGGAACTCAGGTCCACGGGGATGAGGCCATGGCGATCGCCGCGCCGCGCCTCGCTGGCAGCGATGTCCAGCAGCGATTCGAGCATGCGGATGATACCCCGGATCTCGGTACGAGCATCGGCGATACGCGCGGCCGTCTCGGCATCGGGCGTGGCGGCGAGTGCTTTCACCAGCCTGTTGTCGAGATGCATCAGCGGCGTGCGCATCTCGTGCGCGACATGGTCGGTCGTTTCGCGGTGGGCTGCGGCGAGTCGTTTCAGGCGGCCAAGGGCGTTGCCCGAGTGGGCGGCCAGTTCGTCGATCTCGTCATGCCCGGCCGAGCCGCGTGCCAGTTCCTGCAGCGCTGCGTCGTCGGGCTGGCGGAAGGCGGCGTTGATCCGTTCCAGCCTTCCTGCCAGGCGATGCGCTGCAGTCCAGCCGCCAAGCGCCACCGCCAAGGTCGCCAGCACGCCGCCGGTGAGGAATACCAGTGCCACCTGCCGCAGCAGCATGGAAAGGTCGCGATACTCGTGCGCGACCAGCAGCTTGAGGTTGGGGCCGAGTTGGGTGGCGCGGGCGAAGGCGAGTTCGCCGCCCTCGATGCGGATGTCGGCGGCCTCGGAGATGCCGGCATGCAGCCCCGGCCATTGGGTCAGGTCTCCGGCGATAGGTTTCCCCTGCGCATCGGCGAGGAGGTAGTGCGCGGGATCGCCGTTGCGCGGTTGCAGTGCGAGGCGGTCCTTGATGCGCTTGCCGAGTTCGTCGCGATCGCCGCTGGCGTAGATGTCGACCATGCCAGCAAGATCGACGTCGACAGCCCGTTCCAGCGCTTGCCGGTTGGAGCGCTCGATCGTGGCGTTGGTCAACAGCCACAGCCCGAAGGTGATCACCGCGGCCGTGGCGATCGCCCAGACGACGATCTGAGCGAAAATCGAATTACGGATGAAAGCCAGCCGCTTCATGGGCATACGTAGCTTGGCAGCGGATCGCGGACCGATGACGCTATGAAGGGCCCGCTCACCGCCCGTCCAGCAACCTGTAGCCGGAGCCCCAGATGGTTTCGAGCGCGGGCTTGTCGAAACCTTCTTCGAGCTTGCGGCGCAGGCGGCCGATGTTGACGTCCACCACGTTGGTCTGCGGATCGAAGTTCATCTTCCACACGTCGCGTAGCAGCATCTCGCGCGTCAGGACTTCGCCTGCGTTCTCCATGAAGTGGCGGAAAAGCTCGAATTCCTTGGGGCTGAGTGCAAGGTGGCGATTGTCGCGAAAGGCGGTGCGGGCCTTCACGTGGCACTCGAAGGCGCCGTAGAGGATGACGGCGGAATGCTCGCGGCCGGAAGAGCGGCGGTGCAACGCGCGCAGGCGGGCGAGCAGTTCCTCACCTTCGAAGGGCTTGGCGAGGTAGTCGTCGGCCCCGGCGTCCAGCCCTTCGGCGCGGTCGGTCGAGCGGCCGAGCGCCGAGAGTAGCAGGACCGGCGTGCCGACCCCGCTCTCGCGCAAGCGAGACAGGATGGTGATGCCGTCCAAGTCAGGAAGCATGCGGTCGAGGATGATGACGTCGAACCGCTCTGCGCCGGCGCGTTTGAGGCCTTCGTTGCCGGTTGCGCACCATGTGAGTGCGTCCCCGGCCCCGACTGCAAGCTCCTTTACTTGGGACGCTGCGCGCATATCGTCCTCAATGTAGAGGATATTCATTCCAACCATCATGCCGCTTTCACAGCCAAGTGATTATCGTTATCTATTGCAGCTATTAATAAGCGCGTGGTGGCCCACCGTCGCCTGACAATGCTTGTTATTATTGGGTCGGTGGCTTGCGTCTCGTTTCCTGGTCCATCTTTTTCAGAAAGACGGGCACTTTTTTGCCCGCCTTTCTTGTTTTTCCATCTGGTGCAATTCAACCGAAGAAGAAGCTCCAGAAGCTCCGCGCGGTACCGGTGTCCAGATTGCCGGGGACCGTTTCGATGGCCGCATTTGCTACCGTGGCCGAAAAAACCAGGGCAGCACTGACTGCTGCGATCGCGAACTTTTTCATCGATGAACTCCTGTGCCCCTGGCAATATCGGAATCAAGCAAAGGCGCTATTCCGAGGTCTGCAGGATATGTTGCGACAAGTGCGCGTCAACACTTCCACGAGTTAAATATAGTTATTGCGCCTTGGGCGCTGCCGCCGAGGCATCGACAGGCAGGCCGCCAAGCTCGGTGACCAGCTTGGTGTAGGCGTCAAGGTAGGCGAGCACGATGATCTGGCCGATCTGCGTGTTCTGGTAGCCGCCGCCGCCTGCTGCACCGAAAGTGCCGCCGAAGAAGCCGCCGCCGCCCGCGCCGAAGCTGACGTCGGACTTGCGGGCATAGCCCTCGGTCAGCGCCTCTTCCACGGTGGTGCGCGAATTCACGATCGAGAGGGTGACGTTCGCCTCGCCCTTCTTGACGTTGAGACCACCGGCGATCGCACCCACGCCGCGCCCGAACAGGCCGCCGACGCCGCCCAGCACGCCGCCGATGCCGCTACCGCCCGAATTGTTGTTGGTCGAGACGATGTCCGGCTGCAGGAAATAGTCCGCCGCCTTGATTTGGCCCTTGCCGATGTTGGAGCCCTTCTGCAGTTCACCCTGTTCGGCGAGCGCGCGCTCCATGGCGCTGTTCTGCAGCGAGCGGCCGCGGTTGACCATGGTGAAGCAGCCCGACTTCTGCACGAAGACGCGCAGGATCGCCTCGGGGCTGCCCAGACTCAGTTCGCGCCACCACTGGGTGTCGGGCTCGATGATGGCGACGGTGCCCAGGTTCTTGCGGCAGACGGGGATCGACTGCTGGCCCTTTTCCTGCAGTTTTCGACCCGAGGACTGGTCGGCGAGGGCGGGGGTGGCCGCAAGGGTGGTGAGCGCGGCCAGCGCGCAAACGAACGTCTTCATCAGTAGTGCTCCCTATTGTCTCGCGCAGACGCGCGATGTGCCCAATCCCCAGGGCGACGAACTCCTTATGCCGTCACTCTTGCACGAACAAATGACGATGTCTGTGAGAATCTTTCGCAAATACAACGTCAGGAGGGATTTACCGCCATGTTGTCGATCAGCCGCGCGGGGCCGATCCGTGCCGCCACTATGAGGCGCATCGGCCGGTCTGACCGGGTGCTCAGTACGGCGAGATCATCCGCATCGCGCAGTTCGGCATAGTCCACCGAACGGAAGCCCCCGGCGACGATCTCCGCCTCCAGCGCCGCGAGGGTGGCGGGCACGTCCGCGCCGCTCTCTATCGCGGCGATGGCGGTGCGCATCGCGGTCGGCAGCGCCACCGCCGTCCGGCGCTCATCGGCAGAGAGGTAGGCATTGCGCGAGGACATAGCGAGCCCGTCCGCCTCGCGCACGGTCGGCACGCCGAGGATCGCGTCGGCGGCGGGGCGGGTGAGGTCGAAGTCGCGCGCCATGCGGCGGACCACGGCCAGCTGCTGCCAGTCCTTCTCACCGAACAGGGCCATGTCGGGCATGACCTGGTTGAACAGCTTGCACACCACGGTGGCGACGCCGTCGAAGTGGCCGGGCCGCGACGCGCCGCACAGGCCCTCGCTGACCCCGGCGACAGAGATGTTGGAGGCGAAGCCGGCCGGGTACATCGCCTCGACCGTGGGTGCCCAGAGCAGGTCCACCCCTTCGGCTTCCAGCAGCGCCGAGTCGCGGGCAAGCTGGCGCGGATAGGCGTCGAGATCCTCGTTCGCACCAAACTGGAGCGGGTTGACGAAGATCGATGCGACCACGGCCGCGCCCCGGCTTTTCGCCTCGCGCACGAGCGTCAGATGGCCGTCATGCAGTGCGCCCATCGTGGGCACGAGCGCGACCTGACCGGTCTTGCGAAGCTCGGCAACGGCATTGCGCAGTGGATCAAGGGCGTGGACGGTTTGCATTGGGCTTGGCTGCTCCGGTATGATGGGCGCGACCGAAAGGTGCGTTTGGGCCTTAGCCCCGGCGCACCTGCGGGGGCAATGATTTCAACGTCGGGCCGGGCGACCGGTCCCGCGAGCAGGATAACGGTCACGTGACAGCGCATCGCATCGTCTTCGCCAACGAGAAGGGCGGCACCGGCAAGTCCACCACCGCCGTCCATGTCGCCATCGCGCTCGCCTACCAGGGCGCGAATGTCGCCTGCATCGACCTCGACCACCGCCAGCGCACGCTCTACCGCTACCTCGAGAACCGCATCGAGACCGAGCGCAAGCGCGAGATCGCGCTGCCCGGCGCGCGCTTCGCGGTCTACGATGGCGACGACATCGGCGAACTCGACGATCTCGCCGAGCAGATCGCGGAGGGCTACGACTTCCTCGTCTTCGACACGCCCGGCCGCGACGATCCCTTCGCCCGCCACGTGGCGACCACGGCGGACACGCTGGTCACCCCGCTCAACGACAGCTTCGTCGACTTCGATCTTCTCGGCCAGGTCGAGAGCGAGACCTTCAAGGTCAAGCGCCTCTCGTTCTATGCCGAAGTCATGTGGGAGGCGCGCAAGAAGCGCGGCCTCAAGACGATCAACGAAGGCCGCCGCGAACTCGACTGGGTCGTCGTGCGCAACCGCGTCCAGCATGTCGAGGCGCGCAATATGCGGCGTATCGACGGGGCGCTTCAGGAACTGTCCAAGCGCGCGGGCTTCCGCGTCGCGGCGGGCCTGTCCGAGCGCGTCATCTTCCGCGAGCTGTTCCCCTCGGGCCTGACCCTGCTCGACAAGGGATTTCTGGGCGATCTGGGCACCAGTCACCTCGTCGCGCGGCAGGAACTGCGCGGGCTGGTCGCCGGGCTCAACCTGCCGGTGCCGGTACGGCGGGAGTCCGAAACGGCCTTCGCCGCCGCGAGCTGACGGGAAGGCCCATGATCAAGCTGCTTTGGCTGGTCGCGCTCGGCTGCATCGTCTGCCGGATGCTCATCGGCCGCTGGCCCTGGGAAAAGAAGCGCAAGGTCGCGGGGCCGTCCTTCGAGACGGCGCAGGCGCGGGCGCTGCTGGGCGTGGACGCGGGCGCCGACCGGCGCGAGATCGTCGAGGCGCACCGCCGCCGCATCGCGCTGGTGCACCCCGACAAGGGCGGCAGCTCCGAGCAGGTGCACGAGGCGAATGCCGCGCGCGACCTGCTGCTGGCGGTGCTGCCTGCGGATTAGAATGCCATCGTCTTTGGCTGAAACACCATTCGTCATCCCCGCGAAGGCGGGGACCCATCTGATGATGGTTCAATCTGCCACGTCAGGAGATGGGTTCCCGCCTTCGCGGGACTGACGGCGATAAAATTACGAGGCGAGCACGCTTTAATTTTCCCGCGCGATCTGGAAGCCCGCGAACGACTGGTTCACCGGCATCAGTTCCAGCGTGTTGATGTTGACGTGCGCGGGCAGGGTGGCGACCCACAGCACGGTCTCGGCGATGTCCTCGCCGGTCATCGGGTTGACGCCTGCGTAGAACGTGTCTGACGCGGCCTGGTCGCCGCCATTGCGGACCACGGTGAATTCGGTCTCGACCATGCCCGGCTCGATCGAGGTCACGCGCACGCCGGTGCCGCTCAGATCCGAGCGCAGGCCGAGCGCGAACTGGCGCACGAAGGCCTTGGTGCCGCCGTACACGTTGCCGCCGGTGTAGGGATACGTCGCCGCGACCGAGGACAGCATCACGATCCCACCCTTGCGCGCGATCAGGCCCGGCAGCAGCTTGTGCGTCAGCGAGACCAGGCTGACGACGTTGGTGTCGATCATCGTCTTCCAGTTGGCGAGGTCGGCTGCCTGCGCGGGCGCCGCGCCCAGCGCGAGACCCGCGTTGTTCACGAGGCAGTCGATCGCGGCGAAATCGGCCGGAAGCGCATCGAGCGCGGCGTCGCGGGCGGCTTCGTCACGCACGTCGAAGACGGCGGCGTGGAAGCGGTCGGCACCCAGTTCGTCCGTCAGCGCCTGAAGCCGCTCGGCGCGGCGGCCGGTGCCGATCACGCGCCATCCGGCCTTCACGAAAGCGCGCGCGCAGGCTTCGCCGATACCGGAAGTGGCGCCGGTTACAAGTACGGTCTTCATGGGGGATTCCTTCAATCTGCGGAGAGGACGGTGACGTCCATACGGAAGCTGCGCGCCTCTCCGGGCGCCAGCGTGATCACGCCCGGCTTTTCGCGGAAATCACCGGTAAAGCCAAGGGGGTCGGCATGGCCCTGCCACGGTTCGATGCACAAGTAAGCCGCGCCGGGCTTCTGCCAGATGCCCAGCATCGGGGTGTCCGGGAAGGCGATGGCGAGCTGTGTCCCGCCCGGTGCGCCGTACGTCAGCGCGCGGCTGGAGAGGCGGTCCCAGATCACCGCGTCCTCCTCGAACAGCGCGGCGTCCAGCGGCAGGATATGGCCTTCGACCGGCGATGCCACAGGCTCGGGCAACAGGAGTCCGGTGGGACCGTCGATGCGGCGGATCGGCTGGGGTTCGGGCTGTTCGAAGGCGACCACGTGGTCGGCCTTGGTGGCGCCTCCCGGCAGCGGCCATGCGAAGCCGGGGTGGAAGCCCAGGCTGAAGGGCAACGGGGCATCGCCGGCGTTGAGCACCCGCGCCTCGGTGAACAGGGCTGTGCCTTCCAGTCGGAACGCCATCTCCAGCATGAAGGCGAACGGATAGACCGCGCGCGTTTCAGGACTGTCGGTCAGGCGGAAAAGCGCACGATCGGTGCCCGCTTCCAAGACCTCGAACACCGACTTGCGCGCGAACCCGTGCCGGGGCAGGCGGTATTCCTCGCCGTCCAGCCGGTAGGTGTCGCCGTTCAAGGCCCCGACGATCGGGAACAGCAGCGGCGCGTGGCCGCTCCAGAACGCCGGGTCGGCATCGGTCATGTATTCGCGGCCGAAACTGTCGGTCAGCGACCAGAGTTCGGCGCCGAGCGGGTTGATCCGGGCGGTGAGATCGCCGGAGGAGATGGTCACGAAGTCCACGTCAGTCCCCTATCGTCATCCCGGCGAAAGCCGGGATCGCCGGCCGTGAACGACCCACCTTGCGGCGGGGCGGCTCACGGCCAGCGCTCACCTAAAGACCGCCAGCGGTCCCGGATCAAGTCCGGGACGACGATCACCCCCGCAGCACCGCGCCCAGCTTGGCGGCGGCGGCGGTCACCTTTTCGCTGATCGCCTTGAGGTCGGCTTCCTTGTAGCTGGCCTCGACCGGCTGGAGCGTGACTTCGAGCGCGAGTGACTTCTGCCCCTCGGGCACGCCGTTCCCGCGGAAGTCGTCGAACAGGCGCACGGCGACGATGTTGGCCTTGTCCGCACCCTGCACCAGCCGCACGAGATCGCCCGAGGGCAGCTCTGCAGGCACGAGGAACGCATAGTCGCGCGTCACTGCCTGCAGCGCCGGGGGCGCGTAGGAGACGCGGGCGAAGCCGGGCGTGCCCTTCTTGCCGGGAATGGCGTCGAGGAACAGTTCGGCGACCGCCACCGGGCCATCGACGTCGAACTGCTTCGCGGTCTTCGGATGCAGCATGCCGAAGCGCGCCAGCACCGTCTTGGGGCCGAGGCGCAGCGTCGCCGACTGGCCGGGGTGGAACTGGGGACCAGCTTCGCCCATGACCTGCAGCTTGTCGACCGGAGCGCCAGCCTCGGCCAGCAGGGCCAGCACTTCGGCCTTGGCATCGTAGGCGTCGAACGCCGTCGCCTTGCCGGTCGCCCAGCCGCGCGTGGTCTTCTCGCCAGCAAGGACGACGCCCAGCGTCAGCCGTTCATCGCTCGCCCCGCCGTTACCGCGGAGATAGCGGCGGCCGATCTCGAACAGGCGCAGCGAGGCCGCCCCGCGATCGAGGTTGCGCTTGGCCGCCATCAGCAGGCCCGGCAGCAGCGAAGGGCGCATGGCCTTCATGTCCTCGCTGATCGGATTGGCGAGCACCCACAGCGGACCTTCGGCGAAAGCCTCGGCGGCGGGCTCGGGCAGGAACGACCAGGTGACGGCTTCCTGAAGCCCGCGCGCCGCAGCGGCACGGCGGACGCGGCGCTCCAGCGCCTGCGCCGGGGTGGCGGTGGGCTTGGCGACGCCGTCCGCACGCGGCAGCGGCACGCTCTCGACCTTGTCGAGGCCGTGGATACGCACGATTTCCTCGACGATGTCGGGGGCGCCATCGACGTCGGGGCGCCAGCCGGGAACCGTGACGGCCCAGTCGTCAGCTTCCACCACCGAGAAGCCGAGGCTTTCGAGGATGCGCTGTTGTTCGCCGGGCGTGACGGTGACGCCGCCCAGCTTCTCGACCAGCGAGGGCGCGAAGTGGACGATCTTGGGCGTGCCCGGAGCAGCGCCCGCGCGCACGATCTCGGACACTTCGCCGCCGCACAGCTCGACGATCAGGTTCGTCAGCAGCGCAAGGCCGGTGTCGAGGAACTGCGGGTCGATCCCGCGCTCGAACCGCCCGCGCGCGTCTGACGTGAGGTTGAGCTTGCGGCCCGTCTTGGCGATACGCTCGGGATCGAAGTAGGCGATTTCGAGCAGGACGTCGGTGGTGGCATCGCCACATCCCGAGTGCTGGCCGCCCATGATGCCTGCGATGTCGTGGACGCCACTGCCGTCGGCGATCACGGTCATTTCGGCGTCGAGGGTGTAGGTCTTCTCGTTCAGCGCCTCGACCGTCTCGCCGTCCTTCGCGCGGCGGGCGACGACGGCGCCGGTCAGCTTGGCGAGGTCATAGGCGTGGGCCGGGCGGCCATACGTGAGCATCACGTAGTTGGTCGCATCGACCAGCGCCGAGATCGGGCGCTGACCCGCAGACTTGAGCGCATCCTGCAGCCACTGCGGCGAGGGGCCGTTCCGCACGCCCTTGATGACGCGGCCGTAGAAGGCCGGGCAGCCCTCGGTATCATCGGTGCGCACCTCGACCGGGCAGGGGAAGGTGCCTGCGGCCTCGGGCGCGACGATCGGCTTCAGCGTGCCGAGGCCCGCTGCCGCGAGATCGCGGGCGATGCCGTAGACGCCCATGCAGTCCGGGCGGTTCGGGGTGATCGACACGTCGATGACCGGATCGGCGCCGTGATACTGCGCGAAGGGCGTGCCGACCGGCGCGTCCTCAGGCAATTCGATGATGCCGTCGTGGTCTTCGCCCAGCTCCAGCTCGCGCGTGGAGCACATCATGCCGTTCGATTCGACGCCGCGCACGGCCGCAACCTTGAGCGCCATGCCGTTCACCGGCACCACCGCGCCCGGCAGGCCGAGCACGCCGACCAACCCTGCGCGCGCATTGGGCGCACCGCAGACCACGGTGAGCACCTTGTCGCCGGTATCGACGGTCAGGACCTGCAGCTTGTCCGCCTGAGGGTGCTTTTCAGCCGTGAGGACCTTCGCCACGCGGAAGCCTTCGAGCTTGGCGGCGGGGTCTTCGATGCCTTCGACTTCGAGGCCGATGGCGTTGAGCGTGGCGGCGATCTGCTCGATCGACGCTTCGGTTTCCAGGTAGGTCTTGAGCCAGGAGAGCGAGAACTTCATGTCTTAAATCCTTCCCGCCTTAGGCCGGTGTGCCGACGCCGCCCGAAAGGGTCGGCACGTCGAGGGCGGAGAAACCGTAGTGGGAGAGCCAGCGCACATCGCCGTCGAAGAAGGCGCGCAGGTCGTCCATCCCGTACTTGAGCATGGCGAGGCGATCGACGCCGATGCCGAAGGCGAAGCCCTGCCATTCGTCAGGGTCGATGCCGCCCGCCGCGATGACGCGGCGGTTGACCATGCCTGACCCCAGCACTTCCATCCAGGCGTGCCCCGGCGCATCGCCCGAACCGCCGACCACGCGGCGTCCGCCCTGGCTGGAATAGCCCACGTCCACCTCGATCGAGGGTTCGGTGAAGGGGAAGTAGCTGGGGCGCAGGCGCAGGACGATGTCGTCCCGCTCGAAGAAGGCCTTGAGGAAGGCTTCCAGCGTCCACTTCAGGTGGCCGAGGTGGATGCCCTTGTCGATGACGAGGCCCTCGATCTGGTGGAACATCGGCGTGTGCGTGGCGTCGCTGTCCGAGCGGTAGACGCGGCCCGGCGCGATGATGCGGATGGGCGCGCCCTGCTGGATCATCGAGCGAATCTGCACCGGCGAGGTATGCGTGCGCAGCAACATCTCGCGGCCGTCGTCGTTGCGGTCCGGGAAATAGAAGGTGTCATGCATCGCGCGCGCCGGGTGGCTTTCGGGCATGTTTAGCGCGGTGAAGTTGTGCCAGTCGTCCTCGATCTCCGGCCCGGTGGCGACCGCGAAACCGAGGTCGGCGAAGACTTCGGCCAGCTCGTCCATCACCTGCGAAACCGGGTGGACCGCGCCGCGCGGGGTGGCGGGCGCAGGGAGCGAGAGGTCGATCGTCTCGGCCGCAAGGCGCGCGTCGAGCGCGGCGGTTTCGAGGGTGTCCTTGCGGGCGGTGATGGCGGCGTTGGCGTCGCGCTGGTAGCCGTTGAACAGCGGCCCCATCTCGCGCCGCTCCTCGGGCGACATGCCGCCCAGACGCTTCATCAGCCCGGTGATCTCGCCCGCCTTGCCCAGATACTGAATGCGCAGCGCTTCGAGAGCCTCGAGCGTTTCGGCACCTTCGATCGCCGAGATCACCTGATCAAAATCGAGCACGATACTAAACCCCAAAAACTCGTCATTCCCGCGAAGGCGGGAACCCATCTGATGCCCTATCCCCTGACGATCCGGGGCGGTGGCAGCGGCACGAAGCCGAAATCCACCGCAAGGTCGCGCCAATCGGGATTGGCCTGTTCGATCAGGGCGAGTTTCCACGCCCTGTTCCACGTCTTGATCCGCTTCTCGCGCAGGATCGCGCTTTCAATCGTCGCGTGCCGCTCGAACCAGACCAGTCGATGCACGCCGTAGTCGCTCGTGAACCCTTCGATCAAGCCCTCGCGGTGCTGATGGAGGCGACGAAGCAGATTCGATGTGACTCCGACATAGAGCGTACCGTTGCGATGTGACGCGAGGAGGTACGTGCATGGATCGAAGGTTTCGCGCATCGGAGGGGCCACCAGCTGGGTTCCCGCCTTCGCGGGAATGACTGGGAAGAGTGATGCAGCGGAATCGCTTCAATCGGCAGTTAACACCCTGTCGTCATTCCCGCGCAGGCAGGAACCCAGCTGGTGCGCTATCCCAACACGCGAAAAGGGCGCGGACGGCACATGCCATCCACGCCCTTTGAAATCGCGCGATGAAGCTGAGGAGCTTTACGCGTCGGTGGCTTACGCCGCCGCCGGCAGAGCTGCCTTCGCCTGCGCGATGACGGTGCTGAACACGCCGCCTTCGTTCATGGCGAGGTCGGCCATCGTCTTGCGGTCCAGTTCGATCCCGGCGAGCTTCACGCCATGGATGAACTGCGAGTAGGTCAGGCCTTCAGCGCGGACGGCCGCGTTGATGCGCTGGATCCAGAGAGCGCGGAAGGTGCGCTTCTTGATCTTGCGGTCGCGGTACGCGTACTGGCCGGCCTTTTCGACGGCCTGGCGTGCGACGCGGATGGTGTTCTTGCGGCGACCACGATAGCCCTTGGCCTGGTCCAGAATCCGCTTGTGCTTTGCGCGGGTGGTGACACCCCTCTTGATACGGCTCATTCGTCAGTACTCCTCAGTTGAGCCCGTAGGGCGCCCACTTCTTGATGACCTTGGCATCGGCGTCGGAAATGACTTCGGTGCCGCGGTTCTGGCGGATGTACTTGCCGTTATGGCTCATGAGGCGGTGGCGCTTGCCGGCTACGCCGTGCTTCACCTTGCCGGTGGCGGTGAGCTTGAAGCGCTTCTTCACGCCGCTCTTGGTCTTCAGCTTGGGCATTTTCGTCTCCTTTGATCGGGACACGTCCCGCTGGCCTTGGCAGCCCTTTTCGCCAGGCCAACCCGCGAATCTCCCCGAAAGGAGACTCGACCGTGTCGATTGAAGGACGCGCCCTTAGTGGCTGGATGCAGGAAAGGCAAGCGCGCGGTTCACGAGTAAGCCATGCCGCGAACGCTGCGCAGCCATTCTGGGAAGTCCGGCCCGATCGCCCGGCCCTGCGGCAATCGCCCGCGCCATACATAGACCTGTGCGCTGACCCGCCCTGCGCCGGTACGAACCGGAAGCGCCACCCGCCGGTACTCCCGCCCTTCGTACCGGTCGAGCCGCGCCAGATCGCCGGGTCGCAGCTGCAGTTCGCAAAGCATGCCCCGCACCCGGCCTGTGCCCGGCATCAGCGCCGGATACCAGCCTTGCGCGTCCGGGACCGCGTAAAGCCGCCCCGGCACCTCGCCCGGCTCGGCCACGACCAGCCGCGCTGCGATCCACCGCGCCATCGGCGTATCCGCATCTGGGCGAAGGGTGCCGTAGAAGAACAGCCTCAAGGGTCAGTCGTGGTGATGGCCGTGATGATGGCAGGCCATCGCCTCGATCACGTCCTCCAGCCGCGCGGGGTCGCCGATCGCCAGCACCTCGCCGCCGGACTGAGCGTGAAGGGGCTCGCCGTTCCAGTCGCACATGATGCCGCCCGCGCCCTCGACGATGGGGACCAGCGCGGCCCAGTCGTGCAGCTTGAGCCCCGCCTCGCAGACGAGGTCGATGTGGCCGCTCGCCAGCAGGCCGTAGTTGTAGCAGTCACCGCCGAACATCATGCGCTTGTGGTCGGTCCTGGCCGCCAGCGCCATGAAGTGGGCGCCCTGATGGTCGTCGAAGTACTGCGGGCCGGTCGTCGCCAGCATCATGTCGGAGAGTTCGCGGCAGGGACGGGTGCGCACTTCGCTGCGATTGAAGGTGGTGGCGTGGCCGCTGGCGCCGACCCAGCGCTCGTTCAGGATGGGTTGGTCGATGATCCCCAGCACCGGCCAGCCGTCGACCAGCAGCGCGATCAGCGTGCCGAAGGTCGGGCGGCCGCCCATGAACGAGATGGTGCCGTCGATCGGGTCGAGCACCCAGGTGCGGTTCGAGCCGCCTTCCTCGGTGCCGAATTCCTCGCCGATGATCGAATCGCGCGGCACTTCGGCCTTGAGGATGCGGCGCATGGCTTCTTCTGCCGCCCGGTCGGCCACGGTGACGGGCGAGGCGTCGGACTTGCGGTCGGCGGCGAGGCCGGTGCGGAAGTGGGGGCGAATAGCTTCGCCCGCCGCATCGGCAAGGCGGAGCGCGAGGGCGATGTCGTGGTCGAGTTTCATGCCGCCTGCTCTGCCTTCCGGATGGTGATCCGGTCAAGGTCCTTGGGTCAGGGGTATCCGGGGGGCATTACCTGCAAGAAAATACTAGGAATCTAACAGCCCTTGTAGATTTTCTCGCATTGCTCCCAAGCCATTGCGCAATTATCGCTTTTCAAGGGCATCTTTAAAACAGGGTAACCATGCAACGCAGGAACCGTCCTGCGGTCGATCCCTCGATTGCGCCGCAGCAAGGCATCACACGTGACGGGCAACCCCTGTCCTACAACCGCGCGCCTGCGCCCGATCTGGCACCCTGGCTGGGCCGCCTCTATGTCACGAAAGTCGATCTGCCCAAGGATTACACGGTGTCCTGCGGACTGTTCAACGACACCGCCTGCGTGCGCGTGCAAATGGCGGGGGACTGGGCGGCGCAGACCGCAGAAGGACCTGTTACCACCCGGCGCGGGGCATTCTATTTCGGTCCTCATTCGCGGCGCATGCCGATTTCGGTAACGGGCAGCTTCGTCAGCGTTGGGTATGTCATCCGTCCCGGGACGGGCACCTCGCTGAAATTGCCGCGCGTGGGAGAGTTTCTCGACAGGGTCGTTCCTACCGACGTGATGACTGCGCCTTCGGACGACTTCCTGCAGGTACTGGACCCCGGTGCGACGCCGGAGGAATGGCTGCAGTCGATCGAGGGGCTGGTTCGCCGGCAGGTCGAAAGGCTGGGCGGGGCGGAGCCTGACCCCGTCACCGCGCAGTTCGAAGAGATCAGCCTGCGCGATCCGGGGATCTCGGTAAGCGATGCGGCGGCCGAATGTGGGGTCGATCGCCGCAAGCTTGAGCGCGTGGTCAGCCGCGATTTCGGCTTGCCGCCCAAGCAGGTGCTGCGCCGCGCCCGCGCGCTCGACATGGCGAGCCACCTGCGCGGCGTAGCCGATTCGCGCGAGGGAGATGAGATCGCTCTGCGCTATTACGACGAGAGCCATCTTATCCATGAGTTCACCGAACTGTTCGGCATGTCGCCGCGCCAGTTCGTCACGCGCCCGCAGCCGATCCTGACGCTGGCGCTCGAATCGCGTCAGGCGCGGCGTCTGGAAGCGCTGCGCCGGATCGAGCCGGGACAGGCTCGCCCCTGGGAGTAGCAGTGAAAGCCCGAAAACGAAGAACCCCAGGGCCGCGTCCTGCTACCCCGGGGTTCTTCGTTTTCGAAAGCGATGGCTCGCTGCGATCAGTCGAACAGGCTCGACACCGAGCTTTCGTCGGCGATGCGGCGGATCGCCTCGCCGAGCAGCGGGGCGATCGGCAGGATACGAATCTTGTCGGAGGCCTTGGCGGCTTCGGTCGGCATGATCGAATCGGTGATGACCAGTTCCTTGAGCGCGGAATTGGTCACGCGGCTCACCGCTGCGCCCGACAGGACGCCGTGGGTGATGTAGGCAGTGACGCTGGCGGCGCCTTCGTCCATCAGCGCCTGCGCGGCGTTGCACAGGGTGCCGCCCGAATCGATGATATCATCGATCAGGATGCAGGCGCGGCCCTTCACATCACCGATGATGTTCATGACTTCCGACTGGCCGGGCTTGTCGCGGCGCTTGTCGACGATCGAGAGCGGAGCGTTGTCGAGGCGCTTTGCCAACGCACGGGCGCGGACCACGCCGCCGACGTCGGGCGATACCACCATCAGTGACTGGTCGCCGTAGCGCGCCTGGATGTCGGCCGCCATGACGGGGGCTGCGAACAGGTTGTCGGTGGGGATGTCGAAGAAGCCCTGGATCTGGCCTGCGTGCAGATCGACCGAGAGGACGCGGTCGGCGCCGGCTTCGGTCAGCAGGTTGGCGACCAGCTTGGCCGAGATCGGCGTGCGCGGGCCGGGCTTGCGGTCCTGACGGGCGTATCCGAAGTAGGGGACGACGGCGGTGATGCGCTTGGCCGAGGCGCGGCGCAGCGCGTCGATGCAGATCAGCAGTTCCATCAGGTTGTCGTTGACGGGGTAGCTGGTTGGCTGCACCACGAAGACGTCCTCGCCGCGCACGTTCTCGTGGATTTCCACGAAGATTTCCTCATCCGCAAAGCGGCGGACGGCGGCGTCGGTGAGCGGCAGTTCGAGATACCCTGCAATCGCGCGTGCGAGCGGCAGGTTGCTGTTGCCGGACATGATCTTCATTTGCGAATCCCCGTGACGGTTCCTGGCGGTCGGTCGTTGGGACCGGCCCTGTAGCCGGGTGTCGCGGGATTGCAATAGTCGGCGACCGATTGTCACCGCATCGGCCCGATTTGAGGCATGGTTGCGGGGTGAGGGGGGCTGGGATGACGATGGTGTTTAAATGAAGACTTTAGGTAGGAAGTGGCCGTTTTATCCTCCCTGTTCCGCAGGAATGGGGAGGTGGCAGCCCGCAGGGCTGACGGAGGGGTTCCCCCCTCCACCACCGACTGCGTCGGCGGTCCCCCTCCCCATCGCTGCGCGACAGGGAGGATCAGGCAATGTCCGCAATGGGGCGCTTTTCGAAGGTCCGCTTTCCTACACGCGGCGCGCTCCGGTACATTGCGCTCATGCCCCGTTCGCCGCTCACCTTCCGCCACAAGGTTACACCACAAGGTGACACTTCACCCTCACAAGGTGACACATCCAGCGCAAAATGTGTCACCTTAGGCCCGCAAGGTGACACTTTCCGGCCCAAGGTGACACCTTTCCCCTCTGGACCGTGTAAACCGTGTAAACCCTGTCACCTTACATCAGATCCGATGCTCGCCCCTGATCCAGCGCACGGTGCCGGAACTGGCGCGCATGACCACGCTTTCGGTGGTCATGATGCCGCCTTTGCGACGCTTCACCCCGTCGAGCAGCGAGCCGCTGGTAACGCCGGTCGCCGCGAAGATGCAGTCGCCCTTGGCCAGCTCTTCCAGCTTGTATATCTTGTCGAGGTCCTTGATGCCCCACTTGCGCGCCCGCGAACGCTCGTCGTCGTTGCGGAACAGCAGGCGGCCGTTGAACTGCCCGCCGACGCAGCGCAGCGCCGCCGCAGCCAGTACGCCCTCCGGCGCGCCGCCCGAGCCCATGTAGAGGTCGATCGTGGTGTCCTCGTCGGTCACCGCGATGACGCCTGCCACGTCTCCGTCGCCGATCAGCACGACGCCGCAGCCGATCTCGCGCAGTTCGGCGATCAGCGCCTCGTGGCGGGGGCGATCGAGCACGCAGACGATGATGTCCGAAGGCTTCACGCCCTTGGCCGCCGCCACCGCCTCGACGTTCTGGGTCGGGGTCTTGTCGAGGTCGATGACGCCGTCCGGATAGCCGGGGCCGACCGCGATCTTCTCCATGTAGACGTCGGGCGCGTTGAGGAGGCCGCCTTCCTCCGCCGCCGCCAGCACTGCCAGCGAGTTCGGTCCGGCCTTGGCGGTGATGGTGGTGCCTTCGAGCGGATCTAGCGCGATGTCGATCTTCGGACCCTTGCCGGGAGCGCCGCCGACCTTCTCGCCGATGAAGAGCATGGGCGCCTCGTCGCGCTCCCCCTCGCCGATCACGACCGTCCCGTCGATGTAGAGGCCGTCAAAGGCCTTGCGCATTGCCTCGACTGCGGCATGATCGGCTGCCTTCTCGTCTCCGCGCCCGATGAGGGTCGACGCGGCGATGGCGGCAGCCTCGGTGACGCGCACCATTTCGAGGACCAGAACGCGATCGAGTACATGACTTGCGGGGGTAGTGTTTTCGGACATGTTCACTCCGGATTAATCCAGGGAGGCAAGATTTTCACCGATTAGACAGAGGATTTTGAATTGTCGAGAAGCTGGATTTTCCCTTTCGCAATCGCAATAATCGCTCCCGCGCCGGCGATTGCTCAAGCCGCTTCCGGCGCTTCTGCCGAAGACCGTGCGATCGCCGAAAAAATGCTTGGAACAGGTGGTCGTATCACGAAGGATACTTCGCGCAACGCCTGTCTGCGAACCATGAAACAGGGCGAGATCGTGGTCTGCGCGCCGACGCCGGATCAGTACCGCGTCCCTTCCACCGGAGACGACGACCCGACCGGCGTGGGCGCCAACGATGGGCGGCCGCGCACGCCGGACGTTTCGGGCAACGGCATCTTCAAGGGCAAGGCGACGATGAGCGGCTTATGCATGATCCCGCCGTGCCCGCCCGAGCAGCCCTATATCATCGACTTGTCGACGATACCGGAAGCTCCTGCGGGTTCGGACGCCGACAAGATCGCCAAGGGCGAACTGCGCGCGCCATGAAGGCGGCGTCCCGGAGTGGCGGCTCCGGGAGTGCTCAGGAATAGAACGTACAGGAAGAATGCCTCCGAAGAGGCATCCCCCCCGGGCCATCTCAGGCCCCGATGATCTGCATCACCAGCGGCTTCGCGGTCAGGCTGTCCGACCCGTCGAGAATGCGCATCGCCTCGGTGACGGCGCTCTCCGGCCCCGGATGCGTGACGACCGCCAGGATGACCTCGCCGTCCTGATCGGGATCGCCCTTCTGGATCAGGCTCTCGATCGAGACGCCCGCATCGCGCATGGCGGCGGTGATGTCGGCCAGCACGCCCGGGCGGTCCGGCACGGTGAAGCGGATGTAGGAACTGCCGACGCGGTGCCCGGATTCCGCCGGTTCCATCGCTTCCAGTTCGCCCGCGGGCATCGAGAATGCCGCGCCCTTTTCACCGCGCGCGATGTCGATGATGTCGGCAACGACCGCGCTAGCGGTTGGGCCGTCTCCGGCGCCTGCGCCCTGGAACAGCAGGCGGCCCATGAAGTTGCCTTCGGCCACGACCGCGTTGGTCGCCCCGTCGACATGGGCGAGCGGGTGGTCGATCGGCACCAAGTGCGGACGCACGCGCTGGAACAGCCGGGGAGTGCCGCTCGCAAGATCGACACCGGCCATGCCGAGCAGGCGGATGACGTAGCCGAGCGAGCGGGCCTGCTCGATGTCGGCGGCCTTGACGCGGCTGATGCCCATCGTCTCCACCGCGTCGAAGCGAAGCTGCGAACCGAAGGCGATGGCGGCGAGGATCGACAGCTTGTGCGCGGCGTCGATGCCCTCAATGTCGAAGGTCGGATCGGCCTCGGCATAGCCAAGCCGCTGCGCTTCGGCGAGAACGTCGCCGAAGTCCGCGCCGGTGTCCTCCATGGTCGAGAGGATGTAGTTGCAGGTGCCGTTGAGGATGCCGTAGACGCGCTCGATGGCGTTGGCGGCGGCGCCTTCGGACAGGCCCTTGATGACCGGGATGCCGCCCGCGACGGCCGCCTCGAACTTGAGGGCGACGCCCTTCGCCTCTGCGGCGGCGGCCAGTTCCAGCCCGTGATGCGCGATCATCGCCTTGTTGGCGGTGACGAGGCTCTTGCCGCCCGCAATCGAGTTGCGGGCGAGGGCGAGGGCCGGGCCGTCCGAGCCGCCGACCATTTCCACCACCACGTCGACGTCGCCCCGCGCGGCGAGGGCGGCGGTGTCGTCCACCCAGTCGTAGCGCGAGAGGTCGACGCCGCGATCCTTGGTGCGGTCGCGCGCGCTGACGGCGGCGATGCGGATCGGACGGCGGGCGCGGCGGGCGATCAGCTCCGCATTGGTCTCGATGAGACGGACGACGCCGGTGCCGACGGTTCCCAGTCCGGCAAGCGCGATATTCAGCGGTTCGGCCATGCTAGCTCCTTGTTCGGGAGCGCGCACTAAGGCAGGCGGGCGTCAAATTCCAGCACGAACGCCTATCGCGGTGTCACTTAAGTGTCCGCGTGCAGGGGCCGAGCTGACTCAGGACCATGCGGTAGTCCGCAAGAGCCTGCTGCTGTTCGGCGAAGCTGCCCGAGACATTGGCGCCGGCAGGCGGTGTTCGGGGCAGGAAGCAGGCGAGACGATACCACTCGAGCGTGTCCGGCTCCGGCGGGTGCCCGAGGTCGGCGACAAGCTCGGAGAACGAAACACCCCAGGCCGGGGCCTGTCCTTGTTCGTGCTTCACCGTGATCGAGGCGGCCGAATTGTCGTGGGTGTTGAGGAAGATCTGGGTCTCCCCCTGTCCCGCGAGATTGCCGGGAACGAAAAGCATCTCGCGCACGCCGGTGATCTTCGCGGGGGCATCGGGCGCGACGAGGGCCTGGAGAATTGAACGGAGCCGTGTCTCGCGCGCGGGCGTGGAAATCTGCTGTGCGGTCGGCCAGACGAGTTGAAGTTCGCCGGGACGGCCCGGCACGGCGCGTGCGAACAGGAACACGACCTGCTTCTTCAGCTTGGGCGCCTTGCCCTTGCCGTCGAGCGGGAGGTCGACGAGGTAGGTGACCGATTCGCCGAGCGGCGCCTTGCCCACCAGCAGAGCTCTGGTGCGGGCCTCTATATAGAAGCGTCCATGTCCCGGAGTGAGACCGCGAGCCCGTTCATTATCGATGCGGGTCATTTTAACGATCTGGGCCTGGACCACCAGACCTGCCGAATCAGCTAGGTCGGCGATGTCGGCATAAGTGACTTCACCGGGCGTCTCGAGCGGCCCCTGAGCGCTCGCCGCAGGGGGCGCGAATGCGAAATAGGCACCCGCCAGGGCCGCTGCAAGGGGGCGCGAAATCAGTGGCATGGACGATAATCTCCGTGGAAATGCGATGGCTTATAGTCAATGAGTGCGGACAACTCAAAATTGGACTGGATCAATTTGAGCTAACCGGGCATGAATCGTGCGTTAACCCCCGCTGGGCCGATAAGGCGTTGCGCGGGGTGGGCTTCAACGTTAAGAAGCCTGCAAAATGGGGCAAAAACAGCAAAAGCTCCTCGGTTCGCCTCCCGTTTCGTATTGTCGTCGGATGGGCAGACTGTTAGCCGTCAGGGTGGGTAATTTGGAGTTTCGTCATGGGTTCCCTCTTTCCGGGGGGGAGTCCATGGGCGCCCTTGGGCATGTTCTTCCGGGAATTTTTGTCCGGGGCTTGGTAATGGAGTGATGCGTCTGAATGGCTTACGCTGACCAGCAGATGAGCACCAACAAGGTTGTTGCTCTTGTCATTGTCGCCTTGATCCATGTCTTCGTCGGCTATGCGCTCGTCACCGGCTTGGCCTATGAGGCGGCGAAGAAGGTCATCAACAAGGTGACCACCGTGGATATCAAGGAGGAAAAGCCCAAGGAGGAAGAGCCACCGCCGCCTCCTCCGAAGGAAGATACGCCGCCGCCGCCTATCGTGGCGCCGCCGCCGCCGATCAACATCGCCCCGGCCCCGCCGCCGGTGCAGACTGTGATCACCCCACCCCCGGCTCCGCCGGTGGTGATCCAGACCGCAGCGCCGCCGCCGGCTCCGCCGCCGCCGCCGCCCGGTCCGTCGAAGGCTCGTGGCGTCAAGCCGAAGGGCCAGGGCAGCTGGGCCGCCCGCATTCAGTCGAACTACCCGACCCGCGCTGCTCGTGAAGAGCGCGAAGGCCGCGTCGGTGTTCGCGTGACTGTCGGTGGCGACGGTAAGGTTTCGGCCTGTTCCGTTTCCGCTTCGAGCGGCAGCCCGGATCTGGATGAGGCCGCTTGCGACGGTATGCAGCGCTATGCGCGCTTCGACCCGG
The DNA here is from genome assembly GCF_030209485.1 of Novosphingobium sp. fls2-241-R2A-195. Lineage (NCBI taxonomy): Bacteria > Pseudomonadati > Pseudomonadota > Alphaproteobacteria > Sphingomonadales > Sphingomonadaceae > Novosphingobium > Novosphingobium sp. fls2-241-R2A-195. The sequence goes on from NZ_JARVRY010000001.1 coordinate 29,540, forward strand.
CGCTCGATGCGGACGGCAACCCGATCTCGTCGTCGTACTCGACCGCGATCGTGTACAAGCTCAACTAATCTCCAAGGGATCGGTTCGGGTCATTGGGTAATTCGACCGCTCCGATCACATCCTGCATTCTTCTTGAGAGGTAACTCGCATGCTTATCGTTGACATCCTTGCCGCCGCGGGCGCGCCGCAGAACAAGTTCGGCTTCGCCGAAGCGCTTCAGCAGGGCGGTTTCATCGCTTACGCGACCGTGATCATCCTGGGCATCATGTCCTTCGGTTCGTTCTATATCCTGTTCACCAAGTGGTTCGAGCAGTCGAAGATCCTGCGCCAGTTCGGCACCATCCGCACGACCTTCTGGAAGGCTCCGACCCTGCGTGAAGGCGCTGCCAAGCTCGAGAAGAACAGCGCATGGCGCCAGCTCGTCGAAGACGGCATCGCCGCTGAAGACCAGCACTCGAAGATGACCGACTCGCTCGAAGCCCACGACTGGCTGCACGGCTCGCTGTCGCGTTCGGAAGCGACCATCAACGCTCGCCTCTCCGGCGGCCTGCCCTTCCTCGCCACTGTCGGTGCGACCTCGCCGTTCATCGGTCTGTTCGGTACCGTCGTCGGCATCTACCGCGCACTGATCGCGATCGGTCTCGCCGGTTCGGCCTCGATCGACAAGGTCGCGGGTCCGGTCGGTGAAGCGCTGATCATGACCGCGCTCGGTCTGCTCGTCGCCGTTCCCGCCGTGCTTGCCTACAACTACCTGCAGTCGCGCAACAAGCGCATTGCAGAACTGCTGACGGGCTTCTCGAACGACATTCTCGCGAACATCAACTCGAAGGGTGCCATCAAGCCGACCGTCGCTGTCGCGGCCAAGGCTGCTCCGGCTCCCGCCAAGCCGGCTGCCGCTCCCGCCAAGCCGTAAGAGCACGGGGAACGAAGCGGATCGGCTCATTGGCCCGGTCCGCCCCCGTCGGGGTCAAGAAGAAGGCGGCGGCTCGAAGCATGCGAGAAGTCGCTGCCGACCCCCAGGCAACGCAAGGATTAGGATAAGACTATGGCGATATCCACGGGCGGAGGCGGTGCAGAGACACCGATGTCCGACATCAACACGACGCCGCTCGTCGACGTCATGCTGGTGCTGCTCATCATCTTCCTGATCGCGGTTCCGGTCGCGATCCAGACGATCGAGAAGCTGCGCATTCCCGTCATCGTAGCGCAGGAGTCGAAGGACAAGGTGGAGAATCTCCTCCTTACCGTTTCGACCACCGACGCTTCGGGCAAGAGCGCGGGCGAACCCGGTTTCCAGGGTGCGAACCGCGGCGGTGAATGCCGCATCTACATCAACAACGTGACGCCGGTGACTTCCGAGGAACTGCGCGACCAGGCCTTCAAGCGTCTTGACGCGATCGTGAAGCGCGAAGGTGGTCCGCAGGCCCTCATGGCAAACCCGGATCTCATCCCGCAGGTCCACATTCGTGGTGACGTCGAATCGCCTTGGCGTTGCGTCGCCGGTGCGATCTACAACGTCCAGATTTCGGGTTATCCGACGGTTGGCTTCATCACCAACCCGATCGATCCTAACTGACGCGCGGGAACAGGAGTAACATCTCATGGCAATGTCAGCAGGCAAGTCTGATGGCGAGCCGATGATGGAGATGAACACGACGCCGTTGATCGACGTCATGCTCTGCCTCCTCATCATGTTCATCATGTCCATCCCGGTTGCGACGCACTCGATCGATATCGATCTGCCCGTCGCGACCCCTCCGACGGACACTCCGCCTCCGATCGACCCCGTCAAGAACAAGATCGTGCTGACTCAGGACAGCAAGGTCATGTGGAACGGGACCCAGATCGATCAGGGGCGTCTGGTCCAGACGCTCGAAGCCACGACCCGCATGACCCCCGAGCCGGAACTTCAGTTCCAGCCCGAGCCGCAAGCCAGCTACGAGCTGTCGGCACAGGTTCTTGAGGTCATCAAGGCTTCGCAGGTCACGAAGTTCGGCTTCGTCGGCAACGAACAGTTCGCGACTTTCGGCAAGTAAGCCGGTCGTTCAAAAACTGGTCCCGCAAGGGGCACCCAAAGGGGCGGAGCAATCCGCCCCTTTTTGTTTGCCCTCAATCCTCGTTGCCCGAATCAATCCGCATCGCAACCGAGGCCAGGCTTTCCGCCTCTAGTAGCAAGTCGTCGTCCGCTGCCCCCGAAGGCAGGCTTTCGCGACCGATCATTGAGAGCGCCGGCACTGACAACGGGCTGATCCGGTCAAGCACCACGTGATCGATTTCGCGTGCCGCACGGTCGAGTACGTCGGCAATGCGGGCCACGTCGGTCATCCGTGCGCGAGCGTCGGCCCACGCAGCCTCTATCAGCAGGTGATCGGGCTCGTATTTGCGGAGTACATCGTAGATCAGGTCGGTGGAGAAAGTGACCTGTCGGCCTGACTTGCGCTTGCCGGGCTGCTGGCGTTCGACGAGGCCCGAGATCAACGCCACTTCGCGAAATGCGCGCCGGAGCAGGTAGGATTGCTGCACCCAGTCGACGAACTCATGCGTCAGGATGTCGGGGGAAAGCAGCGAAGCAGGATCGTCCACCGCCTTCAGGCCCCAGACCACAAGAGTGTAGTCCGTAGCCACGAAACCCAGCGGGTTTAGCCTGCGATCTTCCATGCGCCTGGTGATCAGCATCCCGAGCGATTGGTTCGCGTTCCAGCCCTCGAATGTATAATAGCTCGTATACGCGAGATTGCGGTGGGGGAAGCTTTCGACCAGCAGCCGACCGGGTGCGGGCAAATGCGATCGCCAGTCCTGCACTTCCAGCCACTCGCGCACGTCGTCCGGAAATCGCGCCCATCCCGCCCGATCAGAAAGCATCGCGCGCACCCGATCGGCGAGGTGCGTCGAGATCGGCATGCGCTGGCCCATGTAGCTGGGAATCGTCGCCGAGCGCTTTGCTGCGCGGACTACCAGTTCCAGTTCCTTTAGTGATTCGACCTCAAGGTCCATCCCTGCAAAGCGAAAGGTGTCGCCGGGCTCAAGGCTGGCCCCGAAACCTTCCTCGACTTTGCCCAGCGATCGCCCGTTACGGAAGCGCACATCGAGCATCTCTGCATCGACGATGATTCCGGCATTGAGGCGGTGGCGGGCGGCGTGCTCGGGATGTGTGAGCCGCCATATCCCGTCCTTCTCGCGGACGATGCGGCGGAAGCGGTCGTACGAGCGCAGCGCGTAGCCGCCAGTCGCAACGAATTCCAGCACACGGTGGAAGATCGTCTCGTCCACCCAGGCATAGCTGAGCGAGGAGCGAACCTCGCGCAGCAGGGCTTCCTCTTGGAACGGTCCCGCGCAGGCCATTGCCATCACATGCTGGGCAAGCACGTCGAGCCCGCCCGGACGGAAGGCGTCGCCGTCGCGCTGTCCTTCGCGCACGGCCTGTTGTGCGGCAAAGGCCTCGAGGAATTCGAAGCGGTTGCCAGGCACCAGCACTGCCTCGCTGGGACTGTCGAGCCGGTGGTTGGCACGGCCAATTCGCTGCAGCAGACGCGAAGATCCCTTGGGCGCTCCCATTTGCACGACGAGATCGATGTCGCCCCAGTCTATGCCCAGATCGAGGCTGGCAGTGCAGACCAGTGCCCGCAGTTTCCCGTCAGTCATGGCCGCCTCGACCTTGCGGCGTGCCTCGCGTGAGAGCGAGCCGTGGTGGATGCCGATCGGCAGGTTGTCTTCGTTAGCGTCCCACAATTCCTGGAAGATGTACTCTGCCAGGAAGCGCGTGTTGGTGAAGACGAGAGTCGTGCGGTGCGCCTTGATCTGTTCGATCAGTTGCGGAATGGCCCAAGTCGCGGCATGGCCGCTCCACGGAATACGCTCTTCGCGGGGGAGCAGGATTTCGACCTGGGGTTCGGCGCCTGGCTCGCCCTCGACCAGTTCGACATTATCGATGTCGCCCCATGGAGCCAACCAGCCGCGATACTCGTCGGGATCGGCCAGAGTGGCGGATAGCGCCGCACGCCGGAGGCCCGGCGCTATCGCCTGCAGCCGCGTGAGGGCCAATGCGAGGAGGTCGCCGCGCTTGCCGGTCGCGAAGGCATGGACCTCGTCGACTACGATGCGTTGGAGCCTAGCGAAGAGGCTGGGCGCCTCCGGATAGCTAAGCAGTAGCGATAGCGATTCGGGTGTAGTCAGGAGGATATGTGGTGGCCGCGCGCGCTGCCGGGCCTTGCGGTCCGACGGCGTGTCGCCACTGCGCGTTTCGATGCGGATCGCCAGCCCCATCTCTTCGACCGGCGTGAGTAGATTGCGCTGGACGTCGGTGGCCAGTGCCTTGAGCGGGGACACGTACAGCGTGTGCAGGCCGTCAGCCGGTTTTTCTGAGCCGAGCCGCGAGGGACAGAATGCGGCCAGCGTAGGCAGGAACCCGGAGAGGGTCTTGCCTGCACCGGTATCCGCAACGAGCAGCGCATGCTTCCCTCGATCCGCGGCCGCAAGCATCGCCTGTTGGTGGCTGCGTACACACCATCCTCGCGAGTCGAACCATTCGGCGATCTCTGGAGGTATCTGCCCGGCGGGTGTTGCTATTGCGCGCATCTGGAAAAGCATATCTGCACTATGGGTTAAAAGCACCGCAGCGGATGCAGTTTCACGGTCTCCGTTGATCTATTCCACCATCATCCGGGAAAGCCCTGAGGCAGCAAGCTGATCGTCGATTTGCGCCAGCAGGCGCAGCAGGCCTTCAGGCGTATCGCTTTCGGCTCGCGCGGTCAGGGCTGCCTGAGTGTTCGATGCCCGCAGCAGCCACCAGCCATCCGGTGTATCGACACGCGCGCCATCGATCAGCTCGACTTGTACTCCCGCCTCCGTGAGCCTTCGTACGACGTCCTCGACGACCGCGAACTTGTGTGCCTCGTCCGCCGGGAAGCGCAGTTCCGGAGTACTGATCAGAGCGGGCGTCGCGTCGTGGAGCGCGGTTATGCTCGATCCGAGGCGGGCCGCAGCTGCGATGATACGGATTGCCGCGTAGAGCCCGTCGTCGAAGCCGAACCAATCGTCGGCGAAGAAGAAGTGGCCGCTGGTCTCGCCGCCCAGCAAGGCGCCGGTTCGCTTCATTCGAGCCTTGATGTGCGAGTGACCCGCCGGGGCCATCTCAACGCGGCCGCCCATGGCACGGACGCCATCGAAGACCGTGCGCGATGCCTTGACGTCTGCAATCACGCTTGTGCCGGGGTGGCGGAGCAACAGGTCACGCGCAAAGATGAGCAGCAGTCGATCCGCGTCCAGTACCCGGCCCAAGCTGTCCACGACACCGATTCGGTCAGCATCGCCATCGAAAGCTAGTCCGAAGTCGAGGTTCTTCGCCACGACCAGTTCCCGCAAGTCTGCGAGATTGGCGTCGATCGTTGGATCAGGGTGGTGATTGGGAAACCGCCCGTCCACCTCGGAGAAAAGCAGATGGTGTTCGCCCGGCAATTGCGACAGCAGACGTTCCAGCGCCGGTCCGGCCGCTCCGTTGCCTGCATCCCAACCGATCCGCAGCCGGTCAAGCGAGCATCTATCGCATCCGGCCAGTCCTTCGAGCAGTCGGCTGACGTAGGTTGGGAGGATATTACGGTTTTCGATGCGGCCTCGAATGTCTGCGCGCGGGCAGCCGCCCGTGGCGAGGATGCTTCCGATCCGGATAATATCCGCCCCGAAAAAAGGCGCTCCCGCAAGTACCAACTTGAAGCCGTTGTGATCGGCGGGATTGTGGCTGCCAGTTACTTGAATGCCGCCGTTCACCTTTGGAATTGAGGCTTCAGCGAAATAGAGCATCGGTGTCGGGCCAAGACCGATGCGAATGACATTCACTCCCGCGTCGGCGAGACCTTCTACCAGCGCGGTCTCGAGAACTGGCGAGCTTATGCGTCCGTCGCGTCCCACGGCAATCGCACCGGTGTTCCCAATGACTGACCCGAAGGCGCGGCCAAGTGCGTAGGCGTCCTCTTCGAAGAGTGTTTTGCCGAAGATACCGCGAATGTCGTATTCGCGGAGAATGCTGGAATCGAACCGATGATTGAGGGCTGGCGTCGGCTTGGTCATTCTCGCTCTTGTCCTTGTGCAGACCGCCACGCCGCAGTCATGTTTATCCTTAGCGGATAGAGGCGACAGGCCAACCGTCATTGAGACCGTCTGCCGTCGGTGCTTTGGCGCCGGGACTTTCCTTCTTGGCCCTACGCAACTAAAGCGCGCCGATGAGCACTTCGCCCCACCAGTCCCGCCGTACTTTCGCGATCATCTCGCACCCTGACGCGGGCAAGACCACGCTGACCGAGAAGTTGCTGCTGCAGGGCGGCGCGATCCATCTCGCCGGTCAGGTCAAGGCGCGCGGCGCGGCGCGGCGTGCACGCTCGGACTGGATGAAGATCGAGCAGCAGCGCGGGATTTCCGTGACCAGTTCGGTGATGACCTTCGAGCGGGACGGGATCACCTTCAACCTGCTCGATACGCCGGGTCACGAGGACTTCTCGGAAGACACCTACCGCACGCTCACCGCGGTCGATTCGGCGATCATGGTGATCGACGCGGCCAAGGGTATCGAGCCGCAGACCCGCAAGCTGTTCGAGGTCTGCCGCCTGCGTTCGGTGCCGATCATCACCTTCATCAACAAGGTGGACCGCGAAGGCCGCGCCTGCTTCGACCTGCTCGACGAAGTGGCGGACATGCTGGCGCTCGACGTGTGCCCGATGTCCTGGCCGGTCGGCATGGGCGGCGTGTTCGAGGGCATCCTCGACCTCGCCAGCGGCGGCATCAGCCGCCCCGAGGGCGCCTCCAAGGAATTTCTCGGCAAGATCGACAAGGGTGCGGCGCTGCCGGAGGCCGTCGCAGAGGAACTGGAACTGGCGCAGGCCGGCTATCCGGAATTCAACGTCGAAGCCTACCGCGCGGGCGACCTGACGCCGGTGTACTTCGGCTCGGCGCTCAAGAATTTCGGCGTCATGGAACTGATCGACGCGATCTCGCGCCATGCTCCTCCGCCGCGCCCGCAGCCCTCGGACCAGGGCACGATCGAGCCTGACAACAAGGAAGTGACCGGCTTCATCTTCAAGGTGCAGGCCAACATGGACCCCATGCACCGCGACCGCATCGCCTTCATGCGGCTCGTTTCGGGCACCTTCAAGCGCGGCATGAAGCTGACGCCCTCGGGCCTCGGCAAGCCGATCGCGGTGCACTCGCCGATCCTGTTCTTCGCACAGGACCGCGAGATTGCGGACAATGCGGAGCCCGGCGACATCATCGGCATCCCCAACCACGGCACCTTGCGCGTGGGCGATACGCTGTCCGAGAAGAACGACGTGCGCTTCGTCGGCCTGCCCAACTTCGCGCCGGAAATCCTGCGCCGCGTTGCGCTCAAGGACCCCACCAAGACCAAGCAGTTGCGCAAGGCGCTCGACGACTTGTCGGAAGAGGGCGTCATTCAGGTGTTCTACCCGGAGATCGGCTCGCAGTGGATCGTCGGCGTCGTCGGCCAGCTGCAGCTCGACGTGCTGATCAGCCGTCTGGAGGCCGAGTACAAGGTCGAGGCTGTTTTGGAAGGCTCGCCGTTCGACACCGCCCGCTGGCTGAAGGGCGATGACAAGGCGCTCAGGGATTTCGCTGATTTCAACAAGATGAACCTCGCCAAGGACCGGGACGGCGATCCTGTGTTCATGGCTCGCTCGGCCTGGGATGTCGGCTATCAGCAGGAGCGCAACCCCGAACTGACTTTCAGCGCTACCAAGGAACGCTGAGAGGCACACAATGGCACTCAACGGCACCTAACCGCACCACAATGGTGCGTGAAGGAACCTGACGGCGTTCCGGCGGATTGCTACACAGGCCACCCGCCGGAGCCGTTTCTTGCAGATCACTTTCGCCAGCTACAACATCCACAAGGCCGTCGGCCTCGACCGGCGGCGCGATCCCGAGCGCATCCTCACCGTGCTCAAGGAGATCGACGCCGACGTAGTCGCGCTGCAGGAAGTCGATCGCCGCTACGGCCGCCGCATGGCCGTGTTGCCGCTCGAGGCGATTCATGCCGCGACCGATTACGTCGCCGTCCCCATGTCGATGAAGCCCGACAGTCTGGGCTGGCATGGCAACGCGATCCTCGTGCGCAAGGGCATCGATCTCGTCGAGGCGGCGCCGGTGCCGCTGCCGGTGCTGGAGCCGCGCGGCGCGGTGCGGGCCGACCTCATGATGGAGGGCCGGCGCCTGCGGGTGGTGGGCATGCATCTCGACCTTTCCGGCATCCGGCGGCGGCATCAGGTCCGCTCGGTGCTGTCGCACTGCGCCGAATGCGCCGAGCGTGTGCCCACCGTGATGATGGGCGACCTCAATGAATGGGCGCAGCGGGGCGGCTGCCTTCGGGAGTTCGGTGCGGGCTGGCAGGTGCTGGCGCCGGGCCGCAGCTTTCCATCGCGGCGACCGATGGCGTTGCTCGACCGGATCATCGTGTCCACCGAGTGGGAAGTCCTGGGAACCCGTGTGCACCACAGTCCGTTGTCGGCGATAGGGTCTGACCATCTGCCCGTCTTTGCCTCGCTCGCGTTGCCTAAAATTTAGGCAACTGCCCATGAATCGAGCGGCGCGGCGTGCTCCTTGCGCGACCTGCGGTTTATCCGCCTGTTGAATCGGCACCGATTCTTGCCAGTTGGTAAATTGGCATGCCCCTTGCTTAGTCTCGGTTAACCGGCGCTGGGGCCGGTTGCTAACAGGGGATAGGCATGAAGTTCATCATAGCCATCATCAAGCCCTTCAAGCTGGACGAGGTTCGCGAGGCCCTTGGGGGTATCGGCGTCGCGGGCATGACCGTCTCGGAAGTGAAGGGCTTCGGCCGCCAGAAGGGTCAGACGGAGATCTACCGCGGCGCCGAATATTCGACCAACATGCTGCCCAAGGTGAAGATCGAGGTCGCCGCGCCTGACGATCTGGCGCCCAAGATCGTCGAGACGATCCAGCAGGTCGCAAGCACCGAGGCCATCGGTGATGGCAAGATCTTCGTCCTCGACCTCGCTTCGGCCGTGCGCATCCGCACCGGCGAGGCTGGCGACACCGCGCTCTGAGGGGAGCTTTCATGATGAACCGCAAGATTTTCGGTGGAATTGGTGCGACACTCACGTCGCTTGCCGTCTCCACCGCCGCCTTCGCACAGGACGCGACGCCGACTGTCGACAAGGGCGACACCGCCTGGATGATGACCTCGACCGTCCTCGTCTTCCTGATGATCCTCCCCGGCCTCGCGCTGTTCTACGGCGGCCTGACCCGCTCGAAGAACATGCTCTCCACGATGACGCAGATCGGCGCCGCGGCTTCGCTCGCCATGCTCATCTGGGTCATGTACGGTTACTCGATGGCCTTCGGTGAGGGCGGCAACGCCTTCGTCGCCGGCTTCGGCAAGGCGTTCCTCGCGGGCGTCACCCCCGATTCGGTCTCGGGCACCATTCCCGAATACGTCTTCGCCTGCTTCCAGATGACTTTCGCCGCGATCACCGTCGCGCTGGTCCTGGGTTCCACGGTCGAGCGTATCAAGTTCTCGGCGGTCATGGTCTTCGCTGCCGTGTGGCTGACGATCGTGTACTTCCCGATCGCGCACATGGTGTGGGCACCGACCGGCTACTTCTTCGGCCTCGGCGCGCTCGACTATGCGGGCGGCACCGTCGTGCACATCAACGCCGGTGTCTCGGCGCTGGTCGCCGCGATCATCCTCGGCAAGCGCAAGGGCTTCCCGGCCGAGCCGATGCCGCCGCACTCGCTGACGCTCACCATGGTCGGCACCGGCCTGCTGTGGGTGGGCTGGTTCGGCTTCAACGCCGGTTCGGCGCTCTCGGCCAACGGCGCGGCTTCGCTCGCCATGATCAACACCTTCGTCGCCACCGCTTCGGCCGGTTTGTTCTGGATGCTCGCAGAGCGTCTGGCCGGTCACAAGGGTTCGGCCCTGGGCTTCTGCTCGGGCGTCGTCGCCGGTCTCGTTGCGGTCACCCCGGCTGCCGGCAACTCGGGCCCGTTCGGCGCGATCGTGCTGGGCGCCGTGGCTTCGATCATCTGCTTCTTCGCGGTCAGCAAGCTCAAGCCGATGCTCGGCTATGACGACGCGCTCGACGCATTCGGCGTCCACGGCATCGGCGGCATCGTCGGCGCCATCGGCACCGGCATCGTCTATGCCCCGTCGCTTGGCGGCCCCGGCAAGGCGGACTTCGCCATCGGTACGCAACTGGTGATCCAGATCGAGGCGGTCCTCGCCACCGTGGTCCTCGCGACCGTCGGCACCGTGATCGCGATCTTCATCGCCAAGGCAGTCACCGGCCTGCGCGTCACTCCCGAAGTCGAAGCCGACGGCCTCGACATCGGCGAGCATGGCGAGCGCGCCTACAACTAAGAATCTCCAGTTTGGCGGCGGCGGGAACTTCCTCCTCTCCTCCCTCCCGTCGTCGCCAACCGATGTTCCTCCTGCGAACACAACCTTCAAAGGGCCGGAGCCAGCCGCTCCGGCCCCTTTTTTATGCATGCGACTTGTGGGATGCTGTTTCAGCGGGGTGACGAGTGGGGGAACGCGCATGAAGTACGTCACGGCCATCATCAAGCCGTTCAAGTTCACCGAAGTGAAGGAGGCGCTGGCTGCTTCCGGCGTGTCCGGCCTGACGGTTTCGGAAGTCAGCGGGCACGGCCGCCAGAAAGGGCAGACCGAAGTTTATCGCGGCGCCGAATATACCTCGAGCATGTTGCCCAAGCTGCGGCTTGAGATCGCGGTGACGGACGAGATGGCGCCGCGCATCGTCGAGATCATCCGCGCGCACGCCAACAACGACGAGATCGGCGATGGCAAGATCTTCGTGTTTCCGCTCGACCGCGCCGTGCGAATCCGCACTGGCGAACAGGGTGACGACGCGCTCTAGTTGTTGGTAGGGCCTTGATCATGGCCCGTTCGTGCGGACGTATTCGGCTTATCGTCCGGCGGACAGCATCTCGATCAACTGGCGCACCGGGCTCACGTCATAACCCGCACCGGCTGCCTTCGAGGCGATCACCGCCGGGCTGTCACCGGCCTTGGCGCGGGCCAGCGCCCACAGCAGTGTCGACCGCGTGCCCGAGCGGCAATAGGCGAGCACCGGCCCCTCGATGTCGAGCGCTTGTTCCATCGCATCGACCTGTGCCTGGCTGAACCCGGCATGAGTCACGGGAATCGCGACGTAGTCGATACCCGCTTCCCGGGCTGCGGCCTCGATGGCGTCGCCGGGGGTCTGGTCCTCGCTCTCGCCTTCGGGGCGGTTGTTGACGATGCGGACGATTCCGAGCGCCTTGGCCTCCGCAACCATGGCGGCGTCGATCTGCGGGCTGGCGAAGACGGTCTCGGTAATCTGACGGAACATCTGCGCATTCTCCCGTAGTGGAGCGGCCGGGCGGTGCCGGAAACCGGCCTTCAAGACGCTTCGGAGCGTTGAGGCAAGCCCATTCGTCGCTTAAAAACCGCTAATTCGTCGTGAAGCACTGCAAACACCTCGCATTTCCGTTCGCCATCGCGTTTGGAGTCGTGTAAGAGTCATGTTCGCAGGAGAGGGTCGGGCCTTAGCCCGGCCGCTTGCCTGACGTTTGGCGTGGATCGTCCGCCCGCCTGACGAATACTTCTGGGGCGCAGCGAAGGTACGCTAGTAGACATGGGTTTTGATAGAGGTCGTCGCGGAAGGGGACGCGACAATAAGCGGGGCGGAGAAGACGAGTTCGATCCGTTCTACGCTGGTGGCGGAGATCGCTTCGGCGGCGGTGATCGCGGCGGCTTCGGCGGCGGCGGCTTCGGTGGCGGCGACCGTTTCGGCGGTGGTGGCGGCTTCGGCGGCGGTGATCGCGGCGGCTTCGGCGGCGGCGGTGGCGGCTTCGGCGGTGGCAACCGTGGCGGCGGCTTTGGCGGCGGCGGTGGCGGCGGCTTTGCTGGTCGCGGCGGCGGCGGCGGTGGCGGCATGCCCGCGCAGGTCGTCGGCCAGGGCAAGGGCGTCGTGAAGTTCTTTAACGCAGCCAAGGGCTTCGGCTTCATCCAGCGCGACGAAGGCGGCGACGATGTGTTCGTGCACATCAGCTCGGTCGAGCGCGCCGGCCTCGAAGGTCTGGCCGAAGGCCAGCAGCTCGAATTCCAGCTCGTCGATCGCGGTGGCAAGGTATCGGCAACCGACCTCGTGGTCGTTGGCGATGTGATCCCCGTCGCCAAGCGCGAGCCGGCGCCGCAGCGCCAGCTCACCGGCGAGAAGGCCACCGGCACTGTCAAGTTCTTCAACTCCATGAAGGGCTTCGGCTTCATCACCCGTGATGACGGCCAGCCGGACGCATTCGTGCACATCAGTGCGGTTGAGCGCTCGGGCATGTCCGGTCTCAACGAAGGCGATCAGGTTGAGTTCGACATCGAGGTCGATCGACGAGGCAAGTACTCGGCGGTCAACCTGCAGCCGCGTCAGGGTTGATCCTGCCTGCACTCCTCCGGGCCAGAACTCCTTAAGGACGTTTGACCCGGAGGCTGCAAACATCTAAACGCGCGCAAATGGCGGTCCGGTAGGGCCGCCATTTGTCGTTTGCGATCTTCAAAGCGAGATTTCTCTAAGGCCCGCCAAGACCCGCGTTCTGGGGGCTCGATTCTGCAAGGAATGCCGACATGTCCATTACCCCGCTGATGCCCGTATATCCCCGGTGCGGCGTGCGTCCCGTTCGCGGCGAACACTGCCATCTCATCAGCGAGGACGGTCGCCGTTTCCTCGACTTCGCCAGCGGCATCGCGGTGAACGCGCTCGGCCATTCGCATCCCGGCCTCGTCGGCGCGATCCAGAAGCAGGCCGAGACGCTGATGCACGTCTCCAACCTCTATGGCAGTCCGCAGGGTGAGGCCGTGGCGAAGCGTCTCGTCGACCTGACGTTCGCGGACACGGTGTTCTTCACCAATTCGGGCGCCGAGGCGGTAGAGTGCGCGATGAAGACCGCGCGCGCCTATCACCAGTCGGTCGGCAACGACCAGAAGTACGAGCTGATCACCTTCAACCAGGCTTTCCACGGCCGCACGATGGCCACGATCAGCGCTTCCAGCCAGGAGAAGATGCACAAGGGCTTCCTGCCCCTGCTGCCCGGCTTCAAGTACGTCGAATTCAACGATCTGGAGGCTGCGAAGGCTGCGATCGGTCCGAACACGGCGGGCTTCATGGTCGAGCCGATCCAGGGTGAAGGCGGCATCCGCATCGCCACCGACGAATTCCTGCAGGGCCTGCGCGCGCTGTGCGACGAGCATGACCTCATGCTGATCCTCGACGAAGTGCAGAGCGGCGTCGGCCGCGCCGGGACTTTCTTCGCCTATGAGCAGTACGGCATCGAGCCGGACATCATGGCGACCGCCAAGGGCATCGGCGGCGGCTTCCCGGTCGGCGCCTGCCTCGCCACCGAGAAGGCGGCGCGCGGCATGGTCGCGGGCACGCATGGCTCGACGTACGGCGGCAACCCCTTCGCCATGGCGGCGATCGGCGCGATCCTCGACGTGATCCCGGACGAGGCCTTCCTCGCGGACGTGCGCGCCAAGGGCGAGCGGATCAAGGCCCGCCTCGAACAGTTCATCGGCAACTATCCCGATCTCTTCGAACTGGTGCGCGGGCGCGGCCTGTTCATCGGCCTCAAGATGAAGGTCGAGCCGCGCGCTTTCGTGGCGCACATGCGCGACAATCACGGGCTGCTCACCGTCTCGGCGGGCGACAACGTGGTGCGCGTGCTGCCCCCGCTCGTCATCGATGACAGCCACATCGACGAGTTCATGGAAAAGCTCTCCGCCGCAGCGGCGGACTACAAGATCGAAGCGAGCGTGTGATGAAGGATTTCCTGAGTCTGTCCGATGCGGGCGGTGATACTCTCGCCGCCATGATCAACGACGCGATCGACCGGAAGGCGGCGCGTGCGGGCTGGGCCAAGGGCCGTGCCGACGCCGATGCGCCGCTTGCCGGGCACACGCTCGCGATGATCTTCGAGAAGAACTCCACCCGCACCCGCGTCTCGTTCGACATGGCGATGCGCCAGCTTGGCGGCTCGGCGCTGATCCTGGAGGCAGGTTCCACGCAGATCGGTCGCGGCGAATCGATCGCTGACACCGCCCGCGTTCTCAGCCGCATGGTCGACGCGATCATGATTCGCACCGACGACCACGCCAAGATCGAGGAACTGGCGCATTACGCCGACGTCCCCGTCATCAACGGCCTGACCGACCTGTCGCACCCGTGCCAGATCGTCGCCGACCTGCTGACGATCGTGGAGCACGGCCATGCGCTGCCTGGCCTCCAGCTCGCGTGGCTGGGCGACGGCAACAATGTCGCCAACTCGCTGATCGAGGCGGCGGGGCTGATGAAGTTCACCATCCGCATCGGCGGCCCGGCGGGCTACGAGCCGGACGCCGGTTTCATCGCGCGCTGCCGCGAGGCCGGGGGCGAAGTCATCCTCACCAACGACCCGCGCAAGGCTGTGGCTGGGGCGCAGGTCGTGGTCACCGACACCTGGGTCTCGATGGGCCAGCCGGGCGGCGACGTGCATATCGCCGCGATGCAGCCCTACCAGGTCAATGCCGCGTTGATGGCCGCCGCCCGCCCCGAGGCGACCTTCCTCCACTGCCTGCCCGCGCACCGCAATGAGGAAGTGACCGACGAGGTCATGGACGGTCCGCAGTCGGCGGTGTGGGACGAAGCCGAGAACCGCATCCACGGTCAGAAGTCGGTCCTGCTCTGGGCGCTGGGCAAGCTGTGATCGAAGACGACCTGCTGCGCGACGATACCGGCTTCGACCGGGTGCTCGCCTTCACTGTGCCCGCGCGCCACGTGCGCGGGCGCATGGTGCGGCTTGGCCCGGTGCTTGAGACGGTGCTTTCGGCGCACGACTATCCCAAGGTGGTCAAGCATGTGCTGGCCGAGGCGCTGGTGCTGACGGCGCTGATGGGTTCGCTGCTCAAGGACGAGAACGCCCAGCTGACGTTCCAGGCGCAGGCCGAGGGCGGCGCGGTGGACCTGCTGGTCTGCGACTATCGCGACGGGGAACTGCGCGGCTACTTGCGCCACGATCCCGCGATGGTCGTGGCGCTGGAGGAGGACTGCTCGCTCGAGACGATGTTTGGCAAGGGCTTCCTGGCGATCACCTTCGATCTGGCGACAAGCGGTGAACGCTATCAGGGCATCGTACCGCTGGAGGGCGCGTCGCTGGCGCATGCCTGCGAGAGCTATTTCGCGCAGTCGGAGCAGCTGCCGACGCTGATCCGTATCGCGGTCCGCTCGAACGGGCCGCGCTGCGTGGCGGGCGGCATGCTCGTGCAGCACTTCCCCGACGGCGAGGAAGGCCGTGAACGCCTGCACGTCAAGGAAGACCATCCGGACTGGGAGCATGTCGCGATCCTGTCGGGAACGGTGCAGGCCGCCGAACTGGTCGATCCGGTGCTGACGCTGGAGGAACTGGCGTGGCGCCTGTTCCACGAGGAAAGCGAAGTGCGCGTCGAGCCGCTGCTGCCGCTGAGCCGTGGCTGCCGTTGCACTGTCGAGCATTATCTCTCGATTCTGTCCAAGTTCCCCGAGGATCAGCTGGAGGACATGCGCGACGACGATGGGCACATCCCGGTCGATTGCGCGTTCTGTTCCAAGGTTCTGCGCGTCCCGGCCTGAGTAGCACAAGCGAGCGTCATACTCTCGCCACACCTATGGGTGACTTGAAATCCGGGGCGCCCCTGCCGATGTTGTAAGCGGCGGGACGTTTTCAGGGTGCGACGGAATGTTTTCGAAGTCTTCTCTTGTGGTTTTTGGGCTAGTGGCCTGCGTTGCGGCTGCGCTGCCGGCTTATGCGCAGCAGCAGTCTCTGGGCATGCTCGATGCACTGGCGCACGGAGGCTGGGAACTGCGCGAGCGCGGTGGTCCGGTGCGCAACATCTGCCTCGACAGTGGACGTCGGCTGATCCAGCTGCGCCATCCGGGCGCGCCGTGCAGCACCGTCGTGGTCGAGGACAAGGCCGATCAGGTCACCGTGCAGTACACCTGTCGCGGACAGGGCTATGGCCGCACTCAGATCCGGCGCGAGACCGATGGCCTGGTGCAGATAGATAGCCAGGGCATCGTCAACGGCCTGCCTTTCGCGTTTTCCGCCGAAGGGCGGCGCACCGGCGATTGCCGCAGCTGAGTCTGCCGAAGACCTTGCGCATTTGATCGTTGTCGTCGCGGCGTCAGGGGCGTAGCGGGGCAGTCATGCATGAAGAGACAACCCCGCAGCCGGGCTCGGCTGCTCCGCAAGCCGTGGTGCTGCTTTCCGGCGGCCTCGATTCCATGGTCTGTGCCGGTATCGCGCGTGAACGCGGCTTTGCGGTCAATGCGCTGACCATCGACTACAACCAGCGGCACCGGCGCGAACTGGACGCGGCGGCCGAGATCGCCAGCTTCGTCGGGGCGCAGCGCCATGTCGTGCTGCCGCTCGATCTGCGGCGCTTCGGCGGCTCGGCGCTGACCGCCGACATCGCCGTGCCCAAGGACGGTGTCGGCGAGGACATTCCGGTCACTTACGTGCCCGCGCGCAACCTCGTGTTCCTGTCGCTGACGCTGGCCTGGGCGGAGGCGATCGGCGCCAACGACATCTTCATCGGCGTCAACGCGCTGGACTACTCGGGCTACCCCGATTGCCGCCCCGAATTCATCTCGGCATTCGAGAACATCGCCACGCTGGCGACCAAGGCCGGGGATGAGGGGCAGACGCTGCGCATCCATGCGCCGCTCCAGTTCATGAGCAAGGCTGACATCGCCCGGGAGACGGACCGTCTGGGGCTCAATCCCGGCATGAGCTGGTCGTGCTACGACCCCCAGCCTGACGGGCGTGCTTGTGGTCTGTGCGACAGTTGCCGCCTGCGCAAGGGTGGCTTCGAGGAAGCCGGGCTCACCGATCCGACGCCTTACGCGGCCTGATCTTCAAGCCCCGTACAAAAGAAAGCCCGGCGAGCGATCTTGCCGGGCTTTTTCGTGTCTGGAAGGCGGCTCGCGTAACGCGGGCAAAAGAAAAGGGGGCCGGATTGCTCCGACCCCCCGATCTTGTGCCGTTGCCGGTCGCTTACATGCCCGAACCCGGACCGTAAGTGATTTCGACGCGACGGTTCTGAAGCTCGCGCACGCCGTCCGCAGTCGGAACGCGCGGGTTGGCTTCACCGAACGCCTGGCTCGAGATCGAGCCGTCGGGGATGCCGTGGCTGGTCAGGTACGAACGGACCGAAGCGTTACGACGCTCCGACAGGCCCATGTTGTACTTCGGCGTACCCGAACGGTCGGTGTAGCCGGCCAGCATGATCGGCACGCTGTCGCAGTTCGCGTAGGCGCTGACGGCGCTGTCGAGAATGGTCGAAGCTTCCGGCGTGATGTCCGACTTATCCCAGTCGAAGAACACGATGTACGGACCCTTGTTGCAGACCGGAGCCGGCGGCGGGGGCGGAGGCGGCGGCGGCGGGGGCGGCGGCGGGGGCGGCGGGGGCGGCGGCGGAGCAGCCGGTTCGCCGAAGTTGTACGCCAGGGTGCCGAGCAGCGAGTGCGAACGCCAGCGGGTGCTGATGTTCTCGCCGGCCGGGCCGACCAGGTCGACGTTCGACACGTTCATGAAGCGATACTTCAGACCCACATCCCAGTGCGAGCTGATCGGAGCACGGATGCCCGCGATTGCCTGCCATGCGAAGCCGCTGTCCGAATCGTCGATCACGTCAGCGTGGACGCGAGCGACACCGGCACCGCCGCCGACGAAGCCCTGAAGGCCGTCGTCCGGACCGAAGTCCAGAAGGCCGTTGACCATGAACGACAGGTTGCTGACGTCAGCACCGCCGGAGTTCTTGATCGCAGCCTGGCGATAGCTGGCTTCGGTTTCGAGACGGAACGGACCGAAGTCGTAACCGAGCACGCCGCCGCCGTCGAAGCCCTTCTTGAAGTCGATCGTGGTGCTGGTACCGTCGACGACAGTGTCAGCGTCTTCGACGATCATGCCGCCGAAATCGAGTTCAAGATACCACGACTTGTCGCGCGCCAGCGCGGGAGTGGCGAAGGCGGTCGAAGCCAGCGCCAGTCCAAGGACGAGTTTCCTCATACGTTTCCCCTACAAAGAGATTTGGAGCCACCGAGTGCGAGAGTGTCTAACCCCTTGGCTTTACGTGTGCAAGCGCACATTAAACGCGACTGTTGCAAATTTGTCGCGTTTGCGGGGGCTTGGGAGGTGGTTGCGCCCTCACTATCCAGAATCTGCAACACCCCTGAAACCCCTGTTTCCTTGCACCCGTCAATCCGAAGGTAGAATACCCAAGGCTTGGAGAGCCGAGACCAGATCGCTGATCGCGGTCCGAGCCTCCCCATCAACACTCGTCCCTCCAAGTGGTTCCACGGGGAGCGAAGCTTTTCTCCAGAAACCGAAAAACAGCATCTCGGCGCCGCGTGATGCATCGAAAACGCGTAAGCCGTCGCGAGGTGTGACGAACGCCCAGCCTGCGCCGCGACGCAACGCAACGGAGTCTTCTTGGCCCGCCCACGCGCCGATTGCGTCCTGAGCAACTATCCAGGCGTCGTTTTCTACGGGGTTTTCCGGTGGAGCGTCTGCTTCGCCGAGCACCAGGCAGTGCATCAATGCATCACTCAGCATGAGAGCTTCGTTGACGAAGATCTCTTTCTGCGCCTGACCGGCATGAAGCAGGGGGAGGGCGAAACGCGGGCTGGCATCGGCGAAATTCAGCTGTTCGGGCATGGAGGTTCTCCGTGAGGTCGATCGGGGAGCAGCGGTTCAGGCCAGGGGGGCGAGCGAAAGGGGAAGCGAGAGCGCATGCGTACCCTGTTGACGAACTTGGAACATCGCGCCGGCTTTGGAGGAATAACGGGCGAGGACTGCCGCCTCGATGCGGATTTCCGGTGTTTCGGTCGTCCAAAAAGCTATGGGAGCATCGAGCGGCCCGAGGGTCACGAGGTAGCGTTCGGCCTCTTCGACGAGTGGCACGTCCACGCCATCCCGCCATGACCAGCCGCCGCGTGCCCGGCGCGCCCACGTGAACGTCCATGAACCGTCGGTCGAGATGATACGCCGGCCATGGGCGGGTGAAAGCGGGCGCAGGGTGATGCCTGCGAGATGGACTGGGGAAGCCACCGGTTCGGCATCCTCGCGCCCGAGGGCAAAGACCTGCCGGTTTGGAGAGGAGCCGAGCATTCCTGTATCGACAGCAGCCAGTCCGGAAACCATCATTACGAATGCCTCTCCTTCAGCATGGGACGCGATGGCGTGTTCGGTGCCGCCACGGCCGCGCAGCAGGCCTTCGAGCCGCCAGCGCCCTTGGCCGAGCGGCGTCGCGAACAGGAACTGGACGATTTCCTCGCCGACGAGCGCCAGGTTCGCACCCTCGCCGAGAAGGGACGTATCGATGCTCGCCAGTTGCATAGCTGGATCGATGAGCTGGACTTCAAGCTGGCTGCCGCGATCGAGGAGCAGTGGATCGCAGGGGGGCAGGGTCGACAATGCCGCGCCCATGACTGCTCGCGTTCGGCCACTGGCGCGTCGCGGTCTCGCTCACCCAGCCCGAGGCGGCGGGGCCAGTGGTGATGAGCTTGCGGTAGCCCGCCGTGCTGGTCTGCACGACCTGCGCGATCGCGCGGATCGGGCTGATGTTCTTGAGGCGGGCCGAGATCAGCGCGTCGATCTCACGCGGGACGGCATAGCCGCCGTCGGCCAGGGCCGCGCCGGAGAGCGACTTGAGTTCCGTCTCGCGGCCCGAGCGCAGGTAGCCCTGCACGAAGCTCTTCACTTCCAGCGAGGGCGCGGCGCCCATGCCCTCGATCAGCGGCCGCGAGGCAGCGCGCGAGACGCGGTCGAGGCGAGCCTTCACGTCGTCGACGTCGGTGCGAAGCGCGGTGACGGCGGCGTCGGTGGCATCCTGGCGCGCGACCAGGTCGAACGAGGCGTCGATCGCCTCGACGGGAGCAGTGGATTCCATGGGGTAGGCACCTTTCTGTAGTGGGGAACTTGATTCAGGCGATGAGATGCACCCGCGCGCCGTGCTGCATCGGGTGGGTGACGAGGCTCACCTCGAACAGCTCCACGTCGAGCAGTTCGCGGCCCGCATCGGAGCGGCGGCTGGCGCGGGCGCGGTAGCCGAACGAGAGGCCGGTGACCGAGCCGCGCTTGAGGGCAAGGCCCGCCGCGCCGTCCGGGTTGTCGATAGCGGCGACCACGCGCAGGCCGCGCGCGTCCTCGGCGGCGGTTTCGACCCAGCCGATGCGCAGATCCGGGCGGTGCTGCCAGTAGAGCGGGATCGGATCGCGGCGCTCGGCCAGCGAGCGGGCGAAGGCGCCCGCGCGGATGGTGTCGCGCCCGGCGTCGGGCTGGCCGAACAGGGCGGCGTAACCGGCGAAACGCATCATCGCAGCAGCTCCGTCGCACCCAGCCGCACGGTCAGGCCCAGCAGCAGCAGGGCGAGGGCGCCGCGCATGACCCAGCTGAGCACCGTGCGGCGCGCGCTCGACTTGGCGTCGCGCCAGGCCTGCAGCAGTTCGCGCAGTTCGCTGACGTCCTGCGGGGCGGTGGCGTCGCCCAGGCCGATGCGCGCGAGCATGCGTTTCGCGCCCAGTTCGCTCGCCTCCTCCACCACCGCGCGCAGGGTGACGAGGTCGCTCCCCTCGGAGGCTGCCTGCGCAAGCAGTCCGGCCAGCATATCGTTGGAGTTCATGATTTGTTCCCTTCTTCAAGGCCCAGAAGGCGGCGCTTCTCGGACGGGCCGAGGAAATCGGCGGCGCTCACCTGCGACCATAGCCGCTCGCGGTCCTCGGCCAGCGCGGGGACGCGGTCGAGGTCGATCGCGAGCGCAGCACCGGGGAACCACGGGGCAAGGCCCTCGCCCAGCGCGGCGAAGATCTTTGACGCCAGCGGCAGCAGGGTAAGCCGCCACAAGGCGCGGTTGGCCTCGCGGTAATTGTTGTAGGTCGCATCGCCCGGCAGGCCGAGCAGCATCGGCGGCACCCCGAAGGCGAGCGCGATATCCCGGGCAGCAGCGGCCTTGAGGGTGGCGAAGTCCATGTCGGCGGGGGTCATCGCCATCGCCTGCCAACTGAGTCCGCCCTCCAGCAGCATCGGCCGCCCGGCGTTCGCCATCCCGGCATAGGCAGCGGTGAGCTCGGCCTTGAGGCGGTCGAACTGCTCAGCCGTCAACGCGGCGCCGTCCGGGCCTTCGTAGACCAGCGCGCCTGAGGGCCGCGCCGCGTTCTCCAGCAACTGCCGGTTCCACGCCGAGGCCGCGTTGTGCGTGGCCACCGCCTCGTCCGCCGCGCACAGGCACCCGGCGCCGTAGTGATCGTCGCCCGGATGAAAGTGGCGGATGTGGATCATGTTGGGCGAGGCATCCTCGTCCAGCAGCGGGATCGACAGGCGCCGCCCCGCGACTTCATAGGCATAGGCGGCAGGCCAGCCGTCCTCGCCCGCGACCACGCTGACCCGCTCGGGCCGCAGCGCGAACAGTTCGACCGGGCGACCGCGCGCGTCCTTCATGACCTGCACATAGGCATTGCCATGAAGCAGCAGCTGCGAGGCGAGCGTCTCCAGCAGCGACTGCCCGGCGCTGGTGTCGGTGACGAGCGCGGCCAGCACCGCATCGGTCTTCAGCAAAGGAGCACCGCCGATTCCCTCGGCCACCAACCGCACAGCACGCTGGGCGACCGGGTTTTCGAGATAGGCACGGCGTACCGCGTGATTGTAGTCGAACGGAGTACGCTCGCCGCCACACTGGTTGAAGAACCACGGCGATGCCGATCCGCGCGCGAGCACAGGTCGGTCACTTGCGCCTTTGAAAGCGGCGACGAGCGATTCGAGGAAGGACACGGGAGAGGGTTCCTTTCGAAGAGGGAAATCAGGGAAGGGAAGTCCTGGGGCCATTGCCCCAGACCCCGGAACTGTCGTCGTCGTGCGCGTAGCGGCCTCAGCCCAGATGGCGCCGCAGGCTATGTCTCCCGGCTCACGGTGGGCGCGGGACGAGGCGGCGCGCGGAACCTCGACGGTAATGGGGGTGCAGGGGGGCTATGCTCCCCTGCGTTTTTCTTCAGGCAATTCGCACTTTCGGATCTGAAACCTTCCCGAGCATCAGTTCGCTCAAGGCCCAGACCAGAGCGTCGGCCCGGTCGGGAGAGCGCCCCGGTCCCTGATAGCCGCCGCCTGCCAGCAGCCCGCACATCTGGTCTTCCAGTGCCGCGAAAGTCCCGGTGTGGCGGACCCGGCCTGCTTCGTACAAGGCCGCGACCGGTTCGGCCCGTGCCGCCTTGCCCCGGCTGGCGTGCACCAGCTTGAGCGGCAGCGACACTTGCGCCGCACGCAGCACCGAGGCGACCATCGCGCCGCCCTGGTTCGCTTCGGCGACGACGCGGTCGGCGTTCCAGGCTTCGGCGGTGGCGGCCACGGTGCGGGCCCAGCGTTCCGGCCCGGCTTTCTCGACCGAGGCATCGGCGAGGACGTGCGCGGTGCCGTCCGCCGCAAGCCCGGCGACGACGATGCCGCAGGCGTCTCCCCCGGCCGAAGCGGGGGGATCGACGGCCACGACCACACGCATCAGTTCGGGCGCGGCGTCGACGCGGCAGGTTTCCAGCAAGGCGCGCGACCACAGCGCGCCTTCGACGTCGGCGATGAGTTCGCCGTCCAGTTCCTGCCTTCCGAGCAGGGTGCCGCCGTACGTCCCGCGCATCGCGTCGAGGAATTGCGCGGGCAGGTTGGCGGCGTTGTCGAACGTGCTGCCCTGCGTCACCGTGACGCGCTCGGCCGCGATCAGCCGTGTCACCAGCGGTACGCTGCGCGGCGTGGTGGTGGCGACCACGCGGCAGTCGGTGCCGAGGCGCAGGCCCATCATCAGGTTGTCCCATGCGCTCGTGGCGCGGGCGGAGGCGTTGTCCCACTTGGCGATCTCGTCGCACCACGCATGGCTGTGCTGGGGGCCGCGCAGCGATTCGGGCTCGGCGGCGGAATAGAGCGTGGCCTGCGCGCCGTTCGGCCATGTGAGGCGGCGCAGCGAGGGCTCGAACACCGGCCGCCGCCACGGCGCACCGACATTGAGCAGCCCGCTCTCGCCCTCGACCATGACGGCGCGGGCTTCGGTGAGGTTTGCGGCGACGAGGGCGATGCGCGCGGTGGGCTCGGCCTCGGCGATCGAGGAGGTCCATTCGGCGCCGCATCGGGTCTTGCCGAAGCCGCGCCCGGCCATGACCAGCCATAAGCGCCAGTCGCTTGCGGGCGGTCGTTGTTCAGGGCGCGCCCAGACATTCCAGTGCCACGTCCATTCGCGGCGATGCTCCGGATCGAGCGCGGCGATATGCGCCTCGATCTCGGCTTCGGTCGCCTCGCGCAGCCAGTCGTAATCAGCCATTCGCGGCGTCCTTCGTCTCCGCGCTGCGGCGGGCGACGACCTGGCGGCGCAGCTGTTCCAGCTTGGCGTCGATGGCGGCGCGCACGACCGCGACGTCTTCGTTTTCACGCATTGCCCTTTCGCGCGCCACGTTCTCGCGGTGGAGGCCGAGCAGGCGCAGGGCATTGGCGTTGTCGAACTTGACCGCGCCATCCTTGGCCTCGCCGAAGCGCAGGCGGTAGAGCACTTCGAGTTCGAGGTTCTGGTAGCCTTCGAGCAGCGCGGTCTGCCACTTGCGGGCGAACTCCGGGTCCAGCCGGCGCACCTTGTAGGCACGGCTGGGGTGAGCACCGGCGATGGCGGCCGCGGCGGTGACGTTCGAGGTTTCGGCCAGCGCGGCAAGGAAATACTTGCGCCAGTGCTTGTTGAGGTCGCCCTCTTCCTCTTCCATTAATGCGGCGCTGATCTTGGTTCGCGGACGGCGCGTCTTCGCGCCGGGCGAAGCCTGCTTCGGCTCGACCATGGGGGGGATCCTGTACTGGAGAGGCGGGCACGTCCGCGAACCGGAGAGAGCGGCGGGACGACTCGGGGGTGTCTGCGTTGTTCCTGTTATGTACCCAAATGGTGGAACAATGTCAACAAAAATAACCAAATTGGTTTTCGTGTTGATGCTTGCCGCGATGCAGCGCGGCTTCTAGATCACGATAACTTTACCGCGAACTCGTCATTGCGAGCGAAGCGAAGCAATCAAGGGCGTTCTGCACTGCCCTTGATTGCTTCGCTTCGCTCGCAATGACGAGGGGTGGTTGGATCCTATCATCGCGCCCTGATCAGGGTGCCGACTGTCTCCCGGGGGGAATTCTCGAATGCTGCGCGGCCTCTACGAATGGACCATGGCCAAGGCCTCGCACCGCCATGCCGGCTGGTGGCTGGCCGCTTTCGCCTTCATGGAGGCGAGCTTTTTCCCTGTCCCGCCGCACCCGCTGCTGGGCCTGATGTGCCTGGCCGAGCCGAAGAAGGCGATTCGCTATGCCGCGATCGCCACGGTGGCATCGGTGGCGGGCGGATTGCTGGGCTATGCGATCGGCCACTTCGCCTATGCCGCTTTCGGCGAAGCGCTGCTGCACGCGCTGCACTTGTCGGAGAGCTTCCCCAAGGCCGCCTGCTATCTACGCGATTACGGCGCCGAGATCATCATCGTGAAGGGCGCGACGCCGATCCCGTTCAAGCTGCTGACGATCACGGCGGGCTTCATCGGCATGAACCTGCTGGTGTTCGTGGGTGCCTCGATCGTCTCGCGCTCGATCAGTTTCATGATCGTGGGCGTGCTGTTCCGCCTGTTCGGTGCGCCGATCAAGGCGGTGATCGACAAGCATCTGGGCAAGGTGACGGTGGGCTTCGTGGTGCTGATCATCGCCGGGTTCCTCGCCGTCTCGCTGCTCGGCGGCGGATCGAAGGAAACGACGGAGAAGTGCGCTTCGGCGGTGGCGCAGACGGTCTGAGAGGCACACGTCGCCGGCGGCCCATCATCTCCGGAATTTTCCGCCCTTCGCAGTGACTTGACGGCTGTAACCATTGTGTCATCCTCTCCGTGCTGCACCACAAGGTAGCGGTGCCGGAAGGAGGGCTATGGCTGGTCTACCGGTTGGAGCATCGTCGGATTTCCGCGCTTCCGCGGATTTCCTCAGGCAGCTTGAGGGCTATGGCCTCACGACTGTCGAGATCCACTATTTCCTGCCCGACCATCCCCGGTTCCTGCAGCTCTTCGCTTTCCAGCAATACGACGTGGCGCCGCGCTTTCCGGTGCTGCGCGATTTCCTCGACTATTGGACGCGCGAGATCGAGGGGCCGCTTCATTCGGTACGGATCGCCCACAATCATCTGATCGGGCCGCAGGAATGGCGCGCGGTGGACGGGATCATCTCGATCCACTGACCGACAGGCCACTGACGGGGTCTTGCTCCTGACATGCTGCGGGTGGATACCCGGCGCATCCGCAAGAGGAGACAGCCATGTCCAAGATCGCCGTCGTCGTCGGCAGCCTGCGCGCCGAATCGTTCAACCGCAAGCTGGCCGAGGCGCTGATCCGCCTGCCCGCCGCCGAGGGGCATGATTTCACCTTCGCCGACATTGGCGCGCTGCCGCTCTACGATCAGGACGACGACGATGACCAGGCCGAAAGCGTCAAGGCGTTGAAGGCGCTGATTTCGGGTTCGGACGGGGTGATGTTCGTGACGCCCGAATACAACCGCTCGATGCCGGGCGTACTCAAGAACGCGATCGACAATGCCTCGCGGCCTTATGGGCAGAGCGCCTGGGCGGGCAAGCCTGCGGGTGTGATCGGCGTGTCGGTGGGCGCGATCGGGACGGCGCTGGCGCAGCAGCACTTGCGCAACGTGCTGGCCTATCTCGACATGCCGACGCTCGGCGCGCCCGAGGCGTTCCTGCAGTGGAAGGACGGGCTGCTGAACGAGGACGGCACCGTGGGCGCGCAGTCGGCCGATTTCCTCGGCGGCTGGATGGCGGCTTTCCTGAACTACGTGGCCATCCATAGTTGACGCAGTTCCTCCCCGAGCTTGCTCGGGGAGGGGGAGCACTCGAAGAGTGGTGGAGGGGGAGAGGCGAGGCGATTCCCCCTCCGTCAGCCCTGACGGGCTGCCACCTCCCCGAGCAAAGCTCGGGGAGGAATGCGAGGTCAGATGATCCCCACCGCAGTCCCGGCGCGGGTGAACATGCCGATGATCTGCTGGACCTGCTCTGCCGAATGCTCGGCGCAGAGCGAGCAGCGCAGGAGGGTCATGTTCGCGGGCGTCGCCGGCGGGCGCGCGAGGTTCACGTAGAGGCCCTCGTGCAGCAGCGCTTCCCACATCATCGCGCCGCGCTCCAGATCGGGCATGATGACCGAGATGATCGCGCTCTGCGGTTCGGTGGTGCCGAGCTGGAAGCCCGCGTCGGTCAGGCCCTTGTGCAGCGTGCGCGAGCTGTCCCACAGATGGGCGCGCTTGTCGGCGGCGGTCATCAGCTTGCGGATCGAGGTGGTCGCGGTGGCGACGACGCTCGGGGGCAGGCTGGCGGTGAACACGTAGGGGCGGCAAACCAGGCGCATGATCTCGAACTTGGGGTGGTTCGAGACGCAGAAGCCGCCGACGGTGCCGACCGACTTGGAGAACGTACCGATGACGAAGTCGACGTCGTCGAGGCAGCCCTGCTCTTCGGCCACGCCGCGCCCGTTGGGGCCGATGAAGCCCATCGAGTGCGCCTCGTCGACCAGCACCATGGCGCCGTACTTCTTGGCGACCGCGATCATCTCCTTGAGCGGGGCGATATCGCCCAGCATCGAGTAGACGCCCTCGAGGATCACCAGCTTGCCGGCGCCCTCGGGAATGCGCTTCAGGCGCTTTTCCATCGCCTCGATGTCGTTGTGCTTGAAGGGCACGACTTCGGCGTCGCCCATCTTGCAGCCGTCCCAGATCGAGGCGTGGCTGTCGATGTCGAGGACGATGTAATCGCCCTTGCCGGCGATGGTCGAGATGATCCCGAGGTTGGCCTGGTAGCCGGTCGAGAACACCATAGCGTGGTCCATGGCGTAGAAGTCGCAAAGCGCCTCTTCTACCGCCTTATGGCCCGCGTAGGTGCCGTTGAGTACCCGGCTGCCGGTGGTGCCCGAGCCGAAGTCGTCGAGCGCCTGCTTGCCCGCCGCGATCACGTCGGGGTCGAAGGTCATGCCCATGTAGTTGTAAGTGCCCAGCAAAATCGTCTCGCGCCCGTTGCACAGGGCAACGGTGGGGGAGATCACCTTCTCCATGACCAGTCCGAACGGATCGGTCACGCCGGTGGCCAGAAGGTCGCTCCGCATCTTGATGAGCGGGTCAAACTTGCTGAAAAGATCAGTAGTATCAGACATTTGCAATCAGCCCTTGAGCTTGACCACGGCATCGACGAGCTGGCCGTAGTTCTCGATCTCGGCCTGGGCATTCATCGAGATGATGATGTCGAACTCGTCCTCGATGGCGGCGACGAAGTCCATCACCGTCAGGCTGTCGAATTCCAGGTCGTCGGTGAAACGGGTGGCATCGGTCACTTCGACGCCCTTCTTGTTGAAGGGCTCGATCAGCGCGGCGATGCGGGCCGAAGTCTCTGCGCGGTCCATGGGTATCTAACTCCGAAAGCGTCGGGCGGCTCTCTGGCCGGGAATTGCGGCGCAAAAGCGGCGCGGGTGTAACATGTCAAGGGCGCGCTTACAGCAGCGCCCGTACCGCCTGCATGAACGGGCCGATCGAAACCGGCTTCGCCAGATAGCCTTCGGCGCCTGCCTCGCGGATGCGTTCCTCGTCGCCCTTGCCGGCGTAAGCGGTCACCGCGAGTACGGGAATCGTGCGCAGGACGGGGTCCTTCTTCGCCGCCTCGATCAGGTCCAGCCCCGAGACATTGGGCAGCTGGATGTCCATGATCACGAGATTCGGCACGGATTGCCGCGCCTTGTCGAGCGCGTCGAGGCCATCGGCGCACGGCTCCACCGCGTAGCCCTGACTGCGAAGCACGTCGCAAAACAGCTTCCGGTTGAGATCGTTGTCCTCGACAACGAGGATTCGCTTTGCCATTCGACGCCCTGATGACCATCTGGGGTAATACACCCCGTCTATTCCGTCCGAGTGAGACTGACAATTCTTCGAGAGCCCTCATCCCCATCCGATCCGCAGGCGCTGGCCCTGAATGCCCTCGGCTGGGTGCTGAGCGATCAGGACCGTGCCGAGCGTTTCCTCTCGCTCACCGGCCTGACGCCGGAGGAACTGCGCGCCTCGCTGGGTGAGCCCTCCACGCTGGGTGCGGTGCTGGATTTCCTGTGCGCGCACGAGCCGGACCTGCTGGGCGCGGCCGACGCGCTGGGCGTCCAGCCCGAGATGCTGGTTGCCGCACAAAGGAAGCTGGGCGCATGACAAAACCGCTGCTCATCACCGACTGCGACGAAGTGCTGCTCCACATGATCAAGCACTTCCGCGACTGGCTGGCCGAGGAAGAAGGCGTCCACTTCGACATCGAGAACGGCGAGTTCTACAAGTCGATGCGCCGGATCGGCAGCGACACGCCGCTGGAACAGGCGGAGATGTGGACGCTGCTCAACGGCTTCTTCGATTCGCAGATGCACCGCCAGACGCCGATCGAAGGCGCCGTCGATGCGATCGCCGCGATCCGCGAGCACGCCGACGTGGTGGTCCTCACCAACCTCATGGATTTCCGCCGCGAGGCGCGCGAGGCGCAGCTGATCGAACACGGCATGCCGCTGCGCGTCTTCACCAACCAGGGGCCGAAAGGCCCGGCGCTCCAGGCGATCCTCGACGAGTACCGGCCCAGCCGTGCGGTCTTCATCGACGACCTGTCGCAGCATCACGGGTCGGTCTTCGAGGTTTCCCCCCAAGTTCGCCGACTGCACCTGTGCGGTGAACCGAAGATCGCCCCCAACATCAAGTGCGCTCTCCAGCTCGGCCACGCCCACGCGCGGATCGATGACTGGAAGACCGCGCTCCCCTGGCTGCTGACCAATCTTACGGCCCCCAGCCTGACCCGCGAAGAAGAGGATTTCCATGAGCAAGATTGATGACCGTCTCGCCGAACTCGGCCTGACCCTGCCGGAAGCGGCTGCCCCGGTTGCGGCCTACGTCGCCGTGGTCGAGACGGGTGGTCTGGCTCACGTTTCCGGTCAGCTGCCCTTCGTCGACGGCAAGCTCGTCACCGGCCGTCTGGGCGAGGATGTCTCCATCGAGGCGGGCACCGAGGCGGCACAGGCCTGCGGCGTGATGATCCTGGCGCAGCTGAAAGCCGCGCTCGGCTCGCTCGACCGGGTGGAGCGGATCGTCAAGCTGGGCGGTTTCGTCAATTCCACCGGCGACTTCACCGACCAGCCCAAGGTCATCAACGGCGCCTCCGAGCTGATGGTCGCGGTCTTCGGCGATGCGGGCAAGCATGCGCGCAGCGCGGTCGGCGTGCCGGTGCTGCCGCTGGGCGCCGCCGTCGAAGTGGATGCCATCGTTGCCGTTCGCCCTGCTTGATCGCTGGCGTGCACCTGCACCCGATCCGCGCAAGGTCGCGTGGATCGGGGCGCAGGACTATGCCCATCGGGGGCTACACGGCAGCGGCGTGCCGGAAAACTCGCGCGCGGCCTTCGCCAAGGCCATCGCGGCAGGCAACGGCATCGAACTGGACGTGCAGCGTTCCGGCGATGGGCAACCGGTCGTCTTCCATGACGATACGCTCGATCGCCTGACCGGCGAGAGCGGCCCCACCGAGCGCCGCAGCGCGGCGCAGCTGGGCACCATAACTTTGACGGGCACGGCAGAGACCATTCCGACCCTGCGGCAGGTTCTGGCGCAAGTCGGCGGCAAGGTCCCGGTACTCATCGAGATCAAGTCCGACCGCAAGGTCCGCATCGCCGCGCTGTGCCTGGCGGTGCGCCGGGTGCTGGAGGGTTATACCGGTCATCACGCAGTCATGAGCTTCGACCCGCGCGTATCCCGCTGGTACTGGCGCCATTCGCCGCATACCGTGCGCGGCCTCATCGTTTCCGAGGGCGAGGACCGGGCGCTGCCCGGCAAGATCCGCCGCCGCCTGTCGCTGTGGCATGCCCGGCCCGATTTCCTCGCCTACGACGTGCGGGATCTGCCGAGCCGTTTCGCTGCCGCGCAGCGCGGCCGGGGCCTCCCCGTCGCGACCTGGACCGTGCGCGAGCCCGAGCACGACGAGCGCGCCGCCGCTTACGCCGATGCGGCCATTTTCGAGATTCGCGAAGGGGACGCGTGAGCGAGGGCGCCTTCACCGCCCGCCTGCTCGGCGCCGTGGGCGATCTGCCCGCCGATCAGTGGGATGCGTTGACTGATGGGGCGAATCCCTTCGTCGCTCACGCCTTCCTCACTGCGATGGAGGAATCGGGCAGCGTCGGCGGCCGCAGCGGCTGGACGCCATTACCGCTGGTGATCGACGGTCCTGACGGCAGCCTCGCCGCCGCGCTTCCGGCCTACCTGAAGGAGCACTCGCAGGGCGAGTACGTCTTCGACCATGCCTGGGCCGATGCCTGGCACCGGGCCGGCGGCTCGTACTATCCCAAGCTGCAGATTGCGGTACCTTTCACCCCGGCCACCGGCCCGCGCCTGCTGACACCGCATCCCGAACTCATGCTGCCGCTACTGCGCGCGGCGGAGACTCTGTGCCGTGACAATGGCCTCTCCTCCGCCCACGCGACCTTCATCGAACCGGCGCAGGTCCCCGTGTTCCAGAACGCCGGATGGCTGCTGCGCGAGGACATTCAGTTTCATTGGGAGAATCGCGGCTACGCGACTTTCGACGATTTCCTCGGGCAACTGTCGTCGCGCAAGCGCAAGGATCTGCGCAAGGAACGGGAGAAAGCGCAGGAGGGCGTCGAGATTCGCGCTCTGTCAGGCGAGGAGATCACCGAGGCGCACTGGGAAGCGTTCTGGGATTTCTACCAGGACACAGGCGCGCGCAAATGGGGACGCCCCTATCTTACGCGCGAGGCGTTCAGCCTGCTGGGCGAGACGATGGCCGATCGCATCCTGATGGTGCTGGCCTTCCTAGACGGGCACCCGGTGGCGGGCGCGCTGAACTTCATCGGCGAGGAGGCGCTGTACGGACGCTACTGGGGCGCCGTCGTCGACAAGCCGTTCTTGCACTTCGAACTGTGCTACTATCAGGCGATCGATGCCGCGATCCGGCTGGGCCTGGGCCGTGTCGAAGCGGGCGCGCAGGGCGGGCACAAGCTGGCGCGAGGATACGAGCCGGTGCGCACGATCTCGGCGCACTACATCGTCCATGATGGCCTGCGGGCCGCGATTGCCGACTATCTCGAGCAGGAGCGGGCAGGGATCGCCACCGACCAGCTCCGGC
Source organism: Novosphingobium sp. fls2-241-R2A-195 (assembly GCF_030209485.1). Classification (NCBI taxonomy): domain Bacteria; kingdom Pseudomonadati; phylum Pseudomonadota; class Alphaproteobacteria; order Sphingomonadales; family Sphingomonadaceae; genus Novosphingobium; species Novosphingobium sp. fls2-241-R2A-195. The sequence continues at coordinate 60,792 of NZ_JARVRY010000001.1, forward strand.
TAGGCGTTCATTCGCCCTTCCGCAAGGCCTAGCTCAGGCAGCCTTGCGGACCGTCGCGCCCAGCCACTGGCGCGCGCGGCGCTGGGCTTCGGCGATTTCACGGGCCGTCATGTCGTCGGCGACTTCAGCGCGGCAGACGGTGGCTTCCTCGTGCCCGCCCACGGCGGCGAGGTTGAACCACTTGTGCGCTTCGATGAGGTCGCAGGGGGCGCCGTGGCTGCCGGTCGAGAATGCGACACCGAGATCGAAATAAGCCGAGGCATCGCCCTGCGCGGCGGCGGACAGCGCCTCGGCGATGAGCATGTCGCCTGCGAAGTCGTTCGCGGCGGCCGGCGTGGCGAGATCCTGGTTAATCCAGACAGTTTCCATCGTAATCCCCGTGCCTTCAAAAAGGGTTGTGACCGCGTGGACCTCAATCGTTTGCAAATGGCCCCTGCGTTCGATTTGGCCAATCTGTCCGACGGCGATCAAGAAATGGTTAACGGCGACTGCGAGCAGGTCCCGCCTGCGGATTGACTCTGTGTCACCCGGAGACGGCGTTAAGAATTTTGTGGATCGCCACGGATATACGCTTGTGCGGTCAAGAGTGCGGAATTATAGGCCGCCTCAACTGCGGATCGTTGTACGGTTACCGGAAAAAATTCGGGGCTGCAGGGCGTTGGCGATCTGTGGAAGCACTGCGGAGTTTCTCTGGATGGCAACGGCCCTAGCTGACGAAATCGATGTACTCGCCAAGGCAAAGCGTGCAATTGGCGGCGCCTACATTTCCGAACCTGACGAAGAATACATGAATGAGGCACAGCAGGATTATTTCCGGCGGCTGCTTCTGGCATGGAAAAAGTCGATCCTCGATGCGGCAGCGGGCACGCTGCAGCAGTTGCAGGACGGCCCGATTCGCGAACCCGACCTCAACGACCGCGCCTCGAGCGAGACCGACTGGGGTATCGAACTGCGCACCCGCGACCGCCAGCGCAAGCTGATCGCCAAGATCGATTCGGCCATGCGCCGCATCGAGGAAGGCGAATACGGCTACTGCGAGGTCACCGGCGAGCCGATCGGCCTCGGTCGTCTCGAAGCGCGTCCGATCGCGACCATGACGGTCGAGGCGCAGGAAGCGCACGAGCGCCGCGAAAAAGTCTCGCGCGACGACTGATTGGATTGCGGCACCGGCCCGGTGCCGCGATTCCGACAAATAAGGTCAAGACCCGGCTCCGACTCTGTCCGGAGCCGGGACATTAAGCCTTTGTTTGCCAATGGCGGCTAGGAATACGGGCCAAAGCACGGTAGTTTGCCGCGCACTGGCGGCACGATCGTGACGTGCATTTTGAAACGCCCCGGACGAAGATCGCATGAACCAAGGTGAAAATCGGCAGATTGCGCGCGACAGCCTGTTCCTCATGGCTGACCTTCGCGTGGACGGTCTCGACGGCGATTTCCGGATCAAGGTGCGCAACCTCTCGGCCGGCGGCATGATGGGCGAAGGCAACGTGCGCGTCGTGCGCGGCACCGTCGTCTCGGTCAACATCCGCAATATCGGCTGGGTCGAAGGCTCGGTCGCCTGGGTGCAGGAAAGCCGCTTCGGCGTCGCTTTCCGCGAGGACATCGATCCGCGCCTCGCCCGCGCTCAGGCCGGCCAGGCCGGGCAGGTCGAGCATATGACCCCCGATTACTTGCGCAACTACCAGGCCCCGACGACCGACGCGACGCTCCTGCGCAAGATCTGAGAGGGAAAGCGGAAAAATCCCGCGCGCCGGTTGCGAGGCGCGGGAAATCGGCTACTCCCTGTTCCATGCTGTCCAAGCGCCAAGCCTCGCGGGTGCTGGCCGTTGCGGCCGCCTTCACGCTCGCCTCCTGCAGCGGCTACGATAACTCGGCGCTGGGCGTCGCCGTGGTCGGCCAGCCCGGCGATCCCTTCTCCGAAAGTTCCGATCTCTCGGCCGGAGCCGTACTGGTTCGCGCCTCGACGGTGGAGGGGCTGGTTGCCTTCGACGATGCGGGCCGTGTCATCCCCGCGCTTGCGGATCGCTGGATCGTCACGGACGACGGCCAGAGCTACATCTTCCGCCTGCGCGACGGCAACTGGGCGACCGGAGAGCCTATAACCGCCGAATCTGCGCGCCGTGCGATCAATGCTGCACTCAAGGCGCTCGATGACGGGCCGCTGGCGCACGACCTTGCGGGCATCGACGAAGTCCGCGCCATGGCCGGGCGCGTGATTGAGATCCGCCTCACGCGGCCGATGCCTTACCTGCTCCAGCTTCTCGCCCAGCCGGAACTGGGGCTTTACCGCAAGGGGCAGGGCACCGGCCCGATGAGCGTGACCCGATCGGGCGGCATCGCCACGCTCAGCGCGATCGATCCGGCCAAGCTGGGCCTGCCGCCGATCGACAAGTGGGCCGAGCGCACGCGACAGATCCATTTGCACGCGCTGCCGGGCGCGCAGGCCGTGGCGGCGTTCAACGACGGCAGCGTCGATCTCGTGCTGGGCGGGCGCATACAGGATTTCCTGCAGACCCGCTCGGTCGGCATCCTGCGCGGGACGATCCAGCTCGACCCGGTGGTCGGTTTGTTCGGCCTGCACGTGATGAACGACAAGGGCTTCCTGTCCGAGCCCGCCAACCGCGAGGCGCTGGCCATGGCGGTGGACCGGGAGGGGTTGATCTCGCCTTTCGGCCTCGGCGGCTGGTCCGCGACCACGCGTATCGTTACCCCCAGCCTCGATGGCGACCTTGGGACCATCGGCGAACGCTGGGGCGAGCAGACGCTGGATCAGCGCCGCGCGATCGCGGCCGCGCGGGTGAGATCATGGCACGGGCCGGCGGGGACACCGTCCCAGGAGCGTGCGCCGGGCGCTCGACAGTCAGGAGCCCACCACGTCCGCTTGAGGGTCTGGCTTCCCGAGGGGAGTGGAGCCACCGTCCTGTTCAATCGACTGGTTGCCGACTTCGCGACGATTGGCGTCGGTCTCGATCGGGCGAAGGATGCCGATGCTGCCGATCTTGCGCTCGTCGACGACGTCGCCCGCTATCCGCGCGCGGGGTGGTATCTCAATCGCCTGTCGTGCCAGGCGGGCCGGGGGCTCTGCTCGCAAGAGGCCGATGCGCGCGTGGCCGAGGCTGCGAGCGCCGCCACGCCTGCCGAACGCGCCGCCCTGCTGACCGAGGCCGAGGCGGAACTGACCGGTGCCAACGTCTTCATCCCCTTCGGCACGCCGATCCGCTGGTCGCTGGTGCGCGGCAGCGTCGACGGGTTCTCGGTAAACCCGTGGGGCTGGCATCCCTTGATGCCGCTGGCCTGGCTCACCAAATAAGCGAAAGCGGCTCGTGAAGTCGCGGTTCGACAAGAGGCTGGAATACGTGGTCAACCCATCGGCGCGGCGCATGGATTATGAGCTTCCGTTCGGCAACGATCCGGTATCGGTGCGCCGCCGTGTGGAAGCGTTGGAGCGCGTGTTGGAGCGGGCCTTCACGGTGCCGGGCCTCCGCCGCCAGGTCGGTCTGGACGCGGTGGTCGGGCTGGTCCCGGTCGCAGGTGATCTCGTCGCGGCGGCCATGGGCCTCTACCTCGTTTGGGAGGCGCGCAATCTCGGCATGTCGAAATGGCAACTGGCGCGCATGACCGCCAATGTCGGGTTCGATACGCTGGTCGGCGCAATCCCCGTGGCGGGCGATCTGTTCGATTTCCTGTTCCGCTCGAACAGCCGCAATCTCAAGATCATCCGCAAGCATCTCGACAAGCATTACCCGCATACCCGGGTCATCGACGTCTGACGATCGAACGGCTATGGGCGGAAGCATGAGATCCGCCTTGTCCGCCATGGCCCTGCTTGCACTGGCCGCCTGTTCCAAGTCCGACACCGCGCCCGGTCCCGGCGGCGTGACGATGGGCGAGGCGCGCGCGCTCGACGAAGCCGCTGCGATGCTGGACGAGCGGCGGCCGCCTGCAGAGGCTGTCGTACCCTCCGAGGGGCAGGCTACAGAGGCTGCTCGATAGTCAGTCGAAGCTGACTTTGCCGCGCCCGGCCTTGACCGAGCCGCGCAGCTTCTTACCTTTCAGGCGCTGTTCCTTGCCGACGCGGTTGAGGCGGCTCTTGGCGCGCTTTTCAGGCAGCTTGTGGGCCTCGGTGATAAGGTCGGCGAGGCGTTCGCGGGCATCGGCGCGGTTCGCTTCCTGCGTGCGGAAGCGGCGCGCGGTCAGCACCAGTTCGCCGCGCGCTGTCATGCGGCTGCCGGCGAGTTCCTTGAAGCGGGCGAATACCGGCGGAGTGAGGCGCAGGGCGTAGACGTCGAGGCGCAGTTGCACCGCCGTCGCCACCTTGTTGACGTTCTGCCCGCCCGGGCCGGTCGAGGCGATGAAGCTCTCGGTCGCGAGAGCCCAGGCGCGCTCGACGACCTCGTCGCTCATTCGGGGGCTGCTTCCGGGGTTACGTCCTCGAAACCGAGGGCGGCGAAGTCGGCAGGCAGGGGCGCGGCCGCTACGATCGGGGCCTTGTCGCCGCGCGGGACGGTCAGGCCGGCCGCGTGAAGCATGGTGCGCGGGGCGCCGCCCTTGGTGCCGTAGACCGGATCGCCCAGCAGCGGGAAGCCGAGGCCCGAGGCGGCATGGACGCGAATCTGGTGGGTGCGGCCAGTCTCGGGGCGGAATTCCACGAGGGTCAGGCCGTTCCGTACATCCAGCTTGCGCCAGTGCGTGACGGCGGGCTTGCCCTTGCGCGCCGGGATCATGCGCCAGCCGTCCTTCGCGGTGCTGACCTTGGAGAGGTTCAGCGCGATGGTGCCTTCGTCCTCGCTGACCTCGCCCGCAACTACGCCGAGATAGCGCTTTTCGACCGTGCGCTCCTCGAAGGCGGCGGAGAAGCGCTTGAGCGCCTTCGGGTTGCGCGCCAACAGCAGGCAGCCCGATGTGTCGCGGTCGAGGCGGTGGACCGGCGCGGGTTCGCGGTGAAAGCCGAGCTTCAGTTCGTCGAGGCGGTCTTCCAGGCAGTGGCCGCCCGCACGGGGACGGTCGAGCGGAAGGCCCGCAGGCTTGTCGATGACGAGCGCTTCGCCGTCTTCGAAGAGGATTTCGAGTTGCATGGTGCTTTCTTTCATCGTCCCGTAATCTGCAGGACCATTCGCTTGATGCGTCTTTAGCCTAAATGTTCGTCATTGCGAGCGCAGCGAAGCAATCCAGGGCGGTTTGCTCGACTCTGGATTGCTTCGCTGCGCTCGCAATGACGAAGGAAAGGATTATCCCACCGCCTCGGCAATCCGCCTGCAGGCCTCGACCAACTGGGCCTCGTCGGCCGCGAAGCTGATGCGGAAGCCATCGCGCCCGCCGAAGGCCGAGGCCGGGACGATCGCCACGCCGTGGTCCAGCAGGTGCAGCGCCAGCTTCGCGTCGTCGCCGAAGCGCTCCATCAGCGGCGCGGCATCGACCATGCAGTAGAACGCGCCGTCGGGCACCGGCGTCGACAGGCCGGGTATCGCGTTGATCGCAGAGACCACCAGGTCGCGCCGGGCGCGGAAGCGTTCGCACCACTCGGCGAGAAATTCCTGCGGTCCCTCGAACGCGGCCACGGCGGCGGCCTGACTGATCGAGCAAGGGTTGCCCGAGGAGTGCGACTGCAGCCGCTCCATCGCCTTGATGAGCCACTCCGGCCCGGCGGCGACGCCGATGCGGAAACCCGTCATCGCGTGGCTCTTGGAGACGCCCGAGACGGTCAGGATGCGGTCGGCAAGGTCCGGGCACAGGTTCGCCAGCGTGGCGTGAGGCCCGCCCGTATAGTTGATCGGCGCGTAGATATCGTCCGACATCACCAGCACGCGCGGATGATGGCGCAGCACCTCTCCGATGCCGAGCAGCGTTTCCGCGGGCAGGCACGCACCGGTCGGGTTGCCGGGGCTGTTGAGCAGCACCCACAAGGTATTCGGCCCGATCTGCGCTTCGAGGTCGGCGGGCGTGAAGCGGAAGTTGTCCTTGGCGTGGGTGTGCAGCGGCACGATCTTGCCACCGGCGAAGCGCACGATTTCCGGATAGCTGACCCACCATGGAGCGGGGACGATCACCTCATCGCCCTCGCTGATCGTGGCGAGCATGGCGTGGAAGATCGCCTGCTTGCCGCCCGCGCTGACAGTCACTTGCGACGTCGGAACCTCGATCCCCAGGTCGCGTGCGAAGTGCAGCGCGGCGGCCTGCTTGAGCCGCGAGGTGCCGCCCACGGGGGTGTACTTGGTCTGCCCGCCGTCGAGCGCGGCCTTGGCGGCTTCCAGCACATGCGGCGGAGTGGCGAAGTCGGGCTCGCCGACCGAGAGCGAGATGATGTCGCGCCCGGCTTCGCGAAGCTGGGTGGCGCGGTCGGTCATCGCCGTGGTCTGCGACGGGGCGATGCGGGAAAGGGCGGTGGCCAGGTGCATTGTGGGGCGTCTCTTAGAACAGGAGCCGAGGATCGCAAAGCATCGTCCGGCGGGGGCTTCGACAAGATCAGCCTGAGCGGAATTTAAAGACCTGCTCTCAAAACCGCTCAGGCTGAGCTTGTCGAAGCCCCATCAGGCCATTTACAGCAGCCGCGCGGGGATCAGCCCACGCAGGGCATTGCCGATGAAAAACCCGCCTGCGAGATCGTCCAGCGTCAGTTCGGCTTCCACCGCTCGGCCCGCGTCCAGCAGCGAGCGGCGCAGCACGCCCGGCAGCAGGCCCAGCGTCGCGGGCGGGGTCAGCAGCGTGCCGCCGCGCTCGACGAACAGGTTGGTGAAGCAGCCCTCGGTCACCAGGCCATCGTCGCGTAGCAGGATCGCCTCGTCAGCACCGTTCGCGCGCGCCACTTCGAGACCCTTGTCGTAGAAGCCGCGATCGGTGGTCTTGTGGGCGAGGCGCCAGTCGCCGCTGTCCACTGGCAGGCGCAGCACAGCGACGGTCGCGGGCTCGGCGAGAGTGTCGGGCAGATCGGTCAGTTCCAGCGAGAACGCCCCGGTGCGGCCGACGACGAGGCGCAGCTTCGACGGAGCTTCGGCCTCGAAACACAGCGCCTGGATGGCGTTGCGCACCGCATGCCGGTCGAACCCGAAGCCCAGCGCGGCGGCGCTCGCGGCGATGCGTTCGAGGTGCAGTTCGAGCAGCGCGATGCCCGCCTCGGGCGTGAAACGCATCGTCTCGATCAGATCGAAGCTTGCAGGCGACACGACTTCCCCGGCAACCTGCACTTGCGACTCTCGCACGAAACCCCCTTTGACCAGGCATTCCCGCCATTCGGGAAGCGCTTGCGAATCCGCGACCACGGCGGACCCGACCCCTAGGACAGCGCGACCGTCACGGTCGAGACGCAGAGTGCGGATTGCCACATTGAAAGCCGCATCGCCAGAGGGTTCGATATAGCCGATGGAGCCGCAGTAGACCCCGCGCGGTGTCCGCTCGACCTCGGCGATCAGTTCCATGGCGCGGATCTTGGGCGCGCCGGTGATCGAGCCGCACGGAAACAGCGCGCGCAAGAGGTCGAGCGCGCCGCGCCCCTCGGGCAGGGTGGCGCGCACCGTCGAGACCATCTGGTGGACGGTTGGATAACTTTCTATGGTGAAAGGATTTTCCACCCTTACACTGCCCGCCCCGGCCACGCGCGACAGGTCGTTGCGCATGAGGTCGAGGATCATCAGGTTCTCGGCGCGATCCTTGGTGCTGGCGGCGAGATCGACGGCGAATGCGGCGTCCTCGGCGGTGTTGCGGCCGCGCGGGCGAGTGCCTTTCATCGGCCGCACTTCGACTTCGCGGCCCGAAAGGGTGAAGAACAGTTCCGGCGAGAAGCTGAGATGCCAGCGCGCGCCGTCGTGGATCACCGCGCCGTATCCGGCCGCCGCGCGCGGGCGCAGCGCGGCGTAGAGCGCTAGCGGATCACCGCTCCATGGCCCGGCCAAGGGCAGGGTGAGGTTGGCCTGGTAGATGTCGCCTGCCTCGATCGCGCCGTGAATGGCGGCGAAGGCCTGTTCGTAGCCGCCGAGATCGACTTGCGGTTCGAGCGGGCCGATTGCTGGCCGCTCCGACCCGGCGCGCGCGGCCAGCCAGAGCGGCACTTGGGCGGGTGCAAGCGCCTCGTAGCCTTCGAAGGCGCCGAACCAGAGCAGCGGCCCTTCAGCGGCGCGCAGGCGTCCGGCGAGGCGCGGTTCCAGCGCCAGTCCGGCTTCGTACGTCATGTAGCCCGCAATGTGCAGGCCCTGCCGCGACAACGCCTGAAGCCGTTCCAGCGCGGGCAGGACGTCCTCGCCGCGCATCGCCACGACGGTTTCGCGCGGCGCGCGGTAGAGCCGGGCATCGGCGGCGCCTTCCTTGCGGGCGTCATCGAGGAGGACGAAGGGTTCGTTCATGGGATTGCGCGGGCCTTTAGCGGGAGTTTGCCGCTCTGCCCACCCCGCGCACGAGCGAGGGATGGCACTTCCGCAGCGCCCCCGGCCACGCTACACCGATGCCGCGACAGGGCTTGGAGACGACGGGATGAGCGAGATTTTCCTCGGACTAGGCGGCGGCAGTGGAGAGGGCGGCGAGCGGCAGGTGCTGCGGCTCGACCGCGCCAACCGGCATGGCTTGATCGCGGGCGCTACCGGCACCGGCAAGACGGTGACCCTGCAGACCATTGCCGAGCAGTTCTCCGCCGCCGGGGTGCCGGTGTTCATGGCCGACGTGAAGGGCGACCTTTCGGGCGTGTGCATGGCCGGGAGCCCGCAGTTCAAGAACGCCGCCATCCTCGAATCGCGGGCCAGGGAGATCGGCATCACCGACTATGCCTATGCCGACAATCCCGCGGTTTTCTGGGACATTTACGGCGAGCAGGGCCATCCGGTGCGCACTACCATCTCCGAGATGGGGCCGCTGCTGCTGGCCCGGCTGATGGACCTCAACGAGACGCAGGAGGGTGTGCTCAACATCGTCTTCCGGTTGGCCGACGACGAGGGACTGCTGCTGCTGGACCTCGAAGACCTGCAGGCGATGCTCGCTTACGTGGCACTCAACGGCACCCAACTGGCACTCAAGTATGGCAATGTGTCGAAAGCGAGCGTCGGAACCATCCAGCGCCAGCTCCTCGCACTGGAAAGTCAGGGCGCGGCGCAGTTCTTCGGTGAGCCCGCGCTGGAGATCGCCGATTTCATCAAGTGCGACGATCAGGGACGCGGCTACATCAACGTGCTCGCCGCCGACAAGCTGATGCGCAGCCCGAAGCTCTACGCCACGTTCCTGCTCTGGCTGTTGTCCGAGCTGTTCGAGGTGCTGCCCGAGGTCGGCGATCCCGAGAAGCCCAAGCTGGTGTTCTTCTTCGACGAGGCGCACCTGCTGTTCGATGATGCCCCCAAGGCGCTGCAGGACAAGGTCGAGCAGGTCGTCCGCCTCGTCCGCTCCAAGGGCGTGGGCGTCTACTTCGTGACGCAGAACCCGATCGACATTCCCGAGGAGATCGCCGGGCAGCTCGGCAACCGCGTCCAGCATGCGCTGCGCGCCTTCACCCCGCGTGACAAGCGCGCGATCAAGGCGGCGGCCGAGACCTTCCGCATCAACCCCAAGCTCGACGTCGAGGCGGCGATCACCGAGCTGAAGGTGGGTGAGGCGCTGGTCTCCACGCTGGGCGACGACGGCGCGCCTTCGGTGGTGCAGCGCACGCTGGTGGCGCCGCCGCGCTCGCGGCTGGGGCCGATCACCGACAAGGAGCGCGCGATCGTCCAGTCGATCAGCCCGTTCGAGGGCAAGTACGACACCCGCGTCGACCGCGAGAGCGCGGAGGAAGTGCTCGCCGCCAAGGCTGCCGACGCCGCCGCCACTGCGCAGGAGGTGGAGGAGAAAGGCCGCGACGAGGTCGCCAAGCAGGAGCGCAGGAGCCCCGGCTTGTGGGACGGCATCGGCGGCAAGGTCGCCAAGGCTGCCGCCGGGGCCGCCGCCGCCAGCGCCGGGTCGATCCTGGCGCAGACGATGCAGGGCAAGAAGAGCCGCGCCAGCCCCAAGGCCTCGGCCGCCAGCGCCGCTGCCGGGACGGTGGGCGACGCGCTGGGCAAGGCGATCGGCTTTCCCGGACTTGGCAGGTTCGCGCGCAATCTCATCGGCGGATTGATGCGATAGTGCGAAGGCTCGTCGTCCCGGACTTGATCCGGGACAGGTGGCGGTCTTTGGGCGGAAGCGTGTCGCGCGCGCTGCCCGGCGGGCGGGTCACGGCCAGCGGTCCCGGATCAAGTCCGGGACGACGTATCGTGATGCTGCTTGCCCTTCTGTTCGGCAGCATGACCGTAGCCGCGCAGGCGCAATCGGTCCCGCTCGGGCGGCTCGACGACACCGCCAAACCTGCGGCCTACCGGCTGGACCTCACCATCGATCCGTCCCGCCCGCGCTTTTCCGGGCATGTCGAAATCGACGTCATGCTCGCCGCGCCCGCCTCTTCCATCGTGCTGCACGGGCGCGGGCTTGACGTGTCGCGCGTCGTGGCGCGGGCGGAGGGCCGGTCGGTTGCCGGGCGCTGGCAGCAGCTCGACCCCATCGGCGTTGCGCGAATCGAATTCCCGGAAGACCTGCCCGCCGGGCCGGTCACGCTGGCCTTCGATTACGCCGCACCGTTTGCCGACGGACCTGCCGGACTTTTCCGCGAGCAGGTCGAAGGCGCATGGCATGTCTGGTCCCATTTCGAGGCGATCGATGCCCGCGCCGCGTTCCCCGGCTTCGACCAGCCCGGCTTCAAGACCCCCTTCATCCTCACCCTGCGCACGCCCAAGGGCCTGACCGCGATCGGCAATGCGCCCGAAGCCGGGCCGCCGGTCATCGAGAACGGGCTGGAGGTGCACCGCTTCGCGCCCACCGCACCGCTGCCGACATACCTGGTCGCGATGATGGTCGGCCCGTTCGCTTCGCTGGCGGGGGAGGCGAAGTCTTTGCCCCTGCGCATCGTCTCGACCCGGCAGAACGCCGACAGGCTGGCTTTCGCGCTTGACGGTACGCGCCGCATCACCGGGTTGCTGGAGGATTATTTCGGCACGCCCTTTCCCTTCCCAAAGCTGGACCAGATCACCACGCCGGTCCTGCCCGGCGCCATGGAGAACGCGGGCGCGGCGCTCTATCGCGACGACCTGCTGGTGATGGATGCCGGGGCGCCGGTCACCCGGCAACGCGCCTTCGGCACGATCGTGGCGCACGAACTCGGCCATCAGTGGTTCGGCGATCTCGTCACTCCGGCATGGTGGGACGACTTGTGGCTGAACGAGAGCTTCGCCAACTGGATCGGCTACCGCATCGGTGACGCCTGGCGTCCGGACCTCGGCATCGCCGGAGATGCGCTGGGCACCGGATTCGAGGCGATGGAAACCGACGCTCTGCTCGCGGGTCGGCCGGTGCGCCAGCCCATCACGGACAGCCGCCGGATCGAAACTGCCTTCGATGCGATCACGTACGGCAAGGGCGGCCATGTCGTCGGCATGGTCGCTGCATGGCTGGGTGACGAGCGGTTCCGCGAGGGCGTGCGCCGGTACATCGCCGCGCATGCGGGGGGCAGCGCCACCAGCGAGGACTTCTTCGCCGCGCTCGCCGAAGTCGCGGGCAATCCCAAGCTGGTGCCGGCGATGCGCAGCTTCGTCGAGCAGCAGGGCGTACCGCTCCTTGCCATGCGGCGCGACGGGGACCGGGTCATGGTAACGCAGTTGCGCTACACCACGGCGGGCGTCGCCCCGCCCGAAACGCGCTGGACGATCCCGCTGTGCCTGCGACGCCGGGATGGCAAAGGGGGAGAAGCGCGCCGCTGCTTCATCATGGACCAGCGCACGCAGAGCTTCACGCTGCCCGGAGAGGGGCCGGTGTTCCCCAACGCAGGCGGCACCGGCTACTACCGCTTCGAGCTGACTGCCGGGCACTGGCAGGAACTGATCGCCGGGGCCGACCGCCTGCCGGGCGGCGAGGCGCTGGCGCTGGTCGATTCGCTCTGGGCCTCGATCCGCGCCGGGCGCGGCACCATCGGCGAGATGGCGCGGCTGGAGCGCAAGCTCATCCGGCATCCCGATCCGCACGCCGCCGATGCCGCCGACAAGGCTCTGTCGAGGCTGGTGCGCGAGAACATCGTCGGCGCACCGGGACGGCGGGGGTTCCGGTTCCTGCGCGAGAAGCTCTACGGGCCGCTTCTGAAGGAGTATGGCTTCGACCCGCGCGCGGGCGTTTATGCGCGTGAGGGAGCGGCACGCGCGCAGCGGCGGGTGCAGGTGGTCAATGCGCTCGTCGGCACCGGCGCCGGGCGGCAGTTGCGAAAGCAGCTGGGCGCGGCTGCCGTGGCTTACCTCGCGGGTGATGGGGCTGCGCTCGACCCGGCGTGGTTCGACCATGCGTTCGATCTGTACCTCTACGATCGCGATGGAGCGGCGGTGCGCACGCTGGTGGACAAGGCGCTGGCTTCGGAGGACCCGGTATTCCGCCCGGCAGCGCTTGGCGCGGCGGCGCGCACGGGCTTTCCGGCGATGGCGGCGTGGCTGCTTTCGCTCGACGATCCGCGCCTGCGCGAGAGCGAGCGGCGCGATCTGCTCGACGGTATCATGGCGCGCAGTGCCAGCCGGGAATACGGGTATGGCTGGGCGCTGTCCCACGTCGGGGCGTTGCTCGGCGGGGCGGACGGGCAGGCGGTTTCGACGCGGTTGCCGCAGATGCTCGGACGGTTCTGCTCGGTGGCCTGGGCGGACCGCATCGCACGGGATTTCAAGGCGGCGTTCGCGGCGACGCCGGGGGCGCTCGAACTGGACCGCGCGGTCGAGCGGGTGCGCAATTGCGGGCTTCTCGACGACATGATGGGCGCGCAGATCGACGTGGAATTCGCGACGTTGCGGTAGGGTAGTTCCTCCCCGATCTTGTCTTGGGGAGGTGGCAGCCCGTCAGGGCTGACGGAGGGGGAATTGTCCGGCCTTTCCCCCTCCACCACCGCCTGCGGCGGCGGTCCCCCTCCCCGAGACAAGCTCGGGGAGGAATTAGCTCAGCGGCAGCTCCAGCCTCACCGTCAGTCCTTCGACCTCGCCGGTGGGCGAAAGCCGGTTCGCCAGCACCAGTGCGCCGCCGTGCTGGTCGGCGATGGCCCGCGCCAGAGCCAGGCCGAGGCCCGCCCCGCCGGTCGCCTTGTTGCGCGAAGGGTCGCCGCGGACGAAAGGATTGGTCATGGCCTGGATCTCGTCGTCGGGGATGCCGGGGCCGTCGTCCTCGATACGGACCACGGCGCGATCGCCTTCCTTTTCCAGCCCCACCCGCGCGCCGCCGCCGTAGCGAAGGGCGTTGTCGATGAGGTTGCGCAAGGCGCGCCGCAGCCAGGTCGAGCGCAGTTCGAGGACGGTGCGCTGGGTGTCGCCGAGATCCACCGGCTCGCCCATGTCCTCGTATTCCTCGACGACCGAGGCGACGAGGGCGGACAGCTCGGTGCGTTCGCGTGGGTCGCTCGGGCGGCCGACGCGGGCGAGCGAGAGGATGTCGTCGAGCGTGCGCACGATGTCCTCGATCGTCGCGGCCATGCGGCCGCGCTCGATGTCGTCCTCGACCGATTCGATGCGCACGCGCAGGGCTGCGAGCGGGGTCTTGAGGTCGTGGCCGATGGCGCCGAGCATCACGTCCTTCTCGTCCAGCATGGCGACGATGCGCGCTTCCATCGCGTTGTGGGCGACGATCAGACGCTGCATGTCGTCCGGCCCGCTGGGATCGAGCTGGCCGGCCGAGCCGGGGCTGACGGCGAATTGCTCGACCCGGCGGGTGAGCGCGGCCAGCGGCCGGGTGATGCGCCGCAGGATGAGCGCGACGGCACCGACGAGCACGAGGTAGATGATCACCGTCTGCACGATCAGCGGGCGGATCATGACGCTGAAGGCGCGCGGACTGCGCACGCGGGCGACCATCCAGCTGGCCTTGCCGGGCTGCTTGACGCCGACCACCAGCAGGTGATCGTCCATCATCTCGCTGACTTCCGGCCCGTCGAGCCGTCCATGCGCGGCGCGCTTGTATGTCTGGGTGCGGGCGAAGGCGTCGCGGCCGACGGTGCGGTGGACGACCACGATCTGCGAGGCGGGGAAGTCCTGCTCGGCCAGCGTGTGCTGGAGGCGGGCTTCCATGTCGTCATCGCGCTTTTCGCCGGTGCGCAGGGGCGAGCCATCGCTGAATTCCAGCGGAAAGCCGCGCAGGGGCGGCCCACCGAACGGCGTGCGATCCCGGTCCCGGTCATTCCCGCGCAGCATCCGGCCGAGCGCACCGCGTCCGCGCGTCTCGGCAATGAGCTTGAAGGCGACGGCATTGCTCATGCCTGCCTCGTAGCCCTCCAACTGGGCGCGGTAGACGAGCAGGGCGCCGATGCCCTGCACCAGCAGCAGCGCCGCCGCCACGGCGAGCAACATCTGGCCCATCAGGCTGCGGGGCCTGAGCCTGGAAAGAATCGGAAGGTGCATCAGTCCTCTATCGGTACGCGGCGCACGTCCGCCGCCAGCATGTAGCCGCCGCCCCAGACCGTCTGGATGAGCTGGGCGTTGCGGCTGTCCTGCTCGATCTTGCGGCGCAGGCGGCTGACCTGGTTGTCCACCGCGCGGTCGAACAGGTGCGCCTCGCGGCCCTGCACCATGTCGAGCAGGCGGTCGCGGTTGAGCACTTGCCGGGGGTGTTCGAGGAAGGCCATCAGCAGCCGGTATTCCACCGAGGAAATGGCGACGACCGCGCCCTCGGAATCGATCAGGCGGCGCTTGAGCGGATCGAGCCGCCAGCCTTCGAACTCGAAGGCCTCGTTCTCGACCGGCGCGGGCGCGGCGCGGTTGGCGCGGCGCAGGACGCTGCGCACGCGGGCGACCAGTTCGCGCGGCTCGAAGGGCTTCACGACATAGTCGTCGGCGCCGATCTCCAGCCCGACGATGCGGTCGGTCGCTTCACCGCGCGCGGTGAGGAAGATCACCGGCACGTCCTGGGCCTCGACCAGATGGCGGCAGAGCGACAGGCCGTCCTCGCCGGGCATCATGATGTCCAGCAGGACGAGGTCGAATTTGGCGTCACGCAGGCGCGAGCGGGCCTCGGCCGCGCTCGATGCCTGGACGACGGCGAACCCCTGCCGCGACAGGTAGTCGCCCAGGGGTTCGCGAAGGGAAGCCTCGTCGTCGACGAGCAGCAGCTTGGCCGGAGAAGGAGCAGGCGCGGTATCGTTCATCTCTAAATCCATGGCGTTACCGCGCCTTCCTGTCAGTTCGCAGCCTTCTTGTCAGCCTTCTTGGTCTCCCAGCGGGCCTTGCGCTCGTCCATGTGCGCCTTGCGGGCGGCTGCGCGCTCTTCCTTGGTCACCTTGCCGTCGTGGTTGGTGTCCTGCGCATCGAAGCGCTTGAGGGCAGCGGCAATGAACTCGGCCTGGGTGACGGCGCCGTCGTTGTTGGCGTCGGCCTGCTTCTCCATCATTATGCCGCTGCGCGGACCGCCGAAGCGACCGGGGCCGCCGCGGCCCATCTTGCCGCCGTGCATGCCCCCGTGCATTCCGGCGCGCATGCCGTCATGCTCGCCGCCGGGAGGGGGCGGGGGAGCGCCATCTTCACCAGCCGGAGGCGGGGGCGGGGGGCCGTCCATGCCGTCAGGACCGGGGCCGACGGGGCCACGCCCTTCGGGACCGCGATCGGCCATGAACTCGGCCTTGGAGATCGAGCCGTCGCCGTTGGTATCGAGCTTCGCGAACATTTTCTCGCGCATCTGCTGGTGCATCAGTTCGCGGTCGGCCTTGTCGAGCTTGCCGTCCTTGTTGACGTCGAGCTTCGCGAAGAGTTCGGTCGCGCGGGTCTGGGCCTCGGCGCGGGTGATCACGCCGTCGCCGTCGGCGTCCATCTTCGGACGCTCCATGCGGGGCTTTTGCGCAGCAGGGGCGTTGTTGGCAGGGGCCTGGGCGCAGGCCACGCCGCCGATCGTCAGTGCAGCAGCCGAAAGGCCGAGCAGCAGGGTCTTCATCGAGGTCATGTGTCTTGTCCCGTAACAATTGGATGAGAGCCACAGGACAGCAAGGGAAGGGAGGGGGAAGAACTGTCCTGCGGCTCTCTGTGATCCTGTCTAAACGCCGGTTGTCGCGCAGTTGTGCCGGGACATGCGTTTATTGTCGTCAATTGTCACAAGTAGAGCAGGGCGTTCATCTGCAAGCCATTCCTCCCCGCGCTTGTCTCCGGAGAGGGGGAGGATTTAGCGCGGGCGGCCCTGTGTGCCCATTCCCGCCGTCACGAACAGCGCGCTCGCGGGTTGCGAGACGTCGGCGGTGTGCCACACGCCCGCCGGGTTCACGATGTACTGCCCCGCCTGCAAGGTCTCGGAATGGAGGCGGCCATCGGGATATTCCTGGATCAGCGTCATTTCGCCGGAGAGGCACACGACCAATTCGTCGCCCTCCGGGTGCATTTCCCACGAATCCCAGCTGGTCGAGAAATCGTACATGCTGACGAGGCGGCCCTCCTTCCCATCGGCTGCGGTGCGCTCCCCATAGGCTGCGTACCAGTCCATCCCGGTGAAGGCGGGCTGGTCTGCGACCTTCGCACCAAGACCGAGGTGGACCGGAAAGGTGCGAAGGTTGCGCGCCGTCATGTCAGAGCGGCTCGCACTGGGCGTGCAGCCAGGTCAGCGCGTCTCCTTCCAGCTGCGGCGCGACGATCTCCAGCACCCGCGCGTGATAGTCGTTCCACCACGTGATTTCGGCTGGAGATAGCAGCGATGTGTCCACCAGGCGCCGCTCGATCGGCACGTGGGTGAGCGTCTCGAAGCCGTAGTATTCGCCGTCCGAGCCCGCGATCTCGCGCTTTTCGACGAGGATCAGGTTCTCGATGCGGATGCCGTATTCGCCGGTCTTGTAGTAGCCTGGCTCGTTCGAGAGGAACATGCCCGGCAGCAGCGGCTGGTCGGTGCCCGCTTGCCCGCCCGAAGACTTGGCGATGCGCTGCGGCCCTTCGTGAACGGCAAGGAAGCTGCCGACGCCGTGGCCGGTGCCGTGGGCATAATCGAGCCCGACCTGCCACAGCGCATGGCGCGCCAGCACGTCGAGCTGGCTGCCCGCCGTGCCCTTGGGGAACACCGCGAGCGCCAGCGCGATGTGGCCCTTGAGCACGCGGGTGAAGCGGTCCTTCACTTCGACGAAGGGCGCATCAGGCCCGACCCAGACGGTGCGGGTGATGTCGGTGGTGCCGTCCGGATACTGCCCGCCCGAGTCGACGAGATAGACCGAGTTCGGCTCCAGCGTGAGGCTGGTTTCCTCCGACACGCGGTAGTGCGGGCTCGCGCCGTTCGGCCCGGCGCCGGAGATCGTGTCGAACGACAGGTCGCGCAAGGTCGGATCGAGCGCCCGGAAGTCCTGCAGCTTCGCGGCGGCCGACATTTCGGTGACTTCGCCCTTGGGCGCCTCGACCGCGAGCCAGTGGAGGAAGCGCGTCACGGCGGCGGCATCGCGGCCCTGCGCGGCGCGGTGACCGGCCTGCTCGACCGGGTTCTTGACCGCCTTGGGCAGCACGGTGGGGTCGCGCTCTTCGACCAGCGTAGCGCCGACGCCGCGCAAGGTCTCGAAGATGGCGCTGACGGCCCGCTCGGGATCGATAGCGACGCGCTTGCCTGCCAGTTCACGCAGGCCCTCGACGAACGCGGTGCGCTCGCGGATGGTGACCGCGTTGCCGAGGTGGCGGCGGACCTCGTCGGTCACTTTCTCCCCGGCGATGAACAGGTCGGCGGTGCCGTCCTGCCGCGCGATGACGTAGGACAGCGCGACGGGGGTGCGGTCCACGTCAGCGCCGCGGATGTTGAGCAGCCAGGCGATCGAATCGAGTGCGGTGATCAC
This sequence comes from Novosphingobium sp. fls2-241-R2A-195, assembly GCF_030209485.1. Classification (NCBI taxonomy): domain Bacteria; kingdom Pseudomonadati; phylum Pseudomonadota; class Alphaproteobacteria; order Sphingomonadales; family Sphingomonadaceae; genus Novosphingobium; species Novosphingobium sp. fls2-241-R2A-195. The sequence goes on from NZ_JARVRY010000001.1 coordinate 78,562, forward strand.
CGTCGCGTCGAGGTTCCGGGTCGCGAGCCATTCGGAAACGGCGGCGCGCTTGGCTTCGCTCGCCTCGCCGGTGAACTGGTCGGGGTGGACGATCGCGGAGGCGGCCGAGGGCAGCGGCTGATCGTCCCACACCGCGTCGATCGGGTTGCCCTCTACCGCGATCAGCGCGCCGCCCTTGGCCGCGAGCGTGGTTTCCACCGCCTGCGCCCACTTCGATCCGTGAAGCCATGCGTCATAGCCGATCTTCGCGCCTTCAGGAGCGTTGGCGGCCAGCCATGCCGGAACGCTGGTGGCGGGTACGTTTTCGTAGGCATAGAGCCTGCCGTCCACCTGGTCGCGCACCTGCAGGGTATAGCGCCCGTCCACGAACATCGCAGCGGCAGGCGAGCGCGTGGCGTCGGTCAGCACCACGGCGGTCCCGGCCGAGCCGCCGAAGCCGGTCAGCCATTCGAGCCGCTGGGCATAGGCGCCGACGTACTCGCTCATGTGCTCGTCGGAGATAGGGATCACGAAGCCATCGAGGCCGCGCGCCTTCAGTTCCTTGCGGAGCGCATCGAGGCGGGCTTCGTGGGTATTCATCAGCATGTCATGGGTTCCGGCTTGCGGGGGGTATTGAGCAATCATAGATGGTGCGCATGGCAGATTCCACCCCGACCCTCATCGGTCCCCCGCAGGCGGCGAAGAAGCCGCATTCCTTCACCCATCACGGCGTCACCGTCAGCGACGACTACGCCTGGCTGCGCGATCCCGGCTATCCCGAGGTGAAGGACAAGGAGGTCCTCGACCATCTCGAGGCGGAGAACCGCTGGTTCGAATCGAAGATGGACCAGCACAAGGGCCGCATCGACGCGCTGTTCAAGGAAATGCGCGGCCGCATCAAGGAAGCCGATTCGTCGGTCCCGCAGAAGGATGGCGACTGGCTCTACTGGATCGAGTTCGAGGAAGGCGCCGAATACAAGAAATGGTGGCGCAAACCCGTCGCGGGCGGCGAGCCCGAACTGATGCTCGACGAAGTAGCGCTCGCCGAGGGCAAGGACTACTTCCGCCTCGGCGCGATCTCGACGACGACGGACGGGCGGCTGCTCGCTTACGCGTATGACGACAACGGCTCGGAACGCTTCACCGCGCGGATCAAGGACCTGACCACCGGCGAACTGCTGCCGGACGAGATCCCCGGCACGCTGTCCTCGCTGGTCTGGGTGGCGAAGGACAAGGGCCTCGTCTACTCGCTGGCGAACGAGCAATGGCGTACCGACAATGCCCGCCTGCACTGGCTGGGCCAGCCGGTGGAAGACGACGTCGAACTGTTCCACGAGGATGACGAGGGTTTCCGCGTCGGCTCCTCGCTTTCCTCGAACGAGAAGTGGCTGCTGATCGGCACCAGCGACCATGAGACCAGCGAATGCCGCATGGTCCTCGCCGACGATCCGCTGGGCGAGCAGATCTTGGTGAAGCCGCGCGTCAAGGGCGTGGAGTACGATGTCGATGAGCGCGGCGACGTGCTCTACATCCACACCAACGACACCCACGAGAACTTCCGCCTCGCCACCGCGCCGCTGGCGAACCCCGGCGAGTGGACGACGCTGATCGAGGGCACGGACGAGTTTTACCTGACGGGCTTCGATCTGTTCCGCGACTTCTACGTGATCGAGGGGCGCCGCGCCGGTCTCGACCAGATCGAGCTGCGCTATTATGACGATCCGACGCGGATCGAGCCGATCGCTTTTCCCGAGGCGAGCTATTCGGCGGGGCTCTCCAACAATCCCGAATGGCACATGGAGAAGCTGCGGCTGACGTACGAGTCGATGGTCGCTCCGTCCTCGGTGATGGACTACGATGTCGCCGCGCGCACGCTCGAGACGCTCAAGGTCCAGGAAATTCCCTCGGGCTACGACGGTTCGCTCTATGCCACCGAGCGGCTGGAGATACCTGCGCGCGACGGCACCGCGATCCCCGTTTCCATCGTCTATCGCAAGGACCGGACGGGAGCCGGGCCGCTCCACCTCTATGGCTACGGTGCTTACGGTATCGCCATCGATCCCGGCTTCTCGACCTCGCGCCTCAGCCTGGTCGATCGCGGGTTCGCCTATGCCATCGCGCATATCCGGGGCGGCGACGACCTTGGCCGCGCGTGGTACAAGGCGGGCAAGCTGGAGCGGCGTGAGAATACCTTCAACGACTTCGTCGATGTCGCCAAGGGCCTGATCAAGCGCGGCTTCACCGAGGCGGGCCGGATCAGCATCTCCGGCGGCTCGGCGGGCGGTGAACTGATGGGCGCGGTCATCAACTCCGACCCCGAGCTGTTCGGCGCGGTGGTGGCGCACGTGCCCTTCGTGGATGTGCTGAGCACCATGCTCGACGACACCCTGCCGCTGACGCCGGGCGAGTGGCCCGAATGGGGCAACCCGATCGAGGACAAGGCCGCCTTCGATCTGATCCTGAGCTACAGCCCCTACGATCAGGTCAAGCCGCAGGCCTATCCGCCGCTGATGGTGACGGCGGGCCTCAACGACCCGCGCGTTACCTACTGGGAGCCCGCGAAGTGGGTCGCGAAGCTGCGCGAGGTGAAGACCGACGGCAACGAACTGATCCTCAAGACCAACATGGGTGCGGGCCACGGCGGCAAGTCGGGCCGCTTCGAGAGCCTGAAGGAAACGGCGGAGGAGTTCGCCTTCATCCTGTGGCAGCTCGGGGTCGAAGGCTGATGTTCACCCTCACCTTCACCGCGCTGCCGGAGCACATCGATGTGATGGGCCACGTCAACAATGCGGTGTGGGTGCAGTGGATGGAGGCGATGGCGGGCGCGCACTGGGCCGCCGTCGCCCCGGCGGAGCATCAGGAAAAGTACGCGTGGCTCGTCACCCGCCACGAGATCGACTACCGCGGCAACATCCGCGAAGGCGAGAGCGTGACCGGCGAGACTTTCATCCCCGAAGGGCCGAGCGGTGCGCGCTTCGACCGGCGGGTAGATTTCCGTAACGCGGCGGGCAAGGTGATCGTCTCGGCCCGCACGACATGGGCGATGATCGACATCGCCTCCGGCCGGCTGATGCGTGTGCCACCGGAAGTGGCGGCGCCTTTCGTGGGCTGACCACCTTTCGTCACCCGCGAGCGCAGCGAAGCAATCCAGGGCGGCTTGATACTGCTCTGGATTGCTTCGCTGCGCTTGCAATGACGACACCTAGCTACCGCCGGTCCCTCGGCCGCTGCGTGATGATGTGCTCCCGCGCGGCGCGCACGTCGCCGCCTTCGTACTGCACGGTCAGGCGTTCCTTGTCGCTCTTGCGGTACATCTGTTCGGCGCGGTCGATGTCGCCGAGCGCCACATCCAGCCCCTTGAGCGCCTTGCGCGCCAGCACCACCGCCGATTCCATCACCTCGCGCGCCATCGAGGCGATCGGCGCGTCCTTCAGCCGCACCAGCGCGCGGCGGTCGAACACGCGGGCGTGGACTTGCGCATTGGGGAACGCCTGGTGGACGGCCTGCAGGAACGGCTCGGTCAACTGGTCGCCGTCGATGCAGAAGACGATCAGTTCGGCCTCCGCCGCGCCCGCCTGGCGCAGCATGTCGATGCGAGTGCCGTCGCCGAACCAGACTTGCGCGCCGAAGTCCCGGGCGATGTCGATCATCTCGATGTCGGTGTCGATCATCGTTACCGGAATGTCGGCGGCGATCAGCATCTGCGCCACCGTCTGCCCGAAGCGGCCATAGCCCACGACGATCGCGTTGGCGCCGTCCTCGTGCGGGCCCTCGCGGACTTCCTTCTTGCCCTCGGGCCGTTCGCGGATGCCGCGCGTCGCCATCATCAGGAACGGCGTGGTGACCATCGAGAGGGTGACGATGGCGCTGAACAGACTGGTCGCCTGCGCATCCACCAGCATTGCATTGCTGGCCTGTGCGAACAGGACGAAGGCGAATTCACCCCCCTGACTGAGCAGCAGGCCGAGCGCGAGGGCGCTGCGCCACTCCATCCGGAAGGCGAGGCCGAGCAGGAAGATGATCCCGCCCTTCACCGCGATCAGCGCCAGTGCCATCGCCATGACGAACAAGGGGCGTTCGGCGATGGCCGAGAGGTCCAGCATCATGCCCACCGACATAAAGAACAGGCCGAGCAGGATCGCGCGGAACGGTTCGACGTCGGCCTCGAGTTCGTGGCGATAGGGCGAATCCGCCAGCATGACGCCGGCGATGAAGGCGCCAAGCGCGGTCGAAAGGCCGAGCGCCTGCATCAAGGCGCCCGAGGCCATGACCGTGAACAGCGCGGCGAAGACGAACATCTCGCGCTCGCCGAGATTGCCGATCAGGCCGAACAGCGGCCGGATGACGAAGCGCCCCGCGAGGATCAGGCCGACGATGGCGGCGACCGTCTCCAGCCCCAGCACCCATCCCGGCGGGCCGGAAGGCAGCGCCGGATTGCGGTTCATTGCCGCGATGATGGTGATCAGCGGGATGATCGACAGGTCCTGGAACAACAGGATCGCGAAGGATCGCTCGCCGAACGGCGTGTGCAGGCGCCCGGCGCTCTGCAGCATCGGCAGCACCTGCGCGGTGGACGACAGCCCCAGCGGCAGACCCAGCGCCAGCGAGGCCTGCAGGCTGAAGCCGGTGAAGAAATAGATGACGGCCGAAACCGCCAGCCCGCACAGCACCACCTGCAGCAAGCCCAGCCCGAAGATCTCGTGCCGCATCTTCCACAGGCGCGCTGGCGCAAGTTCAAGGCCGACGATGAACAGCAGCAGGGTGATGCCGAGTTCGGCGATCCCCATCTTGCTCTCCGGGTCGCCGACGAGGTTCAGGACGTAGGGGCCGAGCACCGCTCCGGTGGTGAGAAAACCCAGCGTCGCACCGATTCCCAGCCGCCGGAACAGCAGCACGAAGCCGAGCGCGGTTCCCAGCAGGAAAAATCCGTCGCGCAGCAGGAATGCCTGGGCATGTTCTTCCATCGGGGCCTTTCGAGGGTATTGCGTGGGGGAGGCGCGACTGTCTTAGCGGCGGGGTACGCCGGGGCCAACCATACAATGGTGGGGATGTTGTCGCATCAGGTAGGTGCCGTCGGCGGGGGCTTCGACAAGCTCAGCCTGAGCGGGATCTGGAGTACGATGCGATTTGATCAAACCAATCCCTCGTCATTGCGAGCGCAGCGAAGCAATGACGAAGCAGAGAAAGTCTCAATCTTTGGAAAGCATGCTCTGAAATCCGCTCAGGCTGAGCTTTGTCGAAGCCCCCGCCCTCCAGAACCACGCCTGCGTTGCAGTTACCGCGGCAATATGCCCTGACACACGTAGCGGATGACCAGGCCGTCCTCGTTGTCCCAGCGCACCCGCTGCGTCGCGCCCGGCGTCGCCGAGCCGCCAAGCGGCGCGCCGCCCGGATTGAGCACCTGCCATTGCTCCACCCGCGTGGTTCCTGCGGTGCAGTTCACGCTGCGCAGCATGAACTGCATGGTGCCGCGCGGCATCTGGCCTTGTGCCTTGGTCAGTACATCCAGTTCGCGGAAGGTGCGGCCGAGACCGCCCGCCCTCATGCTCGCCGTGTCGATGCGGACGCTGCGGCCCACGGCGGTCTCGACCTCCTGCTTGAACACGCGCACCCAGTTGCCCGAGGTCGCGGTGAGCGTGGATGTCGCCGCGACGGAAACCACGGGGGCACCGGCCAGCACCAGCGCGATGATGAGCCTCAAAGCGGGCTCCCGTTCTCGTCGCGGTAGATGTCGCGGCGGCCGACGTGGTTGGCGGGGCCGACGTAGCCGTCCTGCTCCATGCGCTCGACCCATTTGGCGGCGGTGTTGTAGCCCACGCCCATCTGGCGCTGCAGCCAGGATACCGAGACCTTCTGGTTCTCGAACACCAGCTGGCAAACCTGCCGGTACTTGCGCTCGTCGGGCTGGTCCGAGGCCGTCGCGTCGAGGTCGTCGAAGCCGAAGCTGCCTTCCTCGGGCTCGTTGGTGACGGCGTCCACGTAGTCCGGCTTACCCTGCGAGCGCCAGTACGTGGCGACGTGCTCGACTTCTTCGTCCGAGACGAAGGGGCCGTGGACGCGCTTGATGGGGTCGGAGCTGGGCTTGTAGAGCATGTCGCCCTTGCCCAGCAGCTGCTCCGCGCCCTGTTCGCCGAGGATCGTGCGGCTGTCGATGCGGCTGGTGACGGCGAAGGACACGCGGGTCGGCAGGTTGGCCTTGATGACGCCGGTGATGACGTCGACCGATGGACGCTGCGTCGCCATGATCAGGTGGATGCCCGCCGCGCGGCTCTTCTGCGAAAGGCGCTGGATCAGCACTTCGATTTCCTTGCCGACCGTGACCATGAGGTCGGCGAGTTCGTCGACGATCAGGACGATCTGCGGCAGCGCCTCATAGTCGAGCTGGCGGTCCTCGTAGAGTTCCTCGCCCGTCTCGGGGTCGAAGCCGATCTGGATGCGGCGGCCCAGCGGCTTGCCCTTGGCGGCGGCGGTGCGGACCTTCTCGTTGAAGCTGGCGAGGTTGCGGACCGAAATCTCGCTCATCTGGCGATAGCGGCGCTCCATTTCCTCGACCGCCCACTTGAGCGCGCGGATCGCCTTGGGCGGTTCGGTGACCACGGGCGAGAGCAGGTGCGGGATGTCGTCGTAGCTCTTGAGTTCGAGCACCTTGGGATCGACGAGGATCAGACGGCACTGAGCGGGCGTCAGGCGGTACAGCAGGGACAGCAGGATCGCGTTGAGGCCGACCGACTTGCCCGAACCCGTCGTACCCGCGACGAGCAGGTGCGGCATCGTCGCCAGATCGGCGACGACCGGCTCGCCAGCGATGTCCTTGCCCAGGATGATCGGTAGCATGCCCTTGTGATGGGCGAAGGCTTCGGACGCGACCATCTCCTTGAAGGAGACCATCTGGCGGTTGGCGTTGGGCAGTTCGATGCCCATGACCGTGCGGCCGGGGATCGAGGAGACGCGCGCCGAGATCGCCGACATGTTGCGCGCGATGTCGTCGGCGAGGCCGATGACGCGGCTGGCCTTGATGCCGGGCGCGGGCTCGAGTTCGTACATGGTGACGACCGGGCCGGTGCGCACGGCGGTGATCTCGCCCTTGACGTTGAAGTCGTCGAGCACCGTTTCCAGCAGGCGCGCGTTGCGTTCCAGGCTGAGCTTGTCGATCTTGGGCTGCGAGTTCGGTGCCGGGTCGGCCAGCAGGTCGAGGCTAGGCAACTCGTATTTGTCGAACATGTCCTTCTGGCGGCTGTCCGAGCCGAACTGCGCGGGGATCGGTGCGGCCTTGGGGGCGCTGATTTCGGGTGCCTTGCGGGCAGGCGCAGAGGCAGCAGCAGGCATCTCAGCGGCGCGCAGCGGGGCTTCGGCCTTCTCCGGCTGTTCTGCGCGCTCGGCCCTGGGTTGCTTCTCCTTGCCCGGCTTGAATGGCAGGTCTTCGGCGGACGGGAGGCTGATCGGGAGGCGGCCGATGCGGCCCGGCAAGGTCAGCAGGCGCGCCCAGTCGAAGGCGAAGACGCGGCCCGCCAGCACGAGGCCGAGGCCGAGGCAGATCACGGTCAGAGCGAATTTGATCCCGCCATGCGCCGCCTCGGGCGCGAGGCCCGCCAGCGCGGTGATCGCCTTGGCGCCCAGCAGCCCGGAAATGCCGCCCATCGAGGCGGGCAGGGTGCCGCCCGGCTTGGTGAACCATAGCGAGAGAACCGTGGCGATCAGCAGCATCGACAGAGCCAACACCCCGACCGGCACCCACCAGCGCTGGTCGGTATGCTCGACCTCGCCGTCGTCCTCCTCGACCAGCAACCACAACTTGCGGCCGAAGACGTAGAGCAGCGGCACGAACAGCGCGGAAACCGGCCCGAACAGGAACAGCGCGCGCTCGGCGGTCCAGGCGCCGGTCACGCCCATCCAGTTCTGCACGTCGCCGCCCGCGGCAGTGGAAGTGGAGGGGTCGGTCTGGTGGTAGCTCACCAGCGCGAGGGCGAGGAACACCATGCCCGCAAAGAGCACCAGCGCGCCGGACAGCTCTCCGGCACGGCGCAGCGAGCGCTTGAGTACGGCGCGCCAGTCCGGCTTGGCGATACGCCGACCGGGCGCGATGGGGCGGGTGGCCATTAAAATTTCCCTCGGGGTTTCCGGGGGCGATTATGCGTTCGCGGGGGACTCCGCGTCAAGAATGGACCGGGAACAGGGCTGTGGAGGCCGGTGCAACCCCCACTTCGTCATTGCGAGCGCAGCGAAGCAATCCAGGGCAGTTCCGCATCGCCCTGGATTGCTTCGCTGCGCTCGCAATGACGAAGTGGGGGCAGATTGCTTCGCGCTGTCTTCAGATCAATTCACCGGCTCACGCGCCTCGAACGCCACGCCCGGCAGGTCGGGCGACAGGCGCCAGTCCGCCAGCATGTCGCGCCAGGCGTCCCAGCCGGGCAGGTAGCCCTTGAACAGCGCCCACTTCAGTTCCTTGTCGCCTTCGTTGTTGAAGTAGCTGGGCGTGCAGCCCTGCTGGAACTCGGACATGTCGACCTCGTTGGCGCGGCAGTGCGCCACGTAGCCGGCGACGCCCTCGGCGGTGGCGCAGAACTTGTCGGCACCGCGCCGCACGGTCTCACCGATCATGAAGGCCAGGTGTTCGGCCTGCCGCCCGAACTGCTCGGTGGTGCTGGAGTTGGTCGCACCCTGGATGTAGCCCATGTAGAACATTCCGGGGAACTTGTCGGTGGTGACGCCGTGGAGGGTGGCGGGGCCGTTCTCCCAGTGGTCGTAGATCGACAACCCGTTCTCGCCCTCGACGGTGGCGATGCCCCAGCGGCGTTTCAGGTCCGACGTCACCTCGAAGCCCGAGGCGAAGATCATCAGGTCGACTTCGTACTCCACGCCGTCGGCGACGAAGCCCTTCTCGGTCATGCGCTCCACGCCCTGCGTGGCGGAGACGTCGATGAGCTTGACGTTGGGCTGGTTGAAGGTGGGGTAGTAGTCGTTGTTCGACAGCGGCCGCTTGCACATGAAGCGGAACCACGGCTTTAGGCTTTCCGCCGTTTTCGGGTCCTCGACGATCGCATCGACGCGGCGGCGCAGGCGTTCCATGACCTGATAGTCCACCACGTCGCGCCGGGCCATGATCTGACCGATATCCAACTGGGGGAAGCCGTCCGCTTCCAGTTCGAGGTTCAGGTTGCGGCTGATCTCGGTCCAGATGTCGCAGATCTGGTCCGGCTCGCCGGGCAGGAAGAACTGTTGCGCGCCGCGATGGAAGTTCGCCATGCGCTCCTGCTGCCAGCCGGGCTGGAGCGAGGCCGCCCAGTCGGGATCGGTCGGCGGATTGGGCCGCTCGTCGATATTCGACGGCGTACGCTGGAGCACGTAGAGTTGCTTGGCGTACTTGCCGAGATAGGGCACCGCCTGGACCGAGGTGGCGCCGGTGCCGACGATGGCGACGCGCTTGTCAGGCAGCTTTTCCAGCTCGGGTGCGGTCCACGATCCGCCGCTGTAGTCGTGCTCCCAGCGGCTGGTGTGGAACATCTTGCCCTTGAAGTCGTGGATGCCGGGGATGCCGGGCAGCTTGGGCATGTTCATCACGCCGCCCGCCATGACCACGAAGCGCGCGCGGATGTCGTCGCCGCGATTGGTCCTGACGTGCCAGCGTTTGATGGATTCGTCCCAGACGATCCCTTCCACCAGCGTGTGGAACAGCGCCTTGTCGGCCAGCTCGAAGTCCTCGGCCATCTTCTGGCAATAGGCCTGGATTTCCCAGCCGTCGGAGAACTTCTTCGACGGCATGTAGCCCGTCTCTTCGAGCAACGGCAGGTAGCAGTAGGCGTCGTTGTCGCACTGCACGCCGGGATAGCGGTTCCAGTACCACACGCCGCCGAAACCGCCCGCATGGTCGATGTTGCGCACGTTGGTCACGCCCTGCTTGCGCAAGTGATAGCCCGCAAGGATGCCCGAGAACCCGGCGCCGAGGATCGCCACATCGATGTCCTCGACCAGCGGTGCGCGCTCGGCGACCGGAGTGAAGGGATCATGGGCATAGTTGTCCGAGAAGTCCCCGGTCGGACGCACGTATTGCTCGCCGCCCTCGCGGCGCAGGCGCTTGTCACGCTCGGCGAGGTACTTCGCCTTCAGCGCCGGAATATCGAGTTCGTCCGGCGCGGGCACGTCGGTCTTAAGGCAGGTCATGTCCAATCCCACTTCGTTCGAGGGCGCTGATCTGTGAGTGGCGGTGGCTCGCACGGCGATATAAGTCAACAGTGGTGTTGATTATCGCGCCTCGGCGATTTCGGAACGCGCCATGGCGAAGCTGTAGCCGAGGTGTTCGATGTATCCGTGCAGGCCGAGATCGAGCAGGCCGTTCTTGTCGTGCCATGCCTCGGTCGCGCTGCCGACGTCCTCGATCGTCCAGTGCGGGCGGTAGGTGCCGACGGTCTCGGCGATGAACATGCGCGAGATGCGACCCGCCATCGACGAGACGAGTTCCCCCGAGACCGAGCAGCTTTCATGGCACAGCCAGCCCACCACCGGGGCGACCAATTCCGGTCCCATCGGCGGATACTGCGAGATGTCGAGGCCGTCGGCCATGCGGGTGACTGCGCCGGGAGCGATGATGTTGCACTTTACCCCGTGCGCCTCGCCCTCCAGCGCGGCGATGTTGTTGAGGCCGATCATGCCCGACTTCGACACGCCGTAGTTGACGCAGTTGACGTTGCCGTAGGCGCCACCGATCGAGCTGGTCAGCACGATGCGCCCGTAGCCCGCGTCGCACATCGGCCCGAACGCGGCCTGCACGACGTGGAAGGCGCCAAGCAGGTGGACGTCCACCACCGCGCGAAAGTCCTCGTAGGGGATGTCGCGGATCGAGCCGTAGCGCACATTGCCCGCGTTATGGATCAGCACGTCGATGCGGCCCCAAATGTCGAGCGCGGCCTGCACGATGGCGCGGCCGCCTTCGGGCGTGGCGACGGTGTCGGCGTTGGCGATCGCCTCGCCGCCCGCCGCGACGATCTCGTCCACCACGCTTTGCGCCACGCTTGTATCCGGTCCGTCGCCCCGGATCGCGCCGCCCAGATCGTTGACGACGACTTTGCAGCCGCGCTCGGCCAGCAACAGGGCGTAGGAGCGACCGAGGCCGCGGCCACCGCCGGTGACCACCGCTACGCGGCCGTCGAAACGCAGTTCAGGGGTAGGCATGGGGACTGTCCTCTCTCGGGGCGAGCGCGCCCGCCGGGAAAAACGGCGGCGTTCGGGGCTCGGCGTTCCGGTCGGGGCGCGTCTCAATGGGGTTATTCGGTCTGGTGGACGAATATCTGCACGCAGCCGCGCTTGGCAACGGCGGGCACGTCGCTCAGGCGATGCTGTAAGCCTGCGGGCACATCGCGTTGCGCCCGTCCGCGCCCGCCTATACCGTCCAGCCAAAGACCCGGCTACGCGCCGGAGGAGAGGGATGTATACATGCTGGAAGCCGCTGGCCGTAATGCCAATGCCCAGAGTTCGACAGCGCCCGCCAAGCCGGGCGAGGGCTGGGGCCTGCACCGCATGACGCCCGCCAGCCGCCTCAACGGTGCCAACGGCATCCGCACCGGAGCGGATGGGCGCATCTACGTGGCGCAAGTCGCGGGCAGCAAAGTCAGCGCGATCGACGTCGATACCGGCACGATCGAGACGATTTCTCCCAATGGCGGCGGCATCGTCGGGCCGGATGACCTTGCGTTCGACGAGGCGGGCAACCTCTATTGCACCGAGATCACCGAGGGGCGCGTCTCGATGATGACGCCTTCGGGGCAGTACAAGGTAATCTGCGGCGACATGCCCGTGGCGAACCCGATCACGTACCATCAGGGGCGCCTGATCGCGGGCGAGTTGCGCATCGGCGGGCGCATCATGGAACTCGACCGCGACGGCGGCGCGCCGCGCGTGATCTTCGAGGGCGTGCCGATGGCCAATGCCTTCGAGGTCGGCCCGGACGGCAAGCTCTACTTTCCCGCACAGGGCGCCAACGAAATCTGGCGCATCGGCCTCGACGGCGGCGAGCCGGAAGTCGTGGCTAAGGACCTGGGCGTGCCGGATTCGGTGAAGTTCCACCCGGACGGCTCGATCATCTCCACGCAGGTCTATTCGGGGCAGGTGCTCAAGATTGACCCGCGCACCGGCGCGAAGACGGTGCTGGCGGACATCGGGCCGGGGCTCGACAACGTGGCCTTCGTGAACGGACGCACGTTCGTGAGCCACATCAACGGCTCGATCACCGAGATCACCGCGCCGGGGCAGACCCGGCCGCTGGTGGAGAAGGGGCTGCAGTGGCCGCTCGGCCTTGCTGTCGATGCGAACGGGCACGTTCTGGTGGCGGACGGCGGGTTCACCTACCTGCTGCGCCCCGGCGAGCCGCTGCAGCTGGCGGGGATGCTGTTCTCGCCCGGCTTCCCCGGCTGGGTGCGCGATGTCGCGGCGTCGGGGCCGGACGAGTGGATCGTCACCACCGCCAATGGCGACGTCGCCCGCTGGAACCCGGCCGCCGCGACCAGCGAGGTGCTGGCGAGCGGCCACGACCGGCTGATGGGCGTTGCCGTCGCCCCCGGCGGCGTCGTCTTTGCCGAGTTCGGCACTGGCAAGGTCCATGCGATCGAGGGCGGCAACGTCGCCGAACTGGCCAGCGGCCTCGCCCGGCCGATGGGCGTCGCGGTGTCCGGCGACGGCACCGTCTACGTCGCCGAGAGCGGCGCGGGCCGCGTGGTGAAGCTGGTCGGCGGGCGCAAGGAAGTGGTGCTCGACGGCCTCGCCCGGCCCGAGGGGCTGGCGATCGCGGGGGGCACGCTGTTCGTCGCCGATCCGGGCGCCAATGCCCTCGTGGCCTGCGACTTGTCGGGCGGCGCGCGCGAGGTCGTCGCCAGCGACTTGCCGATGGGTGGGCCGGGCGGGCTGCAGCCGGTGCAGCTTGGCGGCGTGGGCGACATGTGCGGGCCGATGAACACCTTCACCGGCATCGCCGTCGCGCCCGGCGGCACCGTCTACCTCTCCGCCGATGCCGAGGGCAGCGTGCTCGCCCTTCGTCGCCTTTAGCGCGCCGTCTTTAAGGGAGCCCCTCGATGCTCAAGCAGATCTGCTTCTTCCGCAAGCGCGCGGACATGACCATGGACGAATTCATGGCCTACTACGAGAACCAGCACTCGCAGCTGGCGAAGAAGTCCGGCGCCAAGCCTGCGATCCCCAATGCGGTGCGCTACGTGCGGCGCTATCTGGTGCCGGAGAAGAACCCGATCACCGGGCAGATCCACGATCCGGGCTACGACTGCATCATGGAAATCTGGTGGAACAGCCGCGAGGATTTCGAGCGCTCGCAGGCGATCATCTCCGCGCCCGAGCGTCTGCCGATGACCAAGGCGGACGAGGAGAGGCTGTTCGCGAGCCACGATAATCCGGTCGTGACCTGCATCGAGTACGATTCGCCGATGGGCCCGAACGGCGAGGCCACGCATGTGGACTTGCGGTACGAGAACTGAGGTGCACGCCCCCACATCTCCAACCGCCCGCGACGAATGGCGCGCGCATCCACTGCTGCCGGTGGCGGCGGGGCTGGGTTATGCCACCAGCGTCATTCACATCTACGGCATCGGCCCGTTCTATGGCCCCGTCGCCACCGAGTTCGGCTGGAGCCGCACCGAAGTCACCTTCGGCCTGACGCTGGCGACGCTGGTGCAGGCGGTGGGCGGGGTGTTCATCGGCCTTGCCGTGGACCGCTTCGGCCCGCGCCGCTTCGGCGTGATCGGGCTGGTGCTGCTGGGCCTCGCCTTCGCCCTGCTGGGCACGGCCGACGGATCGCTGCTGAACTGGTATCTGCTCTGGGGCCTCGTTGCGCTGGCGGCCCTGCCGGTGCAGGCCTCGGTATGGACGAGCGCGGTCGCCTCGCGCTTCACGGTGTCGCGGGGCATGGCCTTCGCGGTAACCTTGTGCGGCGCTTCGATCGCGGCGGGGGTGTTCCCGCCGATGGCGACATGGCTGATCGGCGCGCTGGGCTGGCGCGGAGCGTTTCCGGTGCAAGCGGCGATCTGGCTGGGGATTGCCTTCCCGGTCATCTTCGTGTTCTTCCATGGCCGCTACGACAAGGGCCGCAGGCAAACCGCCGAGGATGCCGTATCGCGCCCCGCCGATCTTCCCGGCGCCAGCTTGCGCGAAGGGCTGACCTCCAGCGTCTACCACCGCCTGTTCGTCGCCAGCCTGCTGTTCACCTTCACCGTGATCGCGCTGGTGGTCCACTTCACTGCGATCCTCGGCGACGCCGGGGCGAGCCCGATGACGGCTGCCGCCATCGCCTCGTTCGTCGGCTGGTTCTCGCTGGCGGGGAGGCTGGGGACGGGAGCGCTGCTCGACCGTCTGCCCGCCTCATTGGTCGGCGCGGCGGTGTTCCTGCTGCCGGTGCTGGGGTGCCTGCTGCTCCTGCTCGGCGGCGGATCGCTGTGGGCGATGGGCGCGGCCTCGGCGCTGATCGGGCTGACGCTGGGGGCGGAGATCGACGTCGTCGTCTACCTGCTCACCCGCCATTTCGGCTTGCGGAACTTCGGCGGGCTCTATGGCGGACTGCTGGCGGCATTGTCGATCGGCACTGCGACCGGGCCGCTCGCCGCCGCGCAGTTCTATGACCGGACCGGCAGCTATGCGGGCTTCCTGTGGCTGGCGCTGGCCTTCATGGCCGCCAGCAGCGTGGCGATCGGCACGCTGCCAAGAGGCAAGGCCGCCTATGCCGCACATTGAAGGAACGCCCCGGCGGTTTGCCCCGCCATGCCGATAATGAGATAACGGCCGCAAACCCGAACAAGCAGGAACGAGGATATCCATGGGCGAAATCGGCAAGATCGTTCAGGCGCCGGAGGAACTGGTCGCCCCGGTCAACGTGCCTGCCGAGGCTTACGTCTCCCCCGAATACGCGCGCGCCGAAGTGGACAAGCTGTGGCGCAAGGTCTGGCTGCAGGCTGGCCGGGTGGAGGACATTCCCGAAGTGGGCGACTTCATCACCTTCGACATCGTCCACGATTCGGTGATCGTGGTGCGCGCCTCGGCGGACGAGATTCACGCCTTCCACAACGTCTGCCCGCACCGGGGGCGCAAGCTGGTCGATACCCCTCCCGGCCAGCGCAACGCGCGGGGCAACCGCCGGACGCTGATCTGCGGCTACCACGGCTGGACGTTCGGCCTCGACGGCGCGAATACCTACGTCGAGCACGAGGCGGACTGGCAGGGGCACTTGTGCGCCGGCCGTGCCGATCTCGGCAAGGTGCGGGTGGAGACGTGGGGCGGCTGGCTCTGGATCACCCTCGATCCCGATGCGATGCCGCTGGCGGACTATCTCAATCCGGCCGCGACGATGCTCGATCCCTACGGCCTTCAGAACATGCGCCCGCGCTGGCGCAAGTGGGTGGTGTTCGAATGCAACTGGAAGGTCGCGATGGAGGCCTTCTGCGAGACCTACCACGTCTCCACCACGCATCCGGAATTCATGGAATTCGGCCAGTTTCGAGGCTGGGCGCGCAACCAGGGCCTGCATTCCAACATCGGCTACGAGGCGCCCAAGGGGCAGGAGGAAGACTCCGGCAAGCTGCGCCTCGGTGCCGGTGAAGACCCGCGCCTGACCACGGCGGACATGCAGAACTTCACCTGGGCCAACGCCAACACCAACACCACGATGACGCTGGTGGGCGTGGCGAACCGCCTCAAGGACGAACTGCCCGAGGGCACCCCGGCGGCCGAAGTCTCGAAATACTGGATACAGACCGCCAAGGCCGAGGACGCGGCGCGCGGCGTCGTCTGGGCGCAGGTCGATCCGCTGCACACCGCACAGGCGGGCACGGCCTGGCAGATCTTCCCGAACTTCCAGATCGGTCATGCGGTCAACAACATGCTGTGTTATCAGGCGCGGCCCTATGGCACCGATCCCGACAAGTGCATCTTCGAGGCGGCGGTCTACGAACTCTGGCCGGAAGGGGAGGCGCCGCAGACCGACTGGGAATACACCGAGCCCGCCGACTGGCCGCCGGTGCTTCAGCAGGACTTCGCCAACATGGCGGCGGTGCAGCAGGGGATGAAGAACGTCGGTTTCCGGGGCGCGCAGCCCAATCCCTACATGGAACGCTCGGTCGCCTCGCTGCACATGAACCTCGCGAAGTTCATGGGGACGGGAGCGCCGAAAACGTACTGAGGGGGCTTAGACAGGCTCAGCCGTGACCCTTCGACAAGCTCAGGGTGAGCGGGGGTAGTGCAAACCTCCCAATCCCCGCTCAGGCTGAGCTTGTCGAAGCCCCCTGCGGTATAGCGGAAAGACTTCATGCAATTCCCCCTCGTCCATGTGAGCTGGGCGCTGGCCGACAACGCACAGCGCCCCGCCTGCGATGCCTTCTTCCGGGAGGTGTTCGGCGCGCAGACCGCTTACGAGATACTCGTCACGCCGGAGACGGAAAAGCTCGGCCTTGACCGTGAGGAATCGCTGCTGATGATAGGCGACACCATGGTCATCCCGATCGCGCCCGCTGGTCCCGGCACGGTGGAAGGCAACCCGCTGGGCGACATGCTGCGCCGTTCGGCGGCGCCGGGGCGCTGGATCGGGCTGGCGCTCAAGGTGGCCGATCTCGGCAAGGCGGATGCGTGGTTCGCCGCGCGCGGCTTCAAGCGGTTCTACGATCCCGGAATGGAAGCGCACTATTTCCTCGTGCCGAAGGGCCAGATGCTGGGAATGCGGCTGGAGATCGTGAAGCAGGACATGCCGAACGATCCGCGCCGCGATCCGGCATGGCGTCCTTGCGGGGATCATCCACTCGGTATCGAGGGGCTGCAGGCGGTCGGTGTCAGCACCCCCTCGCTGGCCGAGGCGCGAGCGCTGTTCGGGAACGGGCTCGAATGGTCCGCGATCGGCGAACGCGACCTGCCCGAAGGGCGCTGCGCCGCCTTTGCCATGGGCGACACCGTGATCGAGGCGCTGGAAGGCGCACCCGGTTCATCCGCCGCGCGTTATGCTGCCGAGGTGAAGGGCATCTGCCATCTCGTCTTCAAGGTTCGCGATGCGGCAGCGGCGGCGGCCCGGCTGCGGAGCCGGAGCCTGCCGCTGATCGGCGAGGTGGAGGACCGTTTCGCCATCCACCCCGATGCGGCGCACGGGCGGCTGATCTGGCTTACCGGCCAAATCCCGCCGGGCTATCCTCCGGTCGGATCGAAGCTGGGCACATTCTCCCTGCCGCCGAGTTGATTGACGGGCGCGGCATTCGGACCGAATGTCCGGCGTGCCTGTTGGAGACACGTGAAAATGCCATCTGCACATCTGGTGACCAGGCTGGCCTGCCTGGCCGTGGCGGCGCCGCTGGGGCTGCTTCCCGTCGCCGCCGACGCCAGCTTCTATACCGGCAACGAACTCTACAAGGTCTGCACCGCTGATCGCGGCAGCAACACGTATGTCGAGAACACCTACGAATGCATCGCCTATATCACCGGCGCCGTCGATGCGTTCAACACGGTTCGTCGGACCAGCACGGCGAAGACCTGCATCCCCGGGGATGTGACGATCGCCGAGTTGCGCCGTGCGACGGTGGCCTATCTTTCCGATAACCCGGACAAGCGCAGCGAATCCGCGTCGGACCTCGTCTTCGCGGCGACGCGCACGCAATGGCCCTGTGCCAGCAAGCCCGCGACGTCGGCCAAGACCAAGAAGAAGGCGACGAAGAAGAAAAGGTAGCAGCGGGCCGGCGCTGCGGTCCCGGCTTTACTTCGCTTCGGCGATCAGCTTGAGCGCCTCGGGCGAGGTCCAGTCATTGCCGCCGGTATAGCGCCACACTTCCTTGCCTTGCCTGTCGAACATGATGGTGACCGGCAGGTTGCCCCCGTACTGGAAGCCGAGGTCGCCCTGCTCGTCCACCCAGGGCTGGATTTGCTCCAGTTCGCGGCGACGCAGGATCTCGACGACCTTGTCGGTCTGGCCCATGTCCTGAGAGATCGGCAGGATCGTCACGCCCAGTTCGCCCTCGCGGTCGATCAGCTTGTTCAGCGTGGGCATTTCCGCGATGCACGGTGCGCACCACGTGGCCCACAGGTTGACCAGCAGCGGCTTGCCCTTGAACGAGGAAAGGTCGAGGCTTTCGCCGGTGTTGTCGACCAGGCTGACGGTCGGCATCGGCTCGCCCTTGTGCGAGCGATCGAGCTTGCCGCCTGCTTCGGGCGCCTGCGCCGGGCCAGCCTGTTTCGCTTCTTCGGAAGGCGCCGGTTGCGCGTCCTTGTTCCCTTTACTATCGCAACCCGCGATCACGAGGGCCGAGGCCCCGGCCAGCGAACACAGGACGAGCGACTTGAGCGAACGGGAAGACAGCAAGGCGACAGGCTCCAATGCAATGTGGGGCGGACGGTTCGCACAGGGACCGTCGGCAATCATGCGCGAGATAAACGCCTCGATTCCCTTCGACAAGGCATTGTGGCGTCAGGACATCGCCGCCAGCAAGGCCCACGTCGCGATGCTGGGCGCCTGCGGTATCGTTTCGGACGCCGATGCGGTGACCATCCGCGATGGCCTCGATGCCGTCGCCGCCGAGTACGAAGCCCATGGCGTGCCCGAGGACTGGGACCTCGAGGACATTCACATGACCACCGAGTCGCGCCTCGCGCAGCTGATCGGTCCGGCGGCCGGGCGACTCCACACCGCGCGCTCGCGCAACGACCAGGTCGCCACCGACTTCCGCCTCTGGGTGCGCGATGCGATGGACCAGGCCGATGCGGGCCTGCAGGCGCTGCAGGTTGCGCTGGTCACCCGCGCCGGCGAACATGCCGACAGCATCATGCCCGGCTTCACCCACCTGCAGACCGCGCAGCCGGTGACGCTGGGCCACCACCTGATGGCCTATTACGAGATGATCGGCCGCGACCGTTCGCGCTTCGCCGATGCGAGGAAGCGCATGAACCGCAGCCCGCTGGGCGCCGCCGCGCTGGCCGGGACCGGTTTCCCGATCGATCGCACGATGACCGCGCAGGCGCTCGGCTTCGACGGGCCGACCGACAACAGCCTCGATTCGGTGTCCGACCGCGACTTCGCGCTCGATTACCTGATGGCGGCTAGCCAGTGCTCGCTGCACCTCTCGCGTCTGGCCGAGGAATTCATCATCTGGGCCAGCCAGCCGTTCGGCTTCGTGGCGCTGCCCGATGCGCTGTCCACCGGCAGTTCGATCATGCCGCAGAAGAAGAACCCCGACGCCGCCGAACTGGTGCGCGGGCATTCGGGCCGCATCTCCGGCTGCCTGATGAGCCTGATGATGACGATGAAGGGCCTGCCGCTCGCCTATTCCAAGGACATGCAGGACGACAAGCCGCCGGTGTTCGAGGCGGCGGGCCTGCTGGCGCTGTCGATCGCGGCGATGACCGGCATGGTAGCCGACACCCGCTTCAAGACCGACCGCATGCGCGCCGCCGCCGAACTGGGCTTCGCCACCGCGACCGATCTGGCCGACTGGCTGGTGCGCCAGGCCGACATTCCCTTCCGCGAGGCGCACCACATCACCGGCGCCGCGGTCAAGCTGGCCGAGAGCCGCGGGGTGCCGCTGGATCAGTTGCCGCTGGAAGACCTCAAGGCCATCGACAGCCGCATCGACGAGCGCGTATTCAAGGCGCTCTCGGTCGAGGCATCGGTCGCCGCGCGCAGTTCGCATGGCGGCACCGCGCCCGAGCAGGTGCGTCTGCGCGTGGCCGATGCCCGCGTTTCGCTCGGTCTGGAGTAAATAGGTTGATGAAGAAGGCCCCAGGGTATTCGGTTGGCGTCGTTCTGGTGCTCCTCAGCCTGGCCGCGTGCGGGCAGAAGTCGGCGCTCGGCCTGAAACCGGGGCAGCAGATGCCGCCTGCGCCTTACGGCCGCGCGGACAAACCGGCGGCCTCGGAACTTCTGACCACGCCGACCATCGCTATCCCCGAGCGCAGCGTCGAGCTGCGGACCCGCTCCGAGGAACGTCAGGACGACCCGTTCGACCTGCCGCCGCCCGAAGCCCCGCAGCCCGACCCGACTACAGCCGCATCCGGCCAGCCCGAGTAAGAAAATTCCATGGATCATTTTGCAATCACAGACGGCGCGATGAACGCCGAACAGGTGCCGCTGGCCGATATCGCCCGCAAAGTCGGCACCCCGGTCTACGTTTATTCGCGCGCCACACTCTCGCGCCACGCCAGGGTCTTCCGCGAGGCGCTCTCCGCGCTGCCCAGCATCCACATCGCCTTCGCGGTGAAGTCCAACCCGAACCTCGCCGTCCTGCGCCTGCTGGCCAAGGAAGGCTACGGCGCGGACGTCGTATCCGAAGGCGAGATGAACCGCGCGCTGGCGGCGGGCATGAAGGCCGGGGACGTGGTGTTCTCCGGCGTTGGCAAGACGCGCGCCGAACTGGCCGCTGCCGTTCGCGCCGGGATCGGCCAGTTCAATCTCGAGAGTGAGGAAGAGGGCGTCGAACTCTCCGAGATCGCTGCGGAACTGGGCGCCAGGGCCACCTGCACCCTGCGCGTCAATCCGGACGTTGACGCACGCACGCACGCCAAGATCTCGACCGGCAAGGCCGAGAACAAGTTCGGCGTCGCTTACGACCGCGCGGCAGGGATCTACGAACGTCTCTCGGCGCTGCCGGGGCTGGAGATGCGCGGCCTTGCCGTCCACATCGGCAGCCAGATCAGCGACCTCGAACCCTCGCGCCAGGCGTTCATCAAGATGGGTGCGCTGATGGAGACGCTGCGTTCGCAGGGCCTGACCGTCACCCACATGGATCTCGGCGGCGGTCTCGGCGTGCCTTACAAGGCGACCGACGATCTGCCGACGCCTGCAGACTACGGCCGCATGGTGGCCGAGGTCGCCGGGGATTGGGGCGTCACCCTGATGTTCGAGCCGGGCCGCGTCATCACCGGCAATTCGGGCGTGCTCGTGACCGAAGTGGTGCGCGTCAAGCAGGGCACGACGAATCCGTGGATCGTCGTCGATGCGGCGATGAACGACCTCGCCCGCCCGGCGATGTACGATGCCTGGCACGACTTCGCGGCCGTGCACCCCTCGGGCGAGATGATGACCGCGAACATCGTCGGCCCCATCTGCGAAAGCTCCGACACGTTCGCCATGGCGCGCGAAATCGACGTGGTTAAGGCGGGCGACCTCGGCGTGTTCCGCACCGCCGGTGCCTATGGCGCGACGATGGCGAACACCTACAACAGCCGCGCGCTGGTGCCCGAGGTTATGGTCGATGGCGACAAGTGGGCGCTTGTCGCCAACCGCATCGAACCTGCCACGATCCTCGCCGCCGAGCAGGTTCCGGCCTGGCTGGACTGAAGGACAAAGGCCCACCCCCAACCCCTCCCGCTCATCCTGAGCTTATCGAAGGGGGGAGGGGAGCGAGACTTGGCAATTTATCGCCTAGTCGCAGCGGGGTGGGCGGGCTACGCCTGACAGCATGATCGAAGCGCTTCCCCTTTTTCACCGCATTGCCGGGCGCCCGGTCGTCGTGCTGGGGCAGGGGGAGGCGGCCACAGCCAAGCGTCGGCTGGTCGAGCGCGCGGGGGGCGTGGTCCACACCGACATTTCCGAAGGCGCGGCGGCCGGCGCAAGGCTGGCTTTTATCGTCCATGAGGAGGACGCGCAGGCTGAGGCGGACGTCGCGGGGGCTCGCCGCGCGGGAATGCTGGTGAACGCCACCGACCGTCCGGCCTTGTGCGATTTCACTGTGCCTTCGATCCTCGACCGTTCGCCGGTGCTGATCGCGGTGGGGACCGGAGGCGCTTCGGCGGGTCTTGCCAAGCAGCTGCGGCTGCGGCTGGAAGCGCTGCTGCCGCAATCGCTGGGGGTGCTGGCGGGCGCCTTGCAGGCCGCGCGTGGCCGCTTACGCGAACGCTTCCCCGAAGCAGGCGACCGCCGCCGTGCGCTGGATGCGGCGCTGACGGCGGGCGGAATGCTCGATCCGCTTGTCGCGAGCAGCGCTGAGCGAGTCGACGGCTGGTTGCAGGACGCCATCGCCGATGAGGGCGAGCTTGTGGAAATCACCCTTGGCAGCGATGATCCCGACGACCTGACGCTGCGCCAGGCCCGTCTGCTGGGCGCTGCCGATGTCGTCATCCACGATCCGCGCGTGGCGCCAGCCATCCTCGACCGCGCTCGCGCTGACGCACAGCGGCATGTGCTGCAAGACACCGCGCCGCGCGCGGGACTGACGGTGGTGCTGACGCTGGGTTGAGGTGGCGGGGTTTCGGCAGGGTCAGGCGGAGCGGAAGGTCCGGCTTGGGTGGGGAACTGCCATATATCCTCCCTGTCGCGCAGCGATGGGGAGGTGGCAGCCCGCAGGGCTGACGGAGGGGTTTTCCCCTCCACCACCGACTGCGTCGGCGGTCCCCCTCCCCATCGCTGCGCGACAGGGAGGATCAGGCGAGGACCGCAGTTAGGGCGCCTACGGCAATTCTGTCCAACGCCCCTCTAGAACAGCCCGCCAGCCAGCGCATCGACGGCGCCTTGCAGGATCACTGCCGCCGCTGCCGAATCGATACGGGTGGCGCGCTTGGCGCGGCTCATGTCCTGTTCGATGAGGCCGCGCTCGGCGCTGGAGGTGGACCAGCGTTCGTCCCACAGCAGGATCGGCAAACCCAGCACCGACAGGTTGCGGGCATAGGCGCGGCTCGATTGCGCGCGCGGGCCTTCGGAGCCGTCCATGTTCAGCGGCAACCCGATGACGATGCCCTTGACCGAGCGTTCGCGGATCAGGTCTTCCATCAGCGCCTTGTCGGCGCCGAACTTGCCGCGCTTGATCGTCTTGCCGGGCGAGGCGATACGCCAGCCGGCATCGCAGAACGCGGTGCCGATGGTCTGGGTGCCGAGGTCGAGGCCGAGCAGCGCGCCCTTGTTCGGCAGGGCCTCGCGGAACTCCAGCGCGCTGGTGGTCGGAGTCACTTTTGCTGCTTCGCCAGCCACGCTTGGGTGCGCCTTTCGAAATCGGCCCTGAGGTTCGCCCAGAACAGGGTCACGTCATAGAGGTGATAGTTGTTGCCCGGCAGCACATAGGCCCCGAGGTCGAGCTTGGGCGGCGGGCCGATGTGGAGGAAGTGGTCGGGGCTGCAAGTCGCGGGAACGACCTGCGCGGCCATGTTTCCGCTCCGCGCCTTGAAGTCGGGCACGAGGGTGCCGAGGTTCGCCTCGGCCCCTGCGGCGCTGCCGGGCACGCCCGTCAGCGGATTGGTGCACAGGAACGCGCTGCCCGCCACCGACTTCGCGTCGAGCCCGGTGCGCCGTGCATAGGCCTTGAGCAGCATCGCGGTATCCGCCGGGTCGGCGACCGAAAGCCAACTGACGATGCAGCCGGGCTCGTCCGCGCGCTCGCAGGCGGGGACGCCCATCTTCGGCAGGTCATGCTCCAGCGAGACCGGCCAGCCGATCACCCATGCCCCGACGAGGCGCTGCGCCAGCGGCGTCCCGGCGATGCGGTCGCGCATCAGGCGGCGCAGCAGGAACGCGCCCTGGCTATGGCCCGCCAGCGCGATCGGCTGGTCCGGCCTCAGGTTGCGCGTGAATATCTCGAATGAGGCGAGCACGTCGGCGTAGGCAAGGTCGATCGCCTGCGCGGCTTCGGGCTTTGCGGTCAGGAAGGTCCCGACGGCGGCCTGCCGGTAGCGCGGCGCCCAGACTTCGCCCTCGTTGAACGGGCTGGCCATGCCCTGGACGAAGAGGTTCGCGCGGTCGCGGCTGACTGTGTCGTCCAGCGCGGCGTTCCAGGCGTCACGTGCGATGTAGCTGGTGGGGTGGACGAAGAAGACCGCGACCGGGAGTTTTGTCTTGGGGGCCTCGATGCCGGGAGGGAGCCACGAGGAGGGATCGTCCTTCAGGCCCGGCCGCGCGACCCACATCGTCGGGTTGTTCCACGATTCGGGCGGCAGCGCCTGCTGTTCCGCAAAGGAAACGTTGGGCACGAAGGCCATCTCGGTCAGGTCCTCGGACCAGAACCACAGGGCCAGCATCAGCGCCAGCACCGCTACCGTCAGTCCCGCGATGACGTAGAGGAACTTGCGCGCCATGCCCGGTCAGTACGCCTTGGCGGGATCGACGCGCGGGCGCAGGCTGGTGAAGGCCCGTCCGTCGCGCATGGAACTCCACCAGGTCAGCGGGTTCCAGCTTTGCGAGCCATCGAGCGAGAAGGTGATGAACTCCGCCCGTCCGCCGATGTCGGACAGCGGCACCGGACCGCCGAGGCCGCCGTCGGGCTGGCCCTGCCAATTGGTGGTGAACGGCGCGCGGCTGTCCGCCGAACGGTCACGGTCGTCACCCATCAGGAAGACGTGGCCTGCGGGGATCGTGACCTCGGGATAGTTGTCGAGGCTCTGCGTGACATAGTCGATCACCTGATAGCTGGCCCCGTTGGGCAACGTCTCGCGGTAGGTCGGCAGTTCGTAGACCTCGCGGCCGGAGGGCAGGCGGGTGCGGTATTGCTCGAAGCCGTCGTAGCAGTGGCCCGGCTCCTGCCCTTCGCAGGTCAGCTTGTCGTCGGCGGGGATCTGCACCGGCGGCTCGATCTCGCGCGGGATGAACTTGCCGTTGAGGCGGATGCGGCCGTCGATCACGGCGATGCGGTCTCCCGGACGGGCGACGACGCGCTTGATGAGGTCGGCCTTGCGATTGCCGGGCACGACGATGACGATGTCGCCATAGGCGGGCGTGGAGCCGAGGATGCGCGTGGTCGAGCGCGGCAGCAGGTGGAAGCTCAGCGACGACCAGTTCCAGCCGTAGGGATACTTCGACACCACTAGCCGGTCCCCCACCAGCAGCCCCGGCATCATCGAGATCGAGGGGATGTAGAACGGCTTGGCCACCAGGGAGTGGAATGCCAGCACGCCCAGCAGCATGAGGAAGAGGCCGCGTAGCTCCTGCCACCAGTTGGTGGTGCGGGGCTGCCTTGCCGGCTTGGCCTGTTCGAGGGAGTCTGGCCGGGCGGTCTGTTCGGTCATGCGGGGGGAAACTCGGCGATTAGGAGAGAGGGCGCGCTTCGATGATCACGAAGGCCTGCGCCCATGGGTGGTCGTCCGTGAGTGTCAGGTGAACCACGGCTTCATGGCCTGCGGGGATCATGGAATCCAGCCGTTCCTTCGCGCCGCCGGTCAGCGCCAGCGTCGGCGCGCCGGAGGGAGCGTTGACGACGCCGATGTCCTTCATGAACACGCCCGCCTTGAACCCGGTTCCGACCGCCTTGGAAAACGCCTCCTTGGCGGCGAAGCGCTTGGCCAGCGTGCCCGCGATGGTGTGCGGGCGGCGGGCGGCCTTGGCGCGCTCCACCTCGGTGAAGACGCGACCCAGAAAGCGGTCGCCGTAGCGTTCGAGCGAATTGGCGATTCGCTCGATGTTGCACAGGTCCGAGCCGAGACCGATGATCATGCCCGGGCTCCCGCTTGCTTCGTCATCACCGCACCTCGTCCATCAGCGCGCGCATCTTCTTCACGCTGGCTTCCAGCCCGATGAAGATCGCCTCGCCGATGAGGTAGTGTCCGATGTTGAGTTCCGCCAGTTGCGGAATTGCCGCGATGGGCTGGACGTTCTCGTAAGTCAGGCCATGCCCGGCGTGGGGCTCGATGCCGTTCTTGGCCGCAAGCGCCGACATGTCGACGATCCGGCGCAATTCGTGCGCGACCTGCTCGCCCTCGGCATGGGCATATTCGCCGGTGTGGAACTCCACCACCGGAGCGCCGAGTTTCATCGCCGCTTCGATCTGGCGCGGCTCGGGGGCGATGAACAGGCTGACGCGAATTCCCGCGTCAGACAGACGTGCGACGATCGGCGCGAGGCGGTTGTGCTGGCCTGCCGCGTCGAGACCGCCCTCGGTGGTGCGCTCCTCGCGCCGTTCGGGCACGATGCAGGCGGCATGGGGGCGGTGGCGGAGAGCGATCTCCAGCATCTCGTCGGTGGCGGCCATCTCCAGGTTGATGGGCAGGCCGGTCGCCTCCGCGACGCGGAAGAGGTCGTCGTCGCGGATGTGGCGGCGATCCTCGCGCAAGTGGACGGTGATGCCGTCGCCCCCGGCGCGCGCCACGATCTGCGCGGCGCGGGCCGGGTCCGGATGCTCGCCGCCGCGCGCGTTACGGATCGTCGCGACATGGTCGATGTTGACGCCGAGACGCAGGCGGGCGGGCTTGAGCACGTTCATGGGATCATCCGATAACAAGAATTACTGGGCGCGGCTGCCGGGCTTTACCGCCTGCGAGGAGGCGAGTTCGGGCGGCAGTTCGTCGGGCGCGTAAGTCGGGAAGTTCAGCGCCACGAGCGGGAAGAACGGCACGCCCAGATCCACCGATCCGGCCGAGCGATCGACCAGCGAAGCCGCCGCGATCACGGTGCCGCCGGCTTCCTCGATGGCCTTGATGGCCTCGCGGCTGGACAGGCCGGTGGTGACCACGTCCTCGACCATCAGCACCTTGTCGCCCGGTTCCAGCGAGAAGCCGCGGCGCAGTTCGAACGTGCCGGTGGGGCGCTCGACGAACATCGCGTCGACCTGGAGGGCGCGGCCCATCTCCTGGCCGATGATGACGCCGCCCATCGCGGGCGAGACGACCTTGGTGATCTGCTTGCGGATGTCGTGCGGCAGCTTGGATGCGATCGCTACGGCAAGACGCGCGGCGCGGTCGGGGTTCATCAGCACGCGGGCGCACTGAAGATAGTACGCGCTGTGGCGGCCGGACGACAGCAGGAAGTGTCCTTCCAGCAGCGCCTTGCAGGCGCGGAATTCGGCGAGGACCTCTTCTTCGAGCATTTGCAACTATACCTCTGGAGCGTTTTTCGAGTGTTCGCGCACAGTTCGTCTGGCGCTTGCGGCAAAAATTCCCCTAGAGGCGCTTGAGACGGGCGGCAAGGCCGCGTATAGCCCGGCCCAAAGGGGGCGAAAAACGCCGCCATGACAGGGGTGCGCTTGAAGTCGTTGATACGGCACGGGCGTTCGAAGGAAGTGGAAGCGCAAAAAACCATGACATTGGGCAAGATTTCCATTGGTGCAGGAAGGGTTCGCAGAGCCCTTGGACTATCCTTTAACGGGGCTCTCGCCAGCGTGCTGACGTTCGCCGCGCCTGCAATGGCGCAGGACGCCGCCGCTCCTTCCGCCGGAAGTTATACCCCGATGAAGCCGACGCCGGGCATCGGCATGCCGGTCGACGGCGGTATCAACCTCCAGCAGCAGTTCTCGCCTACGGGTGAATACGGCGAATGGCTGCACCACGGCCTGCTGTGGATCTGCCTCATCATCTCGCTGTTCGTGCTGGCGCTGCTGGCGATCGTCATCGTGCGCTTCAACCGCCGCGCCAATCCGGTGCCGTCGAAGACCAGCCACAACACCGTGCTCGAAGTGGTGTGGACGCTGGCGCCGGTGCTGATCCTGATCGGCATCGCGGTGCCCTCGATCGACCTCATCGCCAAGCAGTACAAGCCCGCGCCCAAGACCGCGCTGACCGTCAAGGTCACCGGCAACCAGTGGTTCTGGACGTATGGCTACCCGGACAACGGCGACTTCGAGGTGATCTCGAACATGCTGAACATCCCCGGCCAGCCGACCGTCAATAACGGTGTCCGCGAAGTCGGCTCCAAGCCCTGGGACGGCCCGTCGCACCTCGAGGTGGACAACCGCATGGTCGTGCCGGTCGGCGAACCGATCCGCCTGCAGATCACCGCCACCGACGTGATCCACTCGTTCGCGGTGCCCTCGCTGTGGTTCAAGCTGGACGCGGTGCCGGGCCGCATCAACGAGAAGGTTCTCTTCATCGAGAAGCCGGGCGTCTATTACGGCCAGTGCTCCGAACTGTGCGGCGCCAAGCACGGCTACATGCCGATCGCGGTCGAGGCGCTGCCGCGTGATAAGTATAATGCCTGGGTCCTGACCCATGCCGGCGCGGAGATCGACGGGCAGAAGAAGCCTGCGGCCGCCGCCGAAGCCGCTGCGGCTCCTGCCGCCGCTCCCGCCCCAGGTTCTTCTGAAGCTCCTGCTTCCGAAGCGCCTGCCGGCGAAGCGACCGCCGAAGCCGAATAATAGCGATACGAGAGGACAGGGTCCCCACCATGGCAACCACCGCTGACCACTTCCAGGCTCACCCGGAAGACCACGGCCATCACGCCGAACACAAGCCCGCGTTCTTCGCGCGCTGGTTCATGTCGACCAACCACAAGGACATCGGCACGATGTACTTGATCTTCGCGATCTTCGCGGGGATCATCGGCGGTGCCTTCTCGGGCATGATGCGCGTCGAGCTGAACGAGCCGGGCATCCAGTACCTCGACACCTTCGCGCGCTGGTTCGGCGCGGTGAACCCGGACTTCAACACCACGCTGCACACCTGGAACGTGCTGATCACCGCGCACGGCCTCATCATGGTGTTCTTCATGGTGATGCCCGCGATCATCGGCGGCTTCGGCAACTGGTTCGTGCCGATCATGATCGGCGCGCCGGACATGGCGTTCCCGCGCATGAACAACATCTCTTTCTGGCTGACGGTGGCGGGCTTCTGCTCGCTGCTGTGCTCCGCCTTCGTGCCGGGCGGCACGGGCAACGGCGCGGGCACCGGCTGGACGGTCTATGCCCCGCTCTCGACCAGCGGTTCGCCCGGGCCCGCAGTGGACTTCGGCATCTTCGCGCTGCACCTTGCCGGTGCCGGCTCGATCATGGGCGCGATTAACTTCATCACCACGATCTTCAACATGCGCGCGCCGGGGATGACCATCCACAAGATGCCGCTGTTCGTGTGGTCGGTGCTGGTGACCGCGTTCCTGCTGCTGCTCTCGCTGCCGGTCCTTGCCGCCGCGATCACCATGCTGCTGACCGATCGCAACTTCGGCACCACCTTCTTCGACGCTTCGGGCGGCGGTGATCCGGTGCTCTACCAGCACCTGTTCTGGTTCTTCGGCCACCCCGAAGTCTACATCATGATCCTGCCGGGCTTCGGCATCATCTCGCAGATCATCTCGACCTTCTCGAAGAAGCCGGTGTTCGGCTACCTCGGCATGGCTTACGCGATGGTCGCGATCGGCGTGGTCGGCTTCATCGTGTGGGCGCACCACATGTACGCCACCGGCCTTTCGGTGAACACCAAGATGTACTTCACCGCCGCCACCATGGTCATCGCGGTGCCGACCGGCGTGAAGATCTTCTCGTGGATCGCCACGATGTGGGGCGGTTCGGTGGAGTTCAAGTCGCCGATGGTATGGGCGATGGGCTTCATCTTCCTGTTCACCGTGGGCGGCGTCACCGGCGTCTACCTCGCCAACGGCGGTATCGACGACGTCGTGCACGACACCTACTTCGTCGTCGCGCACTTCCACTACGTGCTGTCGCTGGGTGCGGTGACCGCGCTCTTCGCAGGGTTCTACTACTGGTTCCCGAAGATGAGCGGCCGCATGCACTCGGAGTTCCTGTCCCACGTCCACTTCTGGATCTTCTTCGTGGGCGTGAACATGATCTTCTTCCCGATGCACTTCCTGGGCCTGCAGGGCATGCCGCGCCGCTATCCGGACTACGCGGAAGCCTATACCCACTGGAACCACATCGCGACCGTGGGCTACATGGTTATGGCCTTCAGCCTCGTGATCTGGTTCATCAACATCATCTACGCCTTCACCGCCGGTAAGAAGGTGGGTGACAACTACTGGGGCGAAGGCGCGACCACGCTTGAGTGGACGCTCTCCAGCCCGCCGCCGTACCACCAGTTCGAGACCCTTCCGGTCATCGGCGAGACGGTGCACCACTGATCCCCTGCGGCCGCCCCGGACCTTTCCGGGGCGGCCGCTAACCTTCACCGGATGGGGCTGAGACGTTCTGGCACTCGCCTGAATCGGTCCCCGGGTGTATGGGCGGCCCATCATGACCCCCACGAATTCGATTCCTGCCGCCAACGCGGCCCCTGCGGATTGGCGCGACCTGATCGCGCTGACCAAGCCGCGCGTGATGAGCCTGGTGATCTTCACCGGCCTGTGCGGCCTGCTCGCCGCGCCTGAAAGCATCCACCCCGTCCTCGGCTTTACCGCGATCCTGTGCATCGCCATGGGCGCAGGCGGCGCCGCCGCGCTCAACCAGTGGTGGGAAGCGGACATCGACGCCGGGATGAAGCGCACCGCCAAGCGCCCGCTGCCGCAGGGACGGCTCGATCGCACCACCGCGCGCGACTTTGCCGGTATCCTGTGCGCGGCATCGGTGTTCCTGATGGGCTTCGCGATCAGCTGGCTGGCTGCCGCGATCCTTGCGATCTCGATCGTCTACTACGCCGTGATCTACACGATCTGGCTGAAGCCCCGCACGCCGCAGAACATCGTCATCGGCGGCGGCGCGGGCGCGTTTCCGCCGCTGATCGGTTGGATCGCCGCGACCGGCCACATCTCGACGATGCCGGTCGTACTCTTCGCGATCATCTTCTTCTGGACGCCGCCGCACTTCTGGGCGCTCGCGCTTTTCGTGAAGACCGAATACGCCAAGGTCGGCATCCCGATGATGCCGGTCGTCGCGGGCGAACGTTCGACCCGCCGCCAGATCCTCGCTTACGCCGTGCTGCTGCTGCCGCTCAGCGCGCTGCCATGGTGGCTGCCGGGCAAGGAGCACGCGGGCGCGATCTACGGCGTTTCGGCGCTGGCGCTCTCCACGGTGTTCCTCGCCCTCTCGATCCGCGTTGGACTGCGCACGCGCAGCGGCGATGACGATGCCATGAAGCCCGAGAAGCAGCTGTTCGCCTACTCGGTGCTCTACCTTTTCGCCCTGTTCGCCGCGCTCGTGGTCGATCGCTACATTCCGCTTTGAGGACGTTCCATGACCGAGAAGACCATCGAACAGATCCGCCGCAGCCGTAACCGCGCCCTCGGCCTCAGCCTCGCGGCCTTCGTGGTGCTGGTGTTCTTCATCTCGATCGTGAAGATGGGCTGATGGCGGGGAAGGGCGAACCCCGCTCCAACCGTAAGGTCGCGCTGACGGCCGCTTCGGCGGCGCTGACGATGCTCGGCCTGGGGTTCGCGTCGGTGCCGCTCTACCGCATCTTCTGTCAGGTGACCGGCTACGGCGGCACCACCCAGCGCGCCGACGAGGCCAAGGCGGCCACCGTCAAGGACAGCGGCAGGACGATATCGATCCGCTTCGACGCCAATGTCGAGCGCAACATGCCCTGGCAGTTCAAGCCGCTGCAGCGCACCGACACGGTCTCGATCGGCGCCCGCGACATGGCGCTGTTCTGGGCCAAGAACGACAGCGACAAGACCGTCACCGGCACCGCCAGCTTCAACGTCGAGCCCGAACAGGCCGCGCGCTACTTCAACAAGATCCAGTGCTTCTGCTTCACCGAGCAGACGCTGAAGCCCGGCGAGGAAGTGCGCATGCCGGTGCTCTATTACGTCGATCCGGCGATCCTGACCGACCCGGACAACAAGGACGTGCAGCAGATCACGCTGAGCTATACCTTCCACGTCACGCGGGTGGAGGACGCAAAGGCACTGGACCATCCGCGCACGGGCAGTTAAGCGAAGTACCAAGAACCGTCGGCCATGATAAAACAGGGCGGCAGACGGCACACGAGATTGGATGAACGGGGACGAAGGCACCATGGCAGGTACGAAGAACCACGATTACCACATTCTTCCGCCCGACATCGCGCCTCTGGCGACGACCATCGGCGCCTTCACCTTCACCACCGGCATGGTGCTGTTCATGCACAAGATGCCCGGCGGCCATTTCGTGCCCTGGGCCGGGCTCGCGATCCTGCTGGCCTCGATGTTCATGTGGTTCTCCAAGATCGTCAACGAGGCGCACGCGGGCGATCACACGCCCGTCGTCCAGCTGCACCAGCGCTACGGCATGATCCTGTTCATCGCTTCGGAAGTGATGTTCTTCGTCGGCTGGTTCTGGGCCTTCTTCGACTTCTCGCTGTTCCCCTCCGAACTGGCGGACGTCATCGGCGGGCAGTGGCCGCCCAAGGCGATCGAGGCGGTCATGGACCCCTTCGCCCTGCCGCTGCTCAACACGCTGATCCTGCTGTGCTCGGGCACTACCGTCACCTGGGCGCACCACTCGCTGATCCACGGCGATCGTGAAGGGCTCAAGAAGGGCCTGTGGGCGACGATCCTGCTCGGCGCGCTGTTCTCGTGCATTCAGGCCTACGAGTACATGCATGCCCCGTTCGGCTTCGGCGGCAACACCTACAGCTCGGCCTTCTACATGGCGACCGGCTTCCACGGCTTCCACGTGATCGTCGGCACGATCATGCTGATCGTCTGCCTCAAGCGCACCTACAACGGCGACTTCACGCCCCGCCAGCACTTCGGCTTCGAAGCGGCGGCATGGTACTGGCACTTCGTCGACGTGGTGTGGCTGTTCCTCTTCGTCGCGGTCTACATCTGGGGCGGCTGGGGCTATCCCACGCATTAATTGGCCCACGCACTGATCGAACAGATCGTTCATTCCGAAAAGGCAGCCGAAGACCGCTTCGGCTGCCTTTTTCGCATCAGGACCTGACATGCGCCGAATCCCCGTCTTCGCGACCCTCATCGTCCTTGCCGCCGTGGCGGTGATGATCGCGATGGGCTTTTGGCAACTGCGCCGCCTCCATGAAAAGGAAGCGCTGCTGGCCCACTACGCCGCCGCGCAGAAGAACCCCGCGCCCGTCGAGTGGACATCCCGAGGCATCGGCAAGGACCTGCTCTATCGCCGCGCCCATCTCGTCTGCGCGGGCGTAGGCGACCGCAGCAGCATCGCCGGAAGCAACGCCAAAGGGGAGCCCGGCGTGGCCCAGACCGCCGAATGCACGCTGCCGGGCGGTGGCAGGGCGCTGGTGGTGATGGGATGGTCGCTCCAGCCCAACGCTGGAGCATGGCAGGGCGGAGACGTCACCGGCATGATCGCCCCCGGCCCGCGCCTCGTTGCGATGCCTGCGGTCGGCGGGCTGAAGGAAAACGCGATCCCTGATCCGGCGGACTTGCCGAACAACCACTTGTCGTATGCGGGGCAGTGGTTCTTCTTTGCGGTTACGGCTTTGGTTATCTACTTTCTGGCGCTCAGGAAGAGGAAGTAGGAAGTCCTGGGGCCCCCCATATACCTTTGGCGCCCCAGACCCCCATACCGTCGTCGTCGGGCGCGCAGCAGCCTCAGCCACACATTGCGCCGCAGGCTATTTGTCTCCCGGCTCACCGTGGGCGCGGGAGGAGGCTGCGCGCGTCACCTCGACGGTTAAGGGGTCTGGGGCGATGGCCCCAGATTCATTTCTTTCCTTCTTCACACCCTTCACGCCCTTTTCATTTCCCGCCTTCAAGGCTAACCGCGCCCGATGGACTATATCAGCACCCGCGGCAGCGCTCCGGCGCTTGATTTCGAAGGCGCGACGCTTGCCGGCCTCGCATCGGATGGTGGCCTTTACGTTCCGCGTGAGTGGCCGCGTTTCTCGGCCGAGGAAATCGCGAGCTGGGCGGGGCTTCCTTATGCCGAGTTGGCCGCAAAGGTCATGGCGCCGTTCGTCGCGGGCAGCCTCACCGAAGAGCGCCTGCTGGAGCTGACCACGGCAGCTTACGGCCGTTTCGCGCATGACGGCGTAACGCCGCTCAAGCAGCTCGATTCGCAGCAGTGGTTGCTTGAGCTGTTCCACGGCCCGACGCTGGCGTTCAAGGACGTGGCGCTGCAGTTGCTGGGCCTGTTGTTCGAGGAGTTCCTTGGCCGTTCGGATCGCAACCTGACGATCGTGGGTGCGACCTCGGGCGATACCGGGTCTGCGGCGATTGACGCGGTTGCGGGGCGTGCGAAGGTGGACATCTTCATGCTCCACCCCAAGGGCCGCGTTTCGGACGTGCAGCGCCGCCAGATGACGACGGTGCTGGCGCCCAACGTGCACAACATCGCGCTGGAGCACGCCAACTTCGACGACGCGCAGGCGATCGTGAAGCGCGTGTTCAATGACAAGGGTATGACCGACCGCTTCGCCATCGGCGCGGTGAACTCGATCAACTGGGCGCGCCTGATGGCGCAGGTCGTGTACTACTTCGCGGCCGGGCTGCAGCTTGGCGCGCCGCATCGCAAGGTGGCGTTCTCGGTGCCGACGGGCAACTTCGGCGACGTTTTCGCGGGCTATGTGGCGGCGCAGATGGGTCTGCCGGTCGAGAGGCTGATCGTCGCGACCAACGTGAACGACATCCTTCACCGCGCGCTGGCCGAGGGCGATTACTCGCAGGGGACGGTGACGCCGACCGCTGCGCCGTCGATGGACATTCAGGTGTCCTCGAATTTCGAGCGCCTGCTGTTCGACCTCGGGGGGCGCGACGGCAAGGCTCTGGCCGAGCAGATGGCCGGGTTCGAATCGACGAAGGCGATGCAACTGACCAACGCGCAGCGTGAGGGCGCCTCGGCGCTGTTCTCGTCGGCCCGTGCCGATGCCGACGAGATGGCCTCGACCATCCGCTGGGCCTACGAGGCGACCGGCGAACTGATCGACCCGCACACCGCCTGCGGTCTTTTCGCCGCGCGCACGGCGGGCATCGACGCGAGCGTGCCGGTCGTCACGCTGGCGACCGCGCACCCTGCCAAGTTCCCCGAGGCGGTCGAGCGCGCCACCGGCCAGCGTCCGACCCTGCCGACCCGCGTGGGCGACCTGTTCGAGCGTGAGGAAAAGTACGAAACGCTGCCCGGCACCTTCGAGGCCGTGACCGAATTCGTGGCGGCGCACGCCAGCCCGAAAGTCTGATGGCTGAGCTTGTCACAGACCCGCTGATCCTCGCCGGAGAGGGTTGGGCGGATTACGGCCTCGTCGATTCGGGCCACGGACGCAAGCTGGAGCGCTACGGCGACTACCGCTTCGTGCGCCCCGAACCGCAGGCGATGTGGACTCCGCGGAGCGAGCATTGGGACGCCCATGGCGAGTTCGTGCCCGGTTCCGACGAGGACGGCGGTGGGCGTTGGCAGTTTGACAAGCCCGTGCCCCGCGACGGCTGGCCGCTGGCGTGGAACGAAGTTTCGTTCACCGCGCAGTGCACCCCGTTCCGTCATCTCGGCTTCTTCCCGGACATGGCGCCAGTTTGGGACTGGATGCGCGGGATGCTGGCCGGGCGCACCGATGCCAGCACGATGAACCTGTTCGGCTATACCGGCGTCGGTACGCTGGCACTCTCCGCGCACGGCCCGGTGACACATGTGGATGCGTCCAAGAAGTCCGTCGCACAGGCGCGCGAGAACGCCGCTCTGGCGGGGCTGCAGGACCGCCCGGTGCGCTGGATGATCGACGACGCGGCCAAGTTCGCCGCGCGCGAAGTTCGGCGTGAGAAGCGCTACGACGGCATCATCCTCGACCCGCCCAAGTTCGGGCGCGGCCCCACCGGCGAGACCTGGCGTCTGGAAGAGCACCTTCCGGGGCTTCTCGCCGATTGCCGCAAGCTGCTCGATGCTGACAGCCGGTTCCTGTTCCTGACGGTCTATGCGGTGCGCATGTCCTCGCTGGCGCTGGCCGGGCTGATGGACGAGCTGTTCGCCGGACTTCCCGGGAAGATCGAGCATGGCGACCTGTCGGTGCGGGAAGACGGTGAGGGGCGGTTGCTGCCGACCGCGATCTTCGCGCGCTGGTCCAATCCCGAGTAGCCCCAATCACTTTCGTCATTGCGAGCGTAGCGAAGCAATCCAGCGCGGTTTGTGCTGCCCTGGATTGCTTCGCTACGCTCGCAATGACGAAATGTTTTCGTTGCGAGCGATGATATCCTAAAGGCGCCCACATCATGGCCGATTCGCTGATCCTTGAAGTTGCCGATTTCGAGCAGGATGTCCTCACCGGCATCTACTCGGAGGAAACCGGCAAGCCGCAGCCCCTGCGTTTCACCATCACGGTGAAGCTGCGGCCTGCGGACCACTACGCCCCTGACACGCCGCTGACGGCGAGCAAGAACTACATGGACCTCAAGTTCGCGGCGTCGGAAGCGCTGCCACAGGGTGTCCACTTCAAGCTGATCGAGGCGGTCGCCGACCACGTCTGTGAGACGCTGTTCCTGCAGGACGAGCGGGTCGAGGCGGTGACGGTGAAGATCGTCAAGCTGGCGCTCACCGAGGTCAACGAACTGATCGGCATGACCCTGACGCGGGAACGTCGTTGAACGAGTTGCTCCATCTCGGGCCGCTGTCGGACGACGCGCTCGAGGCTGCGGCCGATTTCCATGCCCGCCTGCTGCCCGGGATCGAGGCGACGCTGTCGGGCGGCGCCGATCCGCTGACGCTGGTTTTCCTGCCCGCGAATCACGAGCATCGCGCCTGGCGCCTTGCCGCCGTGCAGGGCCTTGCCCGCCGCTTCGCACCTTCGCGGGTCAATGCCGTCGAGAGCGACGCCGGAGCAGGTGGGCGGGAGGCTGTGGCAGCGGCGCAACGCTGGCTTGACGGTGCAGGCGGTGTGACGGGACAATTACTACCGCTCAATGGCAAGGGCGCGGGCGGAGTGCTATATCCGTCCGAATGAGCACGCCGCAGCCCCTCGTCGACCAGTTCCAGCGCAGGATCACCTACCTGCGCCTGTCGGTGACCGACCGCTGCGACTTGCGCTGCGCCTACTGCATGCCGGAGCGGATGACGTTCCTTCCCAAGAAGGACGTGCTGACGCTCGACGAGATGCACGACCTTGCCCTCGGCTTCATCGCACGCGGTATCACCAAATTGCGGCTGACCGGCGGCGAACCGCTGGTCCGGCGCGACATGATCGACCTCGTCCGGGCGCTCGGCCGCCGGATCGGCGCGGCTGACGGGCAGGGTGGGCTGGAAGAGCTGACCCTCACCACCAACGGCACCCGCCTTGCCGAATTCGCCGACGATCTGCGCGCGGCGGGGGTGCGACGGATCAACGTTTCGCTCGATACCCTCGACCGCGAGGCTTTCGCGCGGCTGACCCGGCGCGATTCGCTGCCGCAGGTGCTGGAGGGGCTGGCGGCGGCGAAGGCGGCGGGCCTGAAGGTCAAGCTCAACACTGTGGCGCTCAAGGGCATCAACGAGCACGAGATCGCCGATATCGTCGCCTGGGCGCACGCGCAGGGCTTCGAGGCGACGCTGATCGAGGTCATGCCGCTGGGCGAAGTGGAGGAAGACCGCTTCGACCACTACTTGCCGCTCGTCGCGGTGCAGGAGGATCTGGCCCGGCGCTGGACGCTTGCGCCGAGCGGGCACCGCACCGGCGGCCCGGCGCGTTACTGGGACGTCGCGGAAACCGGCCGACGGCTCGGCCTGATCACCCCGCTGACAAACAACTTCTGCGAGGGCTGCAACCGCATCCGCGTCACCGCGACGGGGCAGCTCTATGCGTGCCTCGGCGGCAACGAGCAGGTGGACCTGCGCGCGGCGCTGCGTTCGGACGATCCGCAAGGCGCCTTGTCGGCGGCGCTGGACACGGCGATGCGGATCAAGCCTGAGCGCCATCACTTCGCGATCGACGGACGCGGCGAGGCGCCTGCGCTGGCGCGGCACATGTCGATGACGGGTGGGTGAGATGACTGCGAAACTGGTGTTCCTCGGACGGCTTGAGGAGCTGGCGGGGACGGATGGCATCAGCGTCGATGTACCGCTCGGCTGGGCCGCTCTGCTGGCGCATCTGGAGGAGCATTACACGCCCGAACTGGTCGAGACCGTCGCCGGTGTCCGGGTGAAAGTGGCGCTCAACGGCGCGCTGATCGCCGAAAAGGGCGGCGTGGTGCTGGCGGATGGCGACGAACTGGCCTTCCTGCCGCCGGTTTCGGGTGGCTGACATGTCCGACGTTCGCCTGCTGACGTCCGGCTTCGATCCGGCAGCGGAACTGAGCGCCTTCACCGCCGCGCACCCGCAAGCGGGCGGGATCGTCAGCTTCCTTGGGCAAGTGCGTGAGGGCGGGGGCTGCGAGGCGCTGGAACTGCGGCACTATGACCCGCTGACGCTGCCCGCGATGCAAGATCTGTCGACGCGCGTGCGCGGGCGCTGGGCGCTTGACGGGCTGCTGGTGATCCACCGCAGCGGGGTGATGCTCCCGGCCGAGCCGATCGTGCTTGTTGCCGCCGCTGCCCGGCACCGGCGCGATGCCTTTGCGGCGGCGGACTTCGCGATGGACCACCTCAAGAGCGAATCGTGGTTCTGGAAGCGCGAGAAGACCGGCGGCCAATGGCGCTGGATCGAACCGCGGGAGCAGGACTTCGAGGATATCGCGCGCTGGGGGTGAGATCGCGCGAGGCCGGAGTAAATAGAAACCTGCCTCGTCATTGCGAGCGCAGCGAAGCAATCCAGGGCGGTTTACGCGGCCCTGGATTGCTTCGCTGCGCTCGCAATGACGAGAGAGGGGGAGCCTTCGCATTGCTGGCCTCCCCCACTCACAATCTTCGCCGCATTTGACCCGCATCAACGAATCATGGCGCGAAGGCGCGCATATGCCGATCACCCAAGGAGATCAGCATCATGTCCCAACGTCTTACCCGGCAGCAGCTTCAGGGTCTGGCTACGGTCACGGCCGTTCCCGCCCGCACGCCAATGCATTTTGGAGTTGACCGCAGCTTCGGCCTGCCGACCGGCTTCTATGTCGCCACGGTCGCGCTCTACCTCGCCTTCATCGGTGTCATGGCCGCCACGTTCATGAACCCGGAACTGGCCATCCCGATGGTCATCTTCGCCGGGTTCGTCCTCATGGCGTTCGGGCTGGCCGGGTACTGGGTGAAGATGAAACCCCACAACGATGCCGCCGCGCCAACATGGGGCCAGCTTGCCGCACGCGGCATCGACACTCTGAACGGAAGGCTCACGGCGGGCGAAGCGGCCGTCCAGGTTCTCACGCTACCCGTGCTGATCCTGTGCTGGGGCCTGGCGGTCGCGATCATCGTCGCCTTCACCTGACGCGGGGCCTGCCTGAATCTGGTTCACCGGGCTGGGAGCCCTTCAGGCAGACTGCGTCGGAACGTTCGGGGAGTCCCACCCTTCTGGCCGGGGGGTGGGACTTTTCGCGTCAGGACGCCCGGCGTCGCAGCACCGCCTGCACGAAGGCGTCGAGATCATCGACGTCCACGTCGAGCACTTCGTCCCATTCCTCCAGCACCGCGACGACGTCCTCACGCGTGGAGACGGGAACCGGCGGGGGCGGCGCGACATGCGGCCAGGCGTGACCGGTGAAGTTGTTGTAGAGCCAGCCGAAGCTGCACAGCACCAGCACGTTGGCGCCGATCGGGATCATCAGCGTCGCGTCCCACGGCACCTGCCCGCCCGCGCCGAGCGCGCAGAGCAGGGCGCAGGCACCGCCCGGCGGATGGAGGCAGCGGGCCACCGACATCGCCGCGATGGCAAGCCCCACCGCGATGCTCCCGCCCAGCCACGGATTGCCGATCAGGTGCCCGATCGAAATGCCGATCGCGGCCGAGAGCAGGTCTCCGCCGATCACCGACCACGGCTGCGCGAGAGGGCTCGCCGGAACGCAGAACACCAGCACCGCTGAGGCGCCCAGCGGCGCGACGAGGAAGGGCAGGGCGTGGGCCTGATGGCCGCCGAGCAGGGCCCATGTCGCGAAGCCGGAAAGCGCGATCCCCAGCGCCGCGCCGATCGCGCCGCGCGCCCAGCCCAGACGGCCGAGGGCGTGGAGGCGCAGGGAATGAATGTGCCGGACCATGGCGGCGCTATGGCGCAGAGCGGTGCGGGTGACGAGCCCGGATTTGCCTCGCAATGCGATAGGCGGGCTATCAGAACTTCAGCTTGTAGCGCACCATCGCTCGGTTGCTGACTTGCCCGCTGCCCAGCGTCGCCGAATCAAGCTCGACGCCGAGCGAGGAGTTTTCGCTCAGGCCCATCTGCGCGCGGGGCAGGCCGTCCGGCGTTTCGTAAGTATCGGGAAGCGGACGCAGGCGCTCCTTTTCCGGGTTGGTCGCGCAGACGACGATTTCTCCGGGGCGGCCGACCGGGCAGCGCGGCTTGACGGCATGGAGATTGACCGTCCCGTCCTGCGGCATCTGCGCAAGGTCGAACAGCGGCGCTGCGATCGCGGGCGGTTCGGGCGGGAGGTCGGCGATCGGCATGAAGAGCAGGAGGCCATGCGATCAAGGCGATTTCAGGGCGGCGGGAAGATCGGGGCGCGATGAGACTGGATGTAAGTGAGAGTCGCCCGTCTCCCCTCATCCGTCATTGCGAGCGCAGCGAAGCAATCCAGGGCAGCATCAACCGCCGTGGATTGCTTCGCTGCGCTCGCAATGACGAAGGGTGGGTTTGATCACATGCCATCGCGTCTTGGCGGGCGAATCAAAAAGCCCGGCCCTCCGTTGGGAGGACCGGGCCGATGGGCGCCCGCACTGGAGGGGGGAGGGGGTGCGGGCGCCGAAAGGATCAGGCGAACTTGCCGGCCTTGGCGATCTCGGCCAGCGGCTTGCGGTCGCTGGCGACTTCGCGCTCCTGCAGGAAGTCGGGCAGGACCGACTTGTCACCCTGCTTGCCGATGGCGAAGGCGGCTTCGAGGCGATGGTCTTCCGGGATGCCGAGCGCGGCTTCGGCCTCGCCGAACTTCAGGCCGGTCATGCCGTGGGTGTGGTAGCCCAGCGCCTGCGCCTGGATCGCGGCGAGCACCCAGGCGGCGCCAGCGTCGAAGCTGTGGCTGTGGTTTTCGGAGTTGCCCTTGTCCGAGCGCATGAACTTGTCGGAGACGACATAGACGATCGCCGAGGCTTCCTTGGCCCAGCCGGCGTTGAAGTCGATCAGGCCCGACAGGAACAGGTCCCAGTTCGCGTCGCCCTTCTTGGCGTAGAGGAAGGTCCAGGGCTGCACGTTGTAGGCCGAGGGCGCCCAGCCACCGGCTTCGAGGATCGCGTCGAGGTCTTCCTGCGGCATCTCGCTGCCGTCGAAGGCGCGGGGGCTCCAGCGGTCGACGATGAGCTTCTCGATCTTGGGATTGGCGATACGTCCGGTCATCGAAATATGTCCTTGTCTGCTAAGGGCTTAGGGAGAGTGCGCAAGCAGGGGGGCAATCCTTTCGAATCACCCCCCTGCGCTATGTCAGGCTGCGTCCACCAGCACCAGTTCCGCGTCTTCGAGAGCGGTCACGGTGATCGTGTCGAGCCCGGTGATGGCCACGCCGTCGCGGGCATTGGCTTCCACGTCACCGACCCGGATGCGGCCGGTGGCGGGGACGAGGTAGCTGTGGCGCGCGGCGTCGGTGGCGTAAGTCACCGTGTCGCCCGCCTTCACCGTCGCGCCCAGCACGCGCGCCTCGGCGTTGATGTGGAGGGCGTCGTCGTCCCCGGCGATGCCGCTTGCCAAGGTCACGAACTGGCCCGAACGGTCCTCCTTGGGGAAGGGACGGGCGCCCCAGCTCGGCTGCTCGCCGCGGCGGTCGGGGATGATCCAGATCTGGAACAGCGTCGTCGCCTCGTCCTCGAGGTTGTACTCCGAGTGCTGGATGCCGGTGCCGGCGCTCATAACCTGGACGTCGCCCGCGCCGGTGCGGCCGGTGTTGCCCAGGCTGTCCTTGTGCGTGATCGCGCCGGTGCGGACATAAGTGACGATCTCCATGTCGCGGTGGGGGTGCGGCGGGAAGCCGGACCTGGCGGCGATGGTGTCGTCGTTCCAGACCCGCAGGCGCCCCCAGTTGGTGCGCGCCGGATCATGGTAGTCGGCGAAGGAGAAATGGTGGCGGGCATCGAGCCATCCGTGATTGGCGGCGCCGATGCTCTCGAAGGGACGCAGTTCGATCATGGGGCACTCCTTTGTATGCGTTAGGTGCCGTTAAGGCCCTGTTGAGTGCCCTGTAGCCCTTGCGTGGCTACCGTGAAATTGTGATAAACTCGGCTGAATTATTCAGGAAAGTTGAATGGTCGACGTCGTTCCGCCCAGTCTCGATCACTTGCGGTGCTTTCTGGCCGTGGTGGAAGAGGGCAGTTTCAATGCAGCCGCCAGGCGACTTGGGCGCGCGATTTCGGTGGTCAGCTACGCCATCGCCCAGCTCGAAAGCCAGCTCGACGTGCGCCTGTTCGACCGCGAAGGCTCGCGCCGTCCGCAGCTGACCGAGGCCGGTCGTGCGCTGTTGTCCGAGGCGCACGCGATCTCCGACGACGTCGACGCCCTGCTCGCCAAGGTCCGCAGTCTGCGGCAGGGGCTGGAGGCGGAGCTGTCGCTGGCGGTGGACGTGATGGTGCCGGGCAACGTGCTCGCCCGCCTGTTGCGCGACTTTCAGGTGCGTTTTCCGACGGTTCCGCTACGCCTCCACATCGAGGCGCTGGGCGCCGTGGCGGCGCTGGTGCTCGACGGGCGCGCAACGCTGGGTATCGCCGGGCCGGACATCATGGACCTTGCGGAGATCGAGCGCGAGACGATCGGCTCGGTCGAGATGGTTCCCGTCGCCGCCCCCGACCACGCCCTCGCCAAGTTCGAGCGGATCGAGCCGGGCGAGACGCGCAAGCACCTGCAACTTGTCCTGACCGACCGTTCGCCGCTGACGGAGGGGCGCGATTTCTCCGTGTTCAGCCCGCGTTCGTGGCGTCTGGCGGACCTCGGCGCCAAGCATGCGCTGCTCAAGGAGGGCATCGGCTGGGGCTCGATGCCGCGCCATGCCGTGAGGGTGGACCTCGAGGCAGGCACACTCGTGGAACTGAAGCTGCCCGAGCGGTCCGCGCTCGATTACGCGCTCGTGGCGCTTTGGCGCAAGGACAGCCGGCCCGGCCCCGCCGCCGTCTGGGTGCTCGACGAAATGCGCGAACGTCTCGCGAAATGTCCATCGACCAAGTGAGGGTCTTGCGGGGCGGTTCGGGCTACTCCACTTAGGGCGCATGACCGCTACCCGCCTGTTCGACCGCGCCGTGATCCGGCTGTCCCCGCGCCCCGATTCGAATGAGAACGTCGTCGATTTCCTGCAGGGTCTCGTGACCTCGGACGTGGCCGGAACCCTGCCGGTCTGGACGGGACTGCTGACGCCGCAGGGCAAGGCGCTGTTCGACTTCATCGTCTGGCCGGGCGGCAAGGGGCTGCTCATCGACTGCGAGGCCGAAGTTGCCGACGCGCTGGTGAAGCGCTTGTCGATGTACCGGCTGCGCAAGGCGATCGACATTGCTCGCGACGACCGGCTCGCCGTGCACTGGCGGCCGCACACGGGCGACGGCGCCGCGCCGGACCCGCGCCTCCACGCCCTTGGCGAGCGCTGGGTCGCGGTGGTCGATGCCACCGATCCGGCCGAGGAAGAGACCGGCGCAGACGCCGCCTGGCGTGCCCACCGTCTGGCGCTGCGGGTGCCTGAAGGCCGCGCGGAACTGGGCGATGGCGAAACGCTCTGGCTCGAATGCAACGCGGCGGACCTGCATGGCGTCAGCTTCACCAAGGGCTGCTACGTCGGGCAGGAGAACA
Organism: Novosphingobium sp. fls2-241-R2A-195; assembly: GCF_030209485.1. NCBI lineage: Bacteria > Pseudomonadati > Pseudomonadota > Alphaproteobacteria > Sphingomonadales > Sphingomonadaceae > Novosphingobium > Novosphingobium sp. fls2-241-R2A-195. Next base: position 121,801 of record NZ_JARVRY010000001.1, read on the forward strand.
CCGCGCGCATGAACTGGCGCCAGAAGGTCAACCGCCGCCTCGTGGTGGTGCCGCTGGCCCGTTCGGACGAGAAGCGCCGCCGCGCCGCCTACCCCGAACTGGGGCTCGCGGTGGATCACCTGCGGGTGGAGGACATCCCGGCCGACGTCATGCCCAAGTGGATCGCCGCAGAAGCCTGAGGCAACGCACCGGAGCGCCCGTTCAGGCGGCTCCGGCCATTTCCATGCGCGGGCTCAGGCGCCGGTCGAGATCCGCGACGTAGATGCGCGCCGGGTGCTCCATTGCCCGCGAGGCGCTGTAGCGCGACCGTACCTGCCCGGTATCGTGGAAGCCGGCGCTTTCCAGCACCTGCTGCGTGCCCCGGCTGTCGGCGAAGTGGCTGGCGATGACCCGCAGATGGCCGAGCGAGCGCGCCTGGTTCACCACCGCGCGCAAGGCCTCTCCGGCATAGCCGCGACCCCGATATCTCGGGACGATCCAGTAGCCGACCTCGATCTCCTTGGCGCCGAGCGCGCTGTCGCTCCGACCCAACCCTATACTTCCGACCAGTTGCGGCCCGCCGGGCGCGCGCAGATACATGAAGAAATGGGGAAGGCGCGGATCTCGCGGCCGGTCCAGATAGATGCGCAGTTCCTCCGCCGAACGGGGCAAAGGAGCCACGCCGACAGTGCGCTGAACGTCATCGTCCGAAAGAGCCTCGACAAGATCGTCGAAGTCCTCCGGCCATGCCGGTCTCAAAAACAACCTCTCCGTGCGGACGAACATTCCACGGTTCTCCGTCGTGCTAGTGCCCTGCGACTCGGATCATGCACGCAAGTCAGCGCAGATGCACGCAGTTTGGTGCGAATCCTTCGCGATCAGCGATGAAATCGTCGCAGGCGCCGGTTAACCGGATATGAGAACGGCGCCAGAGGATTACCCCTAGCGTCGTTTTCAGTGGTTAATTGGAGGGATCAGGCGGCGCGTCGGCGGTTCATCGAATCGCCGCCGCCGCAATCGGCCGGGCTCTCGAACACGATCTCGTGCTCGCGCGAGGGGCTGGCATAGCCCCGTGCCCGGCTGAAGCGCTCGGCAACACGACCTGTGCGGCTGAAACCGACCTTCTCGAGCACCCGGCCCGATGCGGCATTGTCCACGAAGTGGTGCGCCACGACGCGGTCGTGGCCGAGCGCTCGGGTCAGCGACAGCAGGGTGCGGGCGGCCTCGGTCGCATAGCCGCGCCCCTGTTCGTCAGGCGTGATCCAGTAGCCGAGGTTGACCTCGCCATCGAGCATCGACAGGCCGCAGCCGCCGACGATACGGGCACCTTCGGCACCGGGCGCGGTGACGAGGAAGCTGGGAAGGCGGTGATCCTGCGGCTTTTCGACGAAGGCGCGGGCGTCCTCGGCCGTATAGGGCCAGGGCACGCGGGCGAGGTTGCTCACGACGGCTTCATGGCCGATCCGGGCCATCAGCTCGTCGCGATCCTCCGGCCAGGCAGGGCGCAGGAACAGCCTTTCGCTGCGAATGAACATCTTCGTTACTCCAACCCCCGGCGCGCGCTTAGCGGGCCGGCGTGACACTGCAATTACGCCTGTGGTTACAAGGCGGTAATCGCAACAGATCCGAGGGGACGCGCGCCATCGCCGCCGCACCGTGCGCGGTGCAACCCGAAGTCGCCGTGTCGGTTCCCGGACACGCTGGAGGGAGATACGAAAAGAGGGAGACGGGCGGGGCCCTCTCCCTCATTCTGCTGATTCCCTTAAGAGAATCAGCGGGGCCATCCCGTCAGGATGGCCCTTACAGAGACCATCCGATTACTCGGCGGCTTCCGCCATGACGTCTACCGAGACGTACTTGCGGCCCTGCTTGCCGTCGTGGAAGCGCACGCGGCCTTCCGCGAGAGCGAACAGGGTGTGGTCCTTGCCAAGACCGACGTTTACGCCCGGGTACACGCGGGTGCCGCGCTGACGGACGATGATGTTGCCGCCGATCACTTCCTGACCGCCGAACTTCTTGACGCCGAGACGGCGTCCCGCGGAGTCGCGACCGTTACGCGACGAACCGCCTGCTTTCTTATGTGCCATTGCTGGTTACTCCGAATTCTGGGGTCAGCCGACGGACACGATGCGCAGCAGGGTCATCTGCTGGCGGTGGCCTGCCTTGCGACGATAGTTGTGGCGGCGGCGCTTCTTGAACACCACGACCTTCTCGCTCTTCGCCTGGGCGATGATCTCGGCGGCGACGGTCACGTTCGCGATGTCCGCGACTTCGCCGTCCTTGCCTGCGAGCAGGATGTCACCCAGGGTGATCTTGTCACCGGCTTCACCAGCCAGCTTCTCGACCGCGATCTTGTCTCCGGCGGCAACCCGGTATTGCTTGCCGCCCGTGCGCACAACTGCGAACATGGTGCCCTTACCTAATCTCAAAAATGCCCGAAACGAGCCGAAACAAACCTGCCCCGGCCGCTCAGGTCCCGAAGGACCATGGAACTTTTCGGGCGACGTGCCGACCGCCCCGCGTGATGCGAGGTGCCGGAAAGATGGGTGCCGTTAGGGGATGGGCCGATTCGTGTCAACCAAGGACTTGGCAAGGACTTGGCCGTTTCGGCGGTCCAAAGCCTCTCCCGCTTCGCGTCGGCCGTGCTATGGCAGCCTCATGATCCGCGCGAAAGTCCGTTTGACCGCCCCCGCCATCCTGTGCGGCGTTCTTTCCCTTGCCATGACGGCCTGCTCGTCTTCCGGTGGCTATCCCTCGCTGGCGCAGCGCGACGTCGAGCGCGTCAGCGGCACCGCCAGCGCCGCGCCCGGAGATTCGGGGCAGGCTGCTCCGGCGCTGCCCCCTGCGAGCGCCGATCTCGTCACGCGCCTCGCGGGCCTCGTGAAAATCGCGGAGCAGGCGGATCGTCAGTTCCAGTCCAATCGCCCCGCCGCCGAGCGGGCGAGTGCCGCGGCAGGTTCCACAGGCAGCGATTCGTGGAGCGCTGCCAGCGTCGCCCTCGCGAAGCTCGAATCGAGCCGCTCCTCGGGCATGACCGCGCTCGCCGAACTCGACGTTCTCTATGCCGACGCGCGCGACAAGGCGCCGGTCGAGGAATCGCCCGAGGTCAAGGCCATCGCCGACGCCCGCGCGCAAGTCGCCGCGCTGCTCGATGCGCAGGACAAGGTGCTGGCGGGGCTGGCGGGCCGCCTCAGGACCTGACCGGCCGCCTCGACGGGATTGCCTTGAAAGCGGCGGGAGAGGGGCCTAGGTCGGCCTTCTTCGTGAAATTGCCGCAGAAAGGCCGTCCCAGATGACTGCAACCGCACCCGAACTCGTCCTTTCCGGCGGCACCGTCCATACGCCGAGCGGCCCGGTGGTCGCCGATGTCGCGGTGCGTGACGGCAAGATCCTCGGCGTCGGCTCCTACCCCGATGCGGCGAAGCGGATCGACTGCACCGGGCTCGACGTGCTGCCCGGCGTCATCGACAGCCAGGTCCACTTCCGCGAGCCGGGGCTGGAACACAAGGAAGACCTCGAGACCGGCAGCCGCGCGGCGGTGATGGGCGGCATCACGGCGGTGTTCGAGATGCCCAACACCAATCCCAATACCGATACCGAGGAGCGCGTTCTCGACAAGCTGAAGCGCGCGCATCACCGGATGTACTGCGATCACGCGTTCTACGTAGGCGCCACGGCCGACAATGCGGTCGCGCTGGCGGACCTCGAGCGCATTCCCGGTACGGCGGGCGTCAAGATCTTCATGGGCGCCTCGACCGGCAGCCTGCTGGTGGCCGAGGACGAGCAGCTCGCCCGCGTGCTGGCCCACGGCCGTCGCCGCGTCGCCATCCATGCCGAGGACGAGGCGCGCATGAACGCACGCAAGGACCTGCGGGTCGAGGGCGACCCCTCCAGCCACCCGGTATGGCGCGACGACGAAAGCGCGATGCTGGCGACCAGGCGCATCCTGCGCCTTGCCCGCGAGGCGCGCCGCCCGATCCACATCCTGCACATCACCACCCCGGCCGAGCTGGAGCTGATCGCCCAGCACCGCGATGTCGCGACCTGCGAGGTGACCCCCCAACACCTGACGCTGGCGGCCGAGGAAGCCTATCCCAGGATCGGCACGTTCGCGCAGATGAACCCGCCGATCCGCTCGGCCGCGCACCGCGACGGGTTGTGGCACTGGCTGCGCGCGGGCGTGCCCGACGTGATCGGCTCCGACCACGCGCCGCACACGCGCGAGGAAAAGGCCAAGACCTATCCGAACAGCCCCTCGGGCATGCCGGGGGTGCAGACCTTGCTGCCGCTGATGCTCGACCATGTCGCCAAGGGGCGCATGACCCTAGAGCGGCTGATCGACATGACCTCTTCGGGCGTGCAGCGGGTGTTCGGTCTCGTCGGCAAGGGCCGCATTGCGGTGGGCTATGACGCGGACTTCACCGTGGTCGACCGCAAGGGCACTTTCACCGTGACCGAGGAATGGGGCGAGAGCCGCTGCGGCTGGACGCCGTTCGCAGGGATGGAACTGGAAGGCCGCGTCGTCGGTACGATCGTGCGCGGGCACTCGGCGATGTGGGAAGGCCAGCTCGCCAACGAGGCACAGGGCGAGGCGCTGCGATTCGCCGGGGCGCTCTGACCCCGGCGCCATCGCGCCGGAGGGTTACCCTCCCGTCCGGCGTGAAAGGATGTCCCAGCAGAATACGCCGACGGCCGCCCAGATGAAGGCGAAGCAGACCAGCTGGATCGGCCTCAGCGGCTCGTGGAAGATGAACACGCTCATCAGGAACAACCCGGTCGGCGTCACGAACTGGATAAAGCCCAGCACCGAGAAGGGCAGGGCGCGCGCGGCGGTGGCGAAGAGCATCAGCGGGATCGCGGTCAGCGGCCCGGCGCAGAGCAGCAGCAGGCTGATCCGCGTCGAGGAGCCCATCGCCAGCCCGCCCGGCGCCTGCATCTGCCACCACATCAGGGCGAGCGCGGGCACGAAGAGCACCAGCGTCTCGACCGTCAGGCCCGGCAGCGCGGCCACCGGCGCGAGCTTGCGGGCCAGGCCGTAGCACGCGAAGCTCAGCGCCAGCATCAGGCTGATCCACAAGGTATCGAGCGCGCCTTTCGCCAGCAGCGCCACGCCGACCGTCGCGAGGGCCACGGCGATCCACTGTCGCCGCGTCAGCTTCTCCTTGAGGAAGACCGTTGCCGCAAGGATGTTCATCAGCGGATTGATGTAATAGCCCAGGCTGGCCGCGAGCACGTGGCCCTCCATGATCGCGACGACATAGATGAGCCAGTTCGCGCCGATCAGGAACCCGCTCAGCGCCAGCGTGGCGAGGGTGCGCGGGTTGGTCAGCGCCGCCCGCAGTGCCGCGCCTTGCCGCAACACGGCGACGGCGACGAGGCAGAACGGCAGCGTGCACATCAGGCGCCAGACGACCACCTCGAACGGCGCGACGTCCTTCAACATCGCGAAGTAGAGCGGGAACAGGCACCAGATGCCGTAGGCGCCGAATGCCGGAAGCAGGCCGGAAACGGAAGGCGAGTGCCGGGTCATTTGGCGGGGCATTGTCTCGGGCATCGGCTGCATATCTCTCCCGGCGGTCGGGGGTATCCGCCGTGCATGCCCCTTAGAAGGGCACCGGAACGGGGGCAACCACTCGCTCCATCGCCCCTGCGCCAACGGCTCGTCGCAAAATCGAATCCTGACAGGCGCGTTGCGGTTCGTTCAGGATCTAAGGCTTAAAGATGAATGCGTAAGGCGGATCGACTCGGATGGCCGGTTCGCTTCCTTAGAAGAGGAGAGTTGAGATGAACGCATTCTTCAAGGCCTCGGCCATCGCCGCAGCCGCTGCCAGCCTGACCGTTGCACTGCCTGCTTCGGCCGCCATCGCCCCTTACGGCAACGGTTTCACCGCGCCGGGCGAGCAGACCTACGAGCATGGCCGCGACCGCTATCGTTACTCGCGCGAGGATTATCGCCGCGGCTACGGCAATCGTGACAGCTATCGCTATCGTGACGACCGTTATCGCGATGACTATCGCCGTAGCTCGTGGCGCGGCAACGACGGCCGTTACTACTGCCGTCGGGGCAACGGCACCACCGGCCTGCTGATCGGCGGTGCGGGCGGCGCGCTGCTGGGCCGCGAGATCGACGGCGGCCGCGACCGGACCGTCGGCACCGTGCTCGGTGCGGCCGCCGGTGCCCTGCTCGGCCGCGAGGTCGATCGCGGCGGATCGCGCTGCCGCTAAGGCATTCGACAGAACAGCTTTCCCCGCACGTACGGCGACTTGCGGGGGAACCGTCCGGGCCTGAACGGCTCGGGCGGGAGGGCGTCCGCATTCGTGCGGGCGCCCTCGTCGTTCGTTTGGAAAATGCCCAGCAGGGCATTTTCGAGCGGCACCGGCCCGCGCCCCTACCCGACCTCCCATCTGGGGTACACTTGTGGGAGGTCGGGTGGGGGCGCGGGCCGGTGCCGCGTTTGTAATGCAAGGCGCACCGACCATCCCGAAATGGGACGAGAGGATTCCATCGCTGGCACCTTTGCGACTTTTCGCGTTTTCCTAAGCTATTGCGCGTAGCAGGACCTTGCTGCCGCACCCGAAGGAACCGCGACGATGAAGACTCTGGCCCGAATGACCGTTCTGAGCCTGATGGGCACGCTGATGCTTGCAGGCTGCGGCTCGGGCGACAAGCAGCCGGACCCGGCCGATACCGATCCGGCGCTCAATGGCGCGCTCGGCGACCAGATCATGGTCGATCCCGAGATGGCGGGGGATCAGGGCGCGGCTGTCTCCGCCGAGGGGCGTCGGATCACCGTCCCCGCGCAGGACCGCACGCCCGAGGCCATCGCCGCCGCCAAGAAGCAGGCGGCGCAGCTTGCCGGCGGCGCGCTCAAGCCCGCGCCCAGTCCCGCGCAGGGCGGGGGCGCGGCGCTCGCCGCCGGGGCTGCCACTGCCGCGCAAGTCGCTGCGGAGGCGAAGGTCGCCAAGGCGGACTGCTCGGCCAAGGTGCAGTATTCCAACACCTGGGCGGCCAAGCTGCCCGCCGAACTGCCGGTCTATCCGCGCGCCGCGGTGCAGGAAGCGGCCGGGATCGACGGTCAGGGCTGCGCGCTGCGCGTGGTCAACTTCGCGACGCCGGTGAGCGTCAGCGACGTGGTGAGCTTCTATTATACGAAGGCGCTGGGGGCGGGGTACGGCGCGGAGTACAAGATCGACGGTGGAGACAGCGTGCTGGGCGGGAGCAAGGGCGGCAAGGCTTACGTCGTCTACGCGCGCAAGCTGGACAGCGGGCTGACCGAAGTTGACCTCGTTGCCAGCGGGAAGTGAGAGGCACGCACCCAGTCCGTACCTCCCCGGTTCGTCATTGCGAGCGAAGCGAAGCAATCCAGGGCTGTTAAGCTCCGCCCTGGATTGCTTCGCTTCGCTCGCAATGACGAGTGATGGGCGCTTCTACCGCAACCCCACACCGATCACCGCGCGCGGTTGCTCCATCTCGCCCGAAGCGACCGGATAGGCGCAGTAATCCGCTGCGTAGAACCCGGTCGGCCGGTGATTGCCCGAAAGCCCTACCCCGCCCATCGGCGCGGCATGGCTGGGGCCGATCGTAGGCCGGTTCCAGTTGACGATTCCGGCGCGCACGTTGGCCCAGAAGCGGTTGTACTCCTGCGGCGTGCCCCCCACCAGCGATGCGGCGAGGCCATAGCGCGAGGCATTGGCCTGCGCGATCGCCTGATCGAAGTCCGACACCCGGACCACCTGCAGGATCGGCCCGAACAGTTCGACATCGGGGCGCTCCGTCATCGCGGTCACGTCGATGATCGCGGGGCTGAGGAAGGGCGCGGTCTCGTGCGTGCGGACGAGGTGCTTGATCGCGCGGCCGCCGTGGCTGAGCAGGTAGAGGAAGCTCTCGGTCAACCCGTCGGCGGCGGCATTGTCGATCACCGGTCCCATGAAGGGCGCGGGCTCGTCGAAGGGCGCGCCGACGATCAGGCGGTCGGCGAGCGCCTTCACCTCGGCCATCAGCGCGTCGTACATCGTGTCCTTCACGATCAGGCGGCGCGCGGCGGTGCAGCGCTGGCCGCTGGTGGCGAAGGCGGACTGGACGACGATCGCGGCGGCGTCGGTCAGCTTGGGCGTGTCCCACACGACCATCGCGTTGTTGCCGCCCATCTCCAGCGCGACCATGCGGTCCGGCCGGGCCGCCAGCCTGCGGTTGATGGCGATCCCGTTGGCGGCAGATCCGGTGAACAGGACGCCGTCGATCCCCTCGTGCGCCACGTAAGCCGCGCCTTCGGCCGGGCCGCCGGGGGCGAACTGGACGGCGGCGGCCGGAACGCCCGCGCGGTGGAAGCAGCGGGTCAGCATCTCGCCGGTGGCGGGTGCGCGTTCGCTCGGCTTGAAGATCACTGCGTTGCCCGCGATCAGGGCGGGGACGATGTGCGCGTTGGCGAGGTGCGCGGGGTAGTTGAAGGGGCTGAGCACCACCAGCACGCCATGCGGCTTGTGGCGCACCGCCATCGCCCCCTGCAGCGCCGAATCGAGGCGGCGCTGGGCCGTCCGCTCGGCGTAGGAGCGGATCGAGACTTCAACCTTGGCGATCACCGAATCGACCTCGGCGCGGGCTTCCCACAAGGGCTTGCCGACTTCGCGGGCGATGCAGGTGGCGAGCGCTTCGGCATCCTTGCGCACTTCGTTGGCGAATCGCCGCAGCAGTTCCATGCGGGTGGAGAGCGGCTGGGCCGCCCACGAGGGCCACGCGCGCCGCGCACGCGCGACCGTCTCGTCCACGTCGGCCACCGGGCCGCGCCAGACTTCCGCCCCGGTGGCAGGTTCGTGGGAGACGATCTCCGCCCTGGTATCGGGCCGGCTATCGGCCCTCTGGAGTTGTGCGGTCACGAAATCATCTGGTCCCAACGCGGTGCGGCTGCAGAAATACGGCTAATGACCCGTTAGCTTATAGGGTTCGACATTTCATCCCAATCGCACAGGTATTCCTACCGTGGCGTAAATCATTGGGGTGTAAACGGTGCCTTTCCAAGTTGTTCGCCCAGCCTGCGGATCTGCGCGACTTTGGCGTCCAGTTCGCTCCAGTCGTCATGCGTGTCGATCGCGGCCCAGATGCGTTCGACCTCGTCGATGAGCACGCCCGGAGGGGCGCTTTCCTGCCAGAACGGATCTTCCGTCGCGGCGGCGGGGGCATAGCCGGACAGCAGCGCGCCGAAGTCGTCGACACCGGCATTGCGGCCACCGCGATGGAGGAAGAAGAACTGCTCGGGCGCCAGGCCGCTCTCGACCATGCTGCGCTCGGCGGCCTGAACCAGCGCCGTGTCGGCCTCCACCCCCCGCGATTTGATGCCGAGGCGCCAGGTGAAGCGGCGGCACAGCGCCTGCTGGTAGAGCGGCCCGAACCGCTCGAGCGCGGCGACCAGCGGCGCGGTCTCGGTCAGCGGGCGCAGGGCGATGGCGAGTTGCTGGCAGTTCCAGAGCAGCGCCTCGGGCTGGCGGCCGAAGGCGTAGAGGCCGGTGCGGTCGAAGTAGGCGGCCGTGAAACGCGGGTCCCAGCGCGGCGTCCAGCGCCACGGGCCATAGTCGAAGCTCTCGCCCGAGATGTTCATGTTGTCGGTGTTGAGCACGCCGTGGACGAAGCCCGCCACCATCCACGCGGCGGCAAGGTCGGCAAGCCGCTCGACGACCTGGTGAAGCAGGATTACCGCCGGTTCGTCGCGTCCCGGAGCGTCCTCGGGTGGCAGGCTGTCGGGGTAGGTTTCGAGGCTGTAGTCGACCAGTGCGGCCAGATGCGCGGTCTCCTCCAGCACGTAAAGGCGCTGGAAGCTGCCGATGCGGATGTGTCCGTGCGACAGGCGCACCAGCACGGCTGAGCGGGTGGGGGAGGGCTCGTCGCCGCGCCACAGTTCCTCGCCGGTCTCGACGACGGAAAAGGTCTTGCTGGTGTTCACGCCCAGCGCTTCCAGCATCTCGGTGGCAAGGATCTCGCGCATCGCGCCCTTCAGGGTCAGCCGCCCGTCTCCGTCGCGGCTCCATGGCGTCTGGCCCGAACCCTTGGTGCCGAGGTCGAGCAAGCGGCCCGCTCCATCGCGCATCTGCGCGAAGAGGAAGCCGCGCCCGTCGCCGAGGTCGGGGTTGTAGTTGCGGAACTGGTGGCCGTGATAGCGCAGCGCCAGCGGCTGCGGCAGATTGCCGGGAAGCGGCTGGAAGTGCCCGAAATGCGCCGTCCAGCGCGCCTCGTCGAAACCGTCGAGGCCCACCGCGGCCGCCCAGCGGTCATTGCGCCAGCGCAATTGATGGCGGGGGAACGCGGCGGCATGGACCGGGTCGCCGATCCATTGGGCGATCGTTTCGATTCGCGGATCGGGAAGATAGGGCGCGGGTTGCGGATCGCTTGGCATCGGGCGATAGTGGGGACCGCCCGGCCCGCTAGCAAGCCGGGTATTTTGTTGAATCTGATGAGGTCGCCGCCCGCGCATGAAGGTTTTCGAAGATCGCTTCTGGTCGAGCCGCGACGGTCTCAAGCTCCATTTCCGCGATTATCCCGGTCCCGCAGAGGGTGAAACCGGCTTGCCGGTGCTGTGCCTCCACGGCCTGACCCGCAACGCGCGCGACTTCGACGTGCTGGCCCCGCGCCTCGCTGCCAATCCCAGTAGGGGACGGCGCGTGATCTGCCCTGACCTGCGCGGCCGGGGCGACAGCGAATATGCGAAGGATTCGGCTACCTACACGCCGGTCCAGTACGGCGAGGACGTCCTCGCCCTGATCGACCAGGAGGGGCTTGAGCGCTTCGTGGTCATCGGCACCTCGCTGGGCGGACTGATGGCGATGGGGCTGGCGAGCATCATCCCCGACCGGATCGCCGCTGCCGTGGTCAACGACGTCGGCCCGTGGCTGAAACCGGCGGGCCTTGCGCGGATCAAGGACTACGTCGGGCAGGGACGCACCTGGCCCACCTGGGTCCACGCCGCGCGCGGGCTGGAGGAAGTGCAGGGCGCCGCGCACCCCGGACAGCCGCTGGATTTCTGGATTGGCATGGCCAAGCGGCTGATGACGGTCGGCGGCAATGGGCGCATCGTCTTCGACTACGACATGAAGATCGCCGAGCCCTTCCTCGCGCTCGACGTCAATGCCCAGCCGGACTTGTGGGCGGTGTGGGACGCGCTGGCGCAAGTGCCGGTGCTGGTGGTGCGCGGCGGACTGTCCGACCTGCTTTCTGCCCAGACGCTGGACGACATGCTGCGCCGCTCGCCGAATGCCGAGGGGCTGACCTTGCCCCACGTCGGCCACGCCCCGACGCTCGACGAGCCCGAATCGGTTGCCGCGATCGAGCGGCTGCTGGCCAGAGCGGCCTGAGCCAGAGACCGGCCTTGCGCCTTCTCCACCTCCATTCGAGCTTCGCGGCAGGCGGCAAGGAACTGCGCGCGGCAAGGCTGATGAACGTCTTCGGCCCCGGCGTCGCGCATACCGTCGTCTCCGCGCAGCCGGGCGCATATGGGGCGAAAGTCGCGCTCGACCCGGCGCTCACGGTCGATTTTCCGGGTGATTTTCCTAGCCTGCAGGGCCGCCCGACACCGCTTCGCCTGCTGCGCATCGCCCGCGCCATGAAGCTTTTCGACCTCGTCCTTACGTACAACTGGGGGGCGATGGACGCGGTGCTGGCGCACCGGGTCTGGGGCGGCGTGCTGGGCCTGCCGCCGCTGGTCCATCACGAGGACGGCTTCAACGAGGACGAAGCTGGCGGCCTCAAGCCCTCGCGCAACTGGTTTCGCCGCGTGGCGCTGGCGCGGGCTTCGGCGCTGGTGGTGCCTTCGCAGCGGTTGGAGGGAATTGCGCTCGGCGACTGGGCGCAGCCGCGCTCGCGCGTGAAGCTGATCATCAACGGCATCCGCACCGCCGCCTATCTCGCGCCGCCCCCGCCCGATGCGATTCCGGGGCTGCCCAAGCCTGTTGGCGCGAAGTGGGTCGGCACTCTGGCGGGCCTGCGCGCGGTCAAGAACCTGCCCCGGCTGGTCCGTGCTTTCGCCACGCTGCCGCCCGAATGGCAGCTGGTGATCCTCGGTGAAGGGCCGGACCGAGAAAGAATCGCGCAGCAGGCACGGGAATCCGGCGTGGCCGACAGGGTCCATCTGCCGGGCTTCGTCCCCGATCCCTCGCGCGCGGTGGGGCTGTTCGATCTCTTCGCGCTGTCTTCCGACAGCGAGCAGTTTCCCATCTCCATGCTGGAGGCGATGGCGGCCGGGCTCGCGGTCGCCTCGCCCGCCGTGGGGGACGTGGCGGCGATGGTGCCGGCGGAAAACCGCAGCTTCATCACCCCGCCCGGAGACGACGCCGCGCTCGGCGGGGCTTTGGCGGAACTCGCGGCGGATGACGGGCTGCGCGCCCGCATCGGCGCGACCAACCGCGCGCTTGCTCAGGCCCAATACGATGAAAACACGATGATTCGCAGTTATGCCTCGACCTATGGCGCGGCGATGGGCAAAAGCGACTTTCCGTGACGCCGCGCTCATTCAGCGGCGCTTCACCGCGGGACGGGCACCGACATCCCCGTTGAAAAGCCCCACCCATCCGCTAAACAGCCCCGCAACCGTCCCGTTTTTCGCTAGAAAGCGCCCTATCTTGGCTCTGCCCCCCGACACCAATTCCGCCGCCGCAGCGCGTAACGCCGCCCAGCAGGACGTTTTCCTGCGTGAAGTCGACGACGCCGTGCGCCAGGACCAGCTCGAAGGCTTCATGAGCCGCTACGGCAAGCCGCTGATCGCCGTCATCATCATCGCCCTGCTCGCCTTCGCGGGCTGGATCTACTGGCAGCACCGCCAGACCCAGGAGCGCGAGGCGCGTTCGGAGGCCTATGTGCAGGCGCTCGACGCCCTGCAGTCGGAGAATCTCGACGCCGCCAAGGCCAAGCTGGCGCCGATCGCCGGCGCCGATTCTTCGGACGCGACAGTCGTGTCGGCCCGTCTGATGCTTGCGGGGATCGCGCTGCGTCAGGAGAAGAAGGCCGATGCGCTCAAGCTCTATCGTGAGATTTCGGCCGACGGCAAGGCACCGCAGGTGCTGCGCGACCTCGCCTCCGTGCGGGAAGTCGGCGCCGACTTCGACGCGATGAAGCCCGAGGACGTCCTCAGCCGCCTCAAGCCGATGGCCGCTCCCGGCAATCCGTGGTTCGGTCCCGCGGGCGAACTCGTCGGCATGGCCTACCTGAAGCAGAACAGGCAGGACCAGGCCGGTCCGCTGTTCGCCGCGATCGCCAAGGACGAAAGCGTCGAGGACGGCCTGCGCAGCCGCGCCCGCCAGCTTGCCGCCGTGCTCGGCGTCGATGCCGTGGACGACGTGGTGGACGAAAAGGGCGAGCCGCTCGACAAGCCGATAGCCAAGATCGTCCAGCCCGCCGAAGTGGCGAACTGAGAACATGACACGTGAGGACATTCGCATGAACGCAGCCCGCAACACGACGTCTTCGCGCGCGAAGAAGGTCGTGCCGCTGATCGCCCTCGCACTCGTCGCGGGCCTGTCCGGCTGCAAGATGTTCGGCGGCGGCAAAGGCCCGGCCAAGACTCCGACCGTGGGCAACCGCGTGCCGATCCTGTCGCGCATCGAAAGCGGCGCCAAGGTCGACGCGACGCTCGGCGCGGTTTCGGTGATCCTGCCCCCGGCAGAGGTCAACACGACCTGGGCGCAGGGCGGCAACACCCCGAACAAGGCTTACGGCAACCTCGCGCTGGCGGACAACCCGACCAAGGTGTGGACCGCGCAGATCGCCGGTTCGACCAACCGCGCGCGCCTTGCGGCGGCCCCGGTCATCGGCGGCGGCAAGCTCTACGCGATGGATACCGAAGGCACCGTCCACGCCTTCGACGCGCAGAGCGGCGCGAAGCTGTGGACCAAGAGCTTCTCGGTCTCCGGCAACAACGCCAAGTCCGTGTTCGGCGGCGGGGTCAGCTTCGACGGCGACAAGCTCTACGTCACCACGGGCCTCGGCGAAGTCGCGGCGCTGAACGCGGCGGACGGCAGCCAGCTCTGGACCAAGAAGCCCGCCGGGCCGCTGCGCGGCGCGCCGACGATCGGTTTCAACCAGGTCTTCGTGATGACGCAAGACAACCAGATCGCCGTGCTCAACGCGGCGGATGGCGCGACCATGTGGCAGGAATCCGCCTCGCTGACCCAGTCGGGCGTGTTCGGCGTCGCCTCGCCCGCGCTTGGGCAGGGCACGGTGATCGCGGGTTACTCGTCGGGCGAACTGGTGGCGTACCGTTACGAGAACGGCCGTCAGGTCTGGTCGGACGCGCTTTCGCGCACTTCGATCTCGACCGAAGTGGGCAGCCTCACCGACGTCGACGCCGACCCGATCATAGATCGCGGCCGTGTCTATGCACTGGGTCAGGGCGGGCGCATGGCCGCTTACGAACTGGTCACCGGCCAGCGCATCTGGGAACTCAACCTCGCGGGCATCTCGACCCCGTCGGTGGCGGGCGACTGGGTCTTCACGCTGGACGACCACGCCGAAATCCTCGCCATCGCGCGCGGCACCGGCAAAGTCCGCTGGCTGACCGAACTGCAGCGCTACAAGAACGCCAAGAAGCGCAAGAATCCGATATTCTGGGTCGGTCCGGTGCTGGCGGGCAGCAAGCTGTGGGTCGGTAACTCGCGCGGGCTCGTGGCCACCATCGATCCGTCGAGCGGCACGATGACGCCATTCACCGAACTCAGCGATCCGATTTCGCTGGCGCCTGTCGTGGCGAACCAGACGCTCTACGTCCTCGACGATTCGGGCCGTATCACCGCCTTCCGTTGAATCAGGCGGGGCGCAGATCGCATGAGATTTGCGCCCCCTTAACCAATTCCCTCTACGCCCTGCGGCCATGAGCACCGCATCCACCCGCCGCCCGGTCAGCGACGTTTCCGCAGGCGTGGGCCTCTCCGGCCTCGTCGCGCTGGCCCTGTGGATCCTGTTCTGCCGCAACTGGGGCTCGGTCGTCGATCTGCTCGGCCTGCAGGCCCCGCGCGAGCCGATGAGCGGCCCCTATGCTTCGCTCGCCACGCTGGCCTTTACCGGCGCCGCCATGACCGCATGGTCGCTGCTGGTCGACAAGGTGCACTTGCGCCCCTCCACCGGCATCGACTGGTCGCAGCGTCGCCCGCTCTCCGAAACGCTCGACATCTCGATCACCAAGCTGACCGGGCTGTGGATCACATGGGCGCTGATAGGCTGCTTCTACTTCCTGTGCCGATGGTACTGGGAGGGGCAGTATCTGTTCGCTATGGACGTGTTGAGTGCCGTTGTGGCACCCTTGTTCGCCCTCTCGGTGCCCTATGTCCTGTGGCTCGACCGGGTCATGGTCGAGCCGCGCGACGCCTCTTGGCACTTCGGCGCGATGCTGATCGGCCGCGAGCCATGGTCCGCCGAAGAGGTGAAGAAGCACTGGCGCGCCTGGGCGATCAAGGGCTTTTTCGGCGCCTTCATGATCTCGATCCTGCCCGGCGGCTTCGCCAACATCGTCAACGCCGACTTCGGTGCGATCGCCCGTAACCCCGTCGATCTCGGCTCGATGACGATCGAGGGGCTGTTCCTGATCGACGTGCAGATCGGCACCGTCGGCTACCTGTTCACCTTCCGCCCGCTCGACGCCCACATCCGCAGCGGTAACCCGTTCCTGGCAGGCTGGGTCGCGGCGCTGATCTGCTACCCGCCTTTCGTGTGGGGCACGATGGGCAATGCCAATGTCCTTGGCTACGAAGTCAACACCGGCGGCTGGGCGCACTGGATGGCGGCCTACAACGTGCTGCTGTGGGGCTGGGCGGCGATGATGGTGGTGC
The DNA here is from genome assembly GCF_030209485.1 of Novosphingobium sp. fls2-241-R2A-195. Taxonomy (NCBI): domain Bacteria; kingdom Pseudomonadati; phylum Pseudomonadota; class Alphaproteobacteria; order Sphingomonadales; family Sphingomonadaceae; genus Novosphingobium; species Novosphingobium sp. fls2-241-R2A-195. The sequence goes on from NZ_JARVRY010000001.1 coordinate 137,581, forward strand.
TGACCGCAATCTACGCCTGGGCGACCTTCGCGTTCGGCCTGCGCTTCTCCAACCTGACCTATCGCGGCGTGCTGACCAACGGCCCTTACCGCTTCACCCGCCATCCGGCGTACCTGTCGAAGAACCTGTTCTGGTGGACCTCGACGCTGCCGTTCCTCGTGACTAACGGATCATGGACCGACGCGATCCGCAACACCGTACTGCTGGGCGTGGTGAGCGGCATCTATTATTGGCGAGCGCGGACCGAGGAAGTGCACCTGCTGGCGGAAGATCCCAAATACCGGGAATATTACGACTGGATGGGGGAGAATGCCTTCATCACCCGGACTTTGGCGAAAGTCGGGCAGAAGTTGAAGTTCAAATAAAGTCCTGGGGCCATTGCCCCAGACCCCCACACTGTCGTCGTTGTGCGTGCAGACCTGTCAGCCTCAAATGGCGCCGCAGGCTATTCGTCTTTCGGCTCAACGCCTTGGATGACGAGGCTGCGCGCGTGCCCTCGACGGTATACGGGGTGCAGGGGTGGTAAACCCCTGCATTTCACCCCTTAAAACGTCTTCAGCGCATAGACCTTGGAAAGATCCCCGCCCCACTCGCCATTATACAGGTCGAGCAGGCGCTGCGCCGGAACCTTGCCGGTCTTCACGATTTCGGCCAGCGGTTCGAGATAGCCCGTTTCGTTGTCTCCCGCCGAGTTCAGGCGGCCTCGTGCAGCGAGGCCCGAGCGGGCTATGTCGACCACTTCGCCTGCGATGTCGCGCAGGGTGCCGCCGCCCGGGATCGGTGCATCGAGGCCCAGCTTCGGCGCGGCCGAGCGCAGCGCTTCGCGGCCTTCCATGTCCCAGTCCTTGACCAGATCCCAGGCGGCGTCGAGCGCGCCCTGATCGTAGAGCAGGCCCACCCACAGCGCGGGTAGAGCGCAGATGCGGCCCCAGGGTCCGCCGTCGGCGCCGCGCATTTCGAGGAAGGACTTCAGGCGCACTTCGGGGAAGGCGGTGGACAGGTGGTCCTGCCAGTCCGACAGGCGCGGCTTCTCGCCGGGGAGTACCGAAAGCTCGCCCTTGAGGAAGTCGCGGAAGGAGAGGCCGGCGGCGTCGATGTACTTGCCGTCGCGGAACACGAAGTACATCGGCACGTCCAGCATGTACTCGACATAGCGTTCGTAGCCGAAGCCGTCCTCGAACACGAAGGGCAGCATGCCGGTGCGGTGCGGATCGGTGTCCGACCAGATATGGCTGCGGTACGAGAGGTAGCCGTTGGGCTTGCCTTCGGTGAAGGGTGAGTTGGCGAACAGCGCCGTCGCCAGCGGCTGGAGAGCCAGCGAAGTGCGGAACTTCTGCACCATGTCGGCCTCGCTGGAATAGTCGAGGTTCACCTGGATGGTGCAGGTGCGCAGCATCATGTCGAGGCCCATGCTGCCCACGCGCGGCATGTGGTTCAGCATGATGCCGTAGCGCCCCTTGGGCATGATCGGCAGTTCTTCGCGGGTCTTGTCCGGCCACATGCCGAGGCCGAGGTAAGCCTTGCCCAGCTTTTCGCCGACCTGCTTCACTTCGGAAAGGTGGCGGCCGGTCTCAGCGCAAGTCTGGTGCAGGTTTTCGAGCGGCGCGCCCGACAGTTCCAGCTGGCCCGCCGGTTCGAGGCTGACGTTGCCGTCCGCGCCCTTGAGGGCGATGACGTTTCCGCCTTCCTCGATCGGCGTCCAGCCGAACTGGGTCAGTTCGCCCAGCAGGTCGCGGATGCCGCCCTTTTCGGTGTACGAAGGCGCGTGGTGGTCGGCGGTGTCGTAGACGAACTTCTCGTGCTCGGTGCCGATGCGCCACGCCTCGCGCGGCTTTTCGCCTGCGGCCATCGGCTCGGCGAGTTGGGACAGGTTTTCGATAACCGGATCTTCGCGATCCGAAACCTCACGAGTGCTCATGGGCGCGGAATTAGTGTGCCCTTCGGCGCCGCGCCAGAACTTTTTGTACCGGTCAGTCTAACATTCCTGTCATGTCCAATCTCCGGACACTGCCATCCATAGCCCGATGGCGGAAATGCAGGCGGTTTCGGCCCGCAGAATGCGCGGCCCCAGAGTGATCGCGCACGCCTGGGGATGGGCGCGGACGAGATCGCGCTCGGTATCGTCGAAGCCGCCCTCGGGGCCGACGAGGAGCGCGGCCGGGCCTTTGTGCGCGGCGAAGGCGGTGGCGGCAGGCGCACCGCCCTGTTCGTCGGCGAAGAACAGGGCGCGGTCCTCGGGCCAGTCGCGCAGCAGGGCATCGAGCCGGACCGGTTCCTCGACGCGGGGCAGGGCGGTGCGGGCGCATTGCTCGGCCGCCTCGGTGACGATGGTGAGCGCACGCTCGGGGTTGAGTTTGTCGGCCACGCAGCGCCGGGTGACGACCGGCTGTACGGCGGCGACCCCCAGTTCGGTGGCCTTTTCCAGCACCAGATCGAAGTTCGGCTTCTTGAGCAGCGCGGCGCAGAGCACGAAGTCCGGCACGTCCTCGCGCTCGCGCAGCTTCATGCGGACCGAGAGCACGACGTCGCGCTTTCCGGCGGAAACCACCTCGCAGGCCCATTCGCCGGTCGCGTCGTCGCAGGCGATCACCGCGTCGCCCGCGCCGACTCGCATGACCTTGCCCAGATAGTGCGCCTGCTGGCCCTCCAGCGCGATCTGCCCACCATCTTCGAGCGGTCCGGGGACGAACAGGCGCGGCGCGGAGCGGGGCGGCCAGGCGGGGGTTGCGGGCATCTTCAACGGGTTCCTCAGGCTGACGCGCCCTTTTCGCGCCTCAGCGGGAAGGATGCAACGGTGGGCAAGCTGTGTTCACCAGTCACGTTCGGGCATGACAGAACGCGCGCGATGCACTACTCATCGCGCGATGCTCGAACCTTCGCTCGTCCCTGACAGCCAGCATCGCGGGCTCGTGTCGATGCTGCCGCAGCCGTTTCGCGACTTCGCGATGCTGGCGCGATTCGACCGGCCGATCGGCTGGTGGCTGCTGTTCTGGCCCTGCGTCTGGGGCGTTCTACTGGCAGGTGGCGAAAGCCGCTGGAGCCTGATCGCCTGGTTGCTGCTCGGCTCGATCGCGATGCGCGGTGCGGGCTGCGTGCTCAACGACATCGTCGATGCCGACCTCGACCGCCGCGTCGCCCGCACCGCGCAGCGCCCGGTCGCGAGCGGCCGCGTCAGCAAGGGCGCGGCCTGGACCTGGCTGCTGATGCTATGCGCCGTGGGGCTGGTCGTGCTGTTCCAGCTGCGCCCGCCCGCGCAGCTGGTGGCTCTGGGCAGCGTCGGCCTCGTCGCCGCCTATCCGTTCATGAAGCGCATTACCTGGTGGCCGCAGGCGTGGCTGGGCATGGTTTTCACGTGGGGGGCGCTGGTCGGCTGGATCGAGATCCGCAGCGATCATCTGGAGGCGCTGGCGGCGCTCTACCTCGGGTCGATCGTGTGGTGCATCGGCTACGATACGATCTACGCGATTCAGGACATCGAGGACGACGCGATCGTCGGCATCCGTTCCTCCGCCCGGCGCCTCGGCGCGCGGGTGAAGGGTGGGGTCGGTGGCTTCTACGCTCTCGCGCTGGCGCTGTGGGCGCTGGCGTTCTGGGCGATGCGGCCGGACTGGGTGGCGCTCGTCGCGCTGGTGCCGATGGCGCTGCACCTCGGCTTCCAGGTCATGACGCTGGACCCGGCGGACGGCGAGAACGCGCTCGCCCGCTTCCGCTCCAACCGCGATGCCGGGCTGGTGATGGCGCTGGCCTGCTGGGTGGTCGGCAACGCCGGGGTGATCTGATTGCCTACGCGTAGCTGACCAGCTCGAATTCTATCCCGTCCCAGTCGAAGAAGTAGAACCGGCGGCCCGGATCGTAATCGGCGTGGTTGAATGGTTCGAGGCCTGCGGCAAGCACCACCTGTTCGGCCGCGTCGAGATCGTCGACCACCAGCCCCACGTGATTCAGCGGCGCGCCCTTGCCGTAGCGCCCGCGTTCGCGGCGGTCGGTATAGACGGCGATGTAGCTGAAATCCCCGCCGACGTGGATCGTCTCGCCGCCGTTGATGGCGGGCCCGCGCCAGCGTTCGTGCCAGCCGAGCAAGTCCTGCAGCAAGGCGGACGAACGCTCGATGTCGCTGACGGTGAGGTTGGCATGTTCGAGGCGGCCCTGGGCCATTCTTCTTTCTCCTGCGTCACCGGCGAATCGGCCGGCTTGGCAAAAGTGCAACCTCAACCTAACTTGAGATCAAGCGCTTTCGGAAGGATATCGATCTGGTCGCGGACCGCTTCATTACCATCGGCGAACTGGGTCGGCGTACCGGCGTCGCGGTATCGGCACTGCGTTTCTACGAGGAGAAGGGGCTGCTGCAGGCGCTGCGCACCTCGGGAAACCAGCGGCGTTTCCTGCGCTCCGACATTCGCCGCGTCAGTTTCATCCTGATTGCGCAGAAGCTGGGCCTCGCGCTGGCCGAGATCGAGCGCGAACTGGCCGACCTGCCGCAAGGCCGCACCCCGACATTGGCCGACTGGGAGCGCATCAGCCGCTCGATGCGCACGTCGATCGACGAAAAGATCGCGTTGCTCGAACTGACTCGCCGCAAGCTGGACGAATGCATCGGCTGCGGCTGCCTCAGCCTGACGAAATGCCGTCTCTACAACGCCGATGACGTCGCGGGGGCGCAAGGGCCGGGGCCGCGCTTCGTGCTGGGCTAGATCCCGAGCGCCTTGCGCAGTTCGGCGTTGATGCGCGACTGCCAGCCCTTGCCGGTGGCGCGAAACGCCTCGACCACATCGGGGTCGAGCCGCAGCGTGACCTGCTTCTTGGGATTGGCGGCGAGTGGGCGGCCGATCGACTTGAGCGAGCCCGAGGCGGGGCGGATCAGCTGGTCGCCCTTGTAGATGGCGGCCATGCGGAACATTTCCTCGGTCCATTCGACGTCGTCGTCGTCCGGGTCAATCCAGGGTTCGGAAGCGGGCTTGGTGTTCTCCATGATGCGCATGCCTTATCGTGATGATCCGACGGTTGCCGTCGCGCGGTGTCCAGACCAGCGATATGCGGCGACCATGGAGAAACCCGAAGACGCGATAGCGGGTCTCTCCATAGTCCTTGCGATCGTCCAGAACCTCAACATAGGTGTTTGCGAAGACCATGTGCGCATCTGCGATGTCGATCCCGCGTTCCGCCAGTATCTTCCGGCGTTTCGAAGATTCGAATGAAATCTGCAATTGGATGCCTCCCATGAACCGGAATCATAGTCGACCTCCTTTGCCGTCACGCTAGCCTCAGTCGCCGGCAGTGTCGGATTTTTGTAACTACAAATATAAAGGCTTGCAACCTTACACTGCGGCTGCCAGCAGTTCCTCGGCACCGCCGAGGTCAACGCTGACGAGACGGGAGATGCCCTTTTCCACCATCGTCACACCGAACAGGCGGTGCATGCGGCTCATCGTCACCGCATTGTGCGTGACGACGAGGTAGCGAGTGTCGGTTTCCTTCGTCATCGCTTCGAGCAGGTCGCAGAAGCGTTCGATATTGGCGTCGTCGAGGGGGGCATCGACTTCGTCCAGCACGCAGATCGGTGCGGGATTGGTCAGGAACAGGCCGAAGATCAGCGCCACCGCCGTCAGCGCCTGTTCGCCGCCCGAGAGCAGGGTCAGCGACTGCAGCCGCTTGCCCGGGGGCTGGGCGTAGATTTCGAGGCCAGCCTCCAGCGGATCGTCCGAATCGACGAGGGCGAGGTGCGCCTGCCCGCCCTGGAACAGCTGCTGGAACAGGCGGCGGAAATGGCCGTCCACTGCCTCGAAGGCGGCGCGCAGGCGTTCACGGCCCTCGCGGTTGAGGTTGCCGATGGAGCCGCGCAACCGGTTCACCGCTTCGGTCAGTTCGGCCTTTTCGCTGACGGAGAGGCCGAGCTGCGCCTCGGCTTCGGCGAGTTCGTCGGCGGCGACGAGATTGACCGGGCCGATGCGCTCGCGCTCGGCGGTCAGGCGGTCCATGCCGCTGCCTTCGGCCTCGGCGCCGCTCACTTCGGCGGGGGCGAAGGCGAAGCGCTCGGGCAGGACCGGGGGCGGGCACTGGAAGCGCTCGCCCGAGAGGCGGTTCATCTCGGTGCGGCGCTGGTCCTCGTGTTCGGCGCGGGCAGAAGCCCCGGCGCGGCCCTCGCGTGCGGCGGCGAGGGTTTCCTGCGCGGCGGAGAGCGCGGTGTCGGCGCGTTTCGCGGCTTCGGTGGCGGCGTTTACCGCTGCTTCTGCCTTCGCCAGTTCATCGCCGAGGCGCACGCGGATCGCCTCACCCTGTTCGATCTGGGTCATCAGCGAGGGGGGCTTGGCGGCCATGATCGCGCGTTCGGTCTCGATCTCCTCCAACCGTCCGGCCATCTGCGCGAGGCGGTTCGCGGCATCGCCCGAGCGCGCCTGCCAGCCGCGAATGTCGGCGCGCTGGGTGGTGGTGCGCTCCCGCGCGACGGCGAGGGCCTGATCGTGGCCTGCGAGCGTCGCCATCGCGTGCTGCAGGGCCGAGCGGGCCTCGCCGTTGCGGGCTTGCGCGGCCTGCAGTTCGGCGCGGCCGGTGGCGGGATCGGGTAGCGCGACGCGTTTCGCCTCGGCGGCGGCGACTTCGGCGTCCACGCCGCTGCGCTGGTCGGCGGTTTCGGCGAGGGTCGCGTCGAGTTCGGTACGGCGGGCCTGCTGGCGAGCGCGGGCATCCTCGGCCTGATCGACGGCGCGCAAGGCGCTGCGCTCGGCCTCGGCCGCCGAGGCGATGGCGCGTTCGGCAGAAATCACGCGGGAGGAGAGGTCGGCCAATTCCTGCTGCACGGCGGCCTGCCGTGCTTCGGCGGCGGTGACGGCCGCGCGCAAGGGGGGCAGCTTGGCGTCGAGTTCGGCGAAGCGGTTCTCCGCTTCCAGCCTTGCGGCTTCGGCCGCGCCTTCGCCGCGTGCGACGAAGCCGTCCCAGCGGCGCAGCACGCCCGCGCGCGTGACGAGCCATTCGCCGGGTTTCAGCGCGCGCGCGTCGTCCGTCTCGACCACATGGACCAGCGCGAGGCGGGCCGCGAGTTCGGGCGGGCACTGCGCGACATGCGCGGCGAGGCTGTCCGCCACCGGAGCTGGGGCTTCGGCACCGGTCCAGAAGCGGCCGTCGGCGTTCGGCACCGCACCCAGCGGGGCCTTGGCGTCGCGGCCGAGCACGGCGGCGACCGCGCGTTCGTAGCCGGGCGCGGCGCGTACTGCGTCGATGGCGACGGGCAGGCCATGCGCGGCCTTGGCGCCCTTCGCGCGTGCCTCGCGGTCACGGACGAGGGCGGTGTGCTCGCGTTCGATGCCTGTGAGGTCGGCGCGCGCGCCTGCCAGCGCCGAGGCAGCGGCGTCGCGGTCGGCCTGTAGCGCGGTCTTGCGCGCCTGCATGTCCTCCAGCCCCTCGCGCGAGCGTACAAGGGCGGCGCTTGCCTCCTCTGCCTTGGCGCGGGCGGCGGCGATGGCGGTCTCGAGGTCGCCGAGGTCGGGCAGGGCGGCGACTTGCGCCTCGATCCGGGCGACGTCCTGCGCCACGCGGGCCTGCCGCGCCTTCGCTTGCGTTAGCTCGGCTTCGGCGATGCGCCATTCGGCCTCGACGCCCGCCTGTTTCGCGGTCGCCTGCGCGAGATCGAGTTCGGCGGCGCGGCTGGCCTGTTCGGCGCCATCGACCATGTTGGCGAAGCGCGGGCGCTGCGCTTCATCGGCGGCGAGCTGCTTTTCGCCCTCGGACAACTCGCGCTCCAGCCGGGCGAGGGCCTCGGCGGCGTCGCGGGTGAGGCGGTCGGCGTCGTGGCGGTCTTCTTCCAGCCGGGTGCGCTGGCGGTCGAGGTCGGCGAGGCGCTGCTCGGCGGCTTCGAGCTGGCTGGTCAGCGTCGCCATGCGGTGGCCTTGCGCATTGGCATCGTCACGGCGGTCGGCGAGTTCGTCGCGGGCCTCCGCCAGCGTCTCGGCTGCGGCGGCCTGCTGGCTCTGGGCTTCCACTGCGAGCGCCTGCGCCACGGCGACGCGCTCCTCGGAAGCCTGCGCTTCCTTGCGTGCCGCATCGGCAGCGGCGGCGGCCTCGCGCCAGCGGGCGAAGACGACGCGGGCTTCGGCAAGGCGGATCTGGTCGGTCAGGGCCTTGTAGCGCTCGGCCGCCTTGGCCTGCCGCCGGAGCGTGCCGACCTGCTTGTCGAGGCTCGCCATGATGTCGTCGAGGCGGGCGAGGTTGGCTTCGGTGGCGCGCAGGCGCTGCTCGGCGTCCTTGCGCCGCACGTGCAGGCCCGCGATGCCCGCGGCTTCTTCCAGCATGGCGCGCCGCTCGGCAGGTTTGGCGGCGATGACCGCGGCGATGCGGCCTTGGCTGACGAGCGCCGGGCTATGCGCGCCGGTGGCGGCATCGGCGAAGATCAGCGCCACGTCCTTGGCGCGCACGTCCCGCCCGTTGATGCGGTAGGCGCTGCCCGCGCCGCGCTCGATGCGGCGGACGACTTCGAGTTCGTCGCGCACGCCTTCGGCATTCGGCGCGGTTTCCGCCTTCAGCACGACTTCGGCGAAGGCGCGGGGCGGGCGCTTGTCCGTGCCCGCGAAGATCACGTCCTCCATCCCGCCGCCGCGCATCGACTTGGGCGAGCTTTCGCCCATGACCCAGCGGATCGCTTCGAGCAGGTTGGACTTGCCGCAGCCGTTGGGGCCGACCACGCCGGTCAGCCCCGGATCGATGCGCAGCTCGGCGGGCTCGACGAAGCTCTTGAAGCCGCTGAGCTTTAGCCGGTTGATGCGCATCGAGGTCGGGTCAGGCGATCACGCCGGTCAGCGCGCGCCTGCTTCCTTGAGCTTGGGCTCCAGTTTGTCCCACTCCATCGAACCGACGTTGTTGCCATTGATGATGAAGGTGGGGGTGCCGGTGACGTTGAACTGCTCGCTCGCCTTTTGCGTCTGGTCGGCGAGCGCCTTGGCCTTGGTCGTGTCGGCAAGGCAGGCGGCGGCCTGATCGCGCGCGATTCCGCGCGAGGCGAAGAAGTCGGTCATGCCCGCGACTTCGGAAATGGCGGCGAGCTGCTGCTCTTTGGGCAAGGCATCGATCTGGGCGAGGCGTTCCTTGCTGGCGGCCTGCATGTTCTCGAACATCTTGGGCTGCCAGGCCCAGAACTGCTCGCTGAGCGGGATCACCGCCTCGGTCGAGCCGCATTCGGCCAGCAGCGAGGCCGGAATGTCCAGCGCGTTGAGCATGAAGTAGCGCAGTTCGTAGCTGACGCGGCCGCTGGCGACGTAGTCGTCGCGCAGCGGCTCGAAGCTCTGCTGCGCAAACAGGGCGCAGTGCGAGCAGCTGAGGGCGCCGTATTCGACCAGCTTGATCGGGGCGTTCGGGTTGCCCATGCGGTAGCCGCCCTCGGCGGTCTTCTCGATCGTGTCGGCCCAGGACTTGCCTGCGGGCGCGGCGATCTTGGCGATCGGGGCGCCCGAGGTGGCACCGGCGGTGGGCTCGTCCTTCTTGCCGCAGGCGGCGAGGCCGAGGGCAAGCGGGGCGACCACGAGGCCGAGGGCGATGGTGCGGAAACGGGTGCGAGTCATCGGGAGGCGAATCCTTCGTGTGGATTTGTCACAGGGCTAGCCCATGGAGGGGGGAAAACGAAGCGTGGACGGGGGTATTCCACAAGTGCGGCGTTGTGTTGGGACGCCCACCCCGCTGCGACTAGGCAGCAAGCTGCCAAGTCTCGCTCCCCTCCCGCATGCGGGAGGGGCCGGGGGTGGGCTCGTGGATCAGATATTGCCCGCGCGCTGCTGGGCCTGCTTGTCGGTGATCGCCTTGGACACCGTCGCCCAGTCGTGCCCGTCGAGAAGGTCGCCGTTGAGCGTGAAGCTGGGCGTGCCCTGCAGGCCGAGCGCCTGCACTTCGCCCTGCTGGCCCTTGAGCTTGTCGAGCATCGCGGTGTTGGCGAAGCACTGGTCGGTCTGCGTGCGGCTGAGGCCCCACGAAGCGGTCTGGTCGTAGAAGCCGAGATCGCTCGCCATGGCGCGCATGCGGGCGGGGAAATCGCCCTGATACCAGCGCTGCTGCTGTTCGCGGTTGGTCGCCTCGGCCTTCGCGAGCCATTTGTCCTGCGAGGCGAAGAAGGCGTTGTGGCGCACGAAGAAGCGCTTGGGATCGCCGCAGTTGGTCAGCATGGCCACGGTGAGGTCGATCGGGTTGCGCAGGAAGTTGGTCACCGTGACCGAGATCTGGCCCTTGGGCACCATGGTCAGGCGCAGCACCGGGTCAGCTTCCTTGTGGAAGTGGGCGCAGTGCGGGCAGGTGTAGCTGACGTATTCGACCAGCTTGAGCGGCGCGTCCGGATTGCCGAGCCGGTGGCTGCCGTCGGCGGTGACGGCGGTGGCAGCGGTCCAGTTCGTGGAGGCGGGGGGCAGCCCCTTCCTGGGCGCGGCGCCCTTGGGAGCGGCGGCCATGCTGAGAACGGCGCAGGCGGCAAGCGCCACGGCGCGAAAGACGGTCTTGGTCATCACTTGTCTTCCTGACTGTCAGGCTTGTGTTCGGCGGCGCCCATGCTGCGCGCCAGCGATTCGAGCACCGCGCGAAGCTCCGGGTCGCCGATGTCGCGCAGCGATTCCCCAAGCTCGAACGGCACCGGTTTCAGCGAAGGCGGCGCGGACGGGCGCGGCTGCGTGGCAACAGGCGGCTTAACCTCGCCTTGCCGGATTTTCACCTTGGCGACCGCCTGGTAGCCGAAAAAGCGGTTCACCCGGTCCATGATCTCGGGGATCACGTGCTGGATCATCGGCGAATGAGCGGGCACGACGACCAGCTGGAGGATGCCGTCGCTCTTCTCTCCGGGCGGGAAACGGATCGATTCCGGCGAGCAGACGCGTGCGTGGCGGGCGCCGACGATCTCGGGCCAGCGGGACACCACGCTCGACTGCACGAAGCCGAAGCGCCGGAAGGCGGTGCGGCCGACTTCGGGCATCAGGTCCGAGATCTGCCGCGCCTGTCCGCCGCGCATACGCTCGAACTGCTTGAGGCCCGTCTTGCCCTTGGCGGGACGTGGCTTCGATTCACCGGGGGATTTGCCGCTATTCCGTTCCATTGCCCGCGATCCAATGCCATAGCGGCGGCATGGACGCCAGTTCGGATACTGCAATCGCGGCGATGCTGCTCGACTGGTACGATGTGCACGCGCGCACCTTGCCGTGGCGCGCCGCACCGAGCACGCCCGCGCCCGATCCGTACCGGGTCTGGCTGTCGGAAGTGATGCTCCAGCAGACGACGGTTGCGGCGGTGAAGGACTACTTTGCCGCCTTCACTACGCGCTGGCCGACCGTGCAGGCGCTCGCGGCGGCTGCGGACGAGGAGGTCATGGCGGCATGGGCGGGCCTCGGCTACTATGCCCGCGCCCGAAACCTGCTGGCCTGCGCGCGTGAAGTGGCGCGGCTCGGGCGGTTTCCGGATACCGAGGAAGGCTTGCGCGCTCTGCCGGGACTGGGAGCTTATACCGCCGCTGCCGTCGCCGCGATCGCCTTCGGGCGGCGCGCGGTGGTCGTCGATGCCAATGTCGAGCGGGTCGTCTCGCGGCTCTTCGCGATCGAAGAGCCGCTGCCGGGTTCACGGCCCGCTATCCGCGCAAAGGCCGACACCATCACGCCGCAGCGCCGCGCGGGCGACTTTGCGCAGGCGATGATGGATCTTGGCGCCACCGTCTGTACCTCGCGCAGTCCGCGCTGCCTGCTCTGCCCGATTTCGGGGCCTTGCGAGGCACGGCGCATGGGCGATCCCGCAAGGCTGCCGGTAAAGGCGGCAAAGAAGGCCAAGGCCGTGCGTCAGGGCCGCGCCTTCTGGATCGAGCGGGACGAAGCGGAAGTCTGGCTGGTCCGCCGTCCCGGCAGCGGCATGCTCGGCGGCATGCGGGCGCTGCCCGACGATGGCTGGGCGGCGCGTATCGACGGCTCGGGCGAGGGACCGCTTACCGGGCCATGGGAGAGCGCGGGCAAGGTCGGCCACGTCTTCACGCACTTTGCGCTGGAACTGAACCTGGCGGTTTACCTTGGTGACGGGTTCGAGGGGCTGGAAGACGGCGAATGGTGGCCGCTTGATCGGCTCGACGAGGCGGGGCTGCCCACGCTCTTCGCCAAGGCCGCGCGGCTGGCGCTGGCCGAGAAGGAAGACGCATGATCGATCGCCTCGAAGCCGCGCTGGACCGTCGCATGCTGCTGGGCATGGGGGCGGCTGCGGGGCTCGGGGCGATGCTGCCGCGGCTGGCGCGCGCGGCGCAGCAGCCCGAGCTTATCCCGCAGGTCCGCGCGGTCGTCGAGCGCTGGGTGGGGCCGGGCAAGTTCCCCGGCATGGTCGCCTCGCTGGGCCTGCAGGGGCGCGAGCCGGAATATGTCGCGCGTGGCTCGGAAGGCTTCAACGACGCCGATCCGGTGACCGCCGACAGCCTGTTCCGCATCTATTCGATGACCAAGCCGCTCACCGGGATGGCGGCGATGGAACTGGTGGCGCAGGGCAGGATCGGCCTCGATCAGCCCGTGGCGGACGTGCTGCCTGAATATGCGCACATGATGGTGCAGGACGAATACGACGGCTCGATCACCGCGCTGCACGCCGCGCCCCGGCCGATCACGATGCGGCATCTGGTCACGCATAGCTCCGGGATCGGCTACACGATCATCCAGCAGGGGCCGATCAAGGCGCTGATGGAGGACAAGGGCCTCGTCGCCGGGCAGATCAGCCGGATGCAGTTGCCCGGCCTGTTCCGGGGAGAGCCGGTCAAAGGACTGGACCTGTTCGCGCGAGGGCTGGCGCAAGTGCCGCTGGTCGCCGATCCCGGCACGCGCTGGAGCTATTCGATGGGCCTCGACCTGATGGGCCGGGTGATCGAGGTGGTCTCGGGCAGGCCGTTCGACGCCTACCTTCAGGACACGATCTTCGGCCCTGCCGGAATGACAAGCACGGGTTTTCGGGTCTCGGCCGCCGACGCCCATCGCCTCACCACCAATTACGCGGCCGTCGGCGGCGTGCTGGCGCCGATCGACGAGGGGGAGACCTCGATCTACCTCGACAAGCCGGCCTTCCCCTTCGGCGGAGCGGGTCTCGTCAGCACTCCGCGCGACTACGACCGGTTCCTGCGGATGCTGGCGCAGATGGGCATGATCGACGGTGTGCGCGTGCTGTCCGAGAGCGCGGTGCGGATGGGCACCTCCAACCTGCTCCCGCCCAGCGTCCTCGTGCCCGAGATGTTCGGCGGTCCCAGCGGCTTCGGCGCTGGAGGGCGCGTCGGGCAGGGGGCGGAGAGCGGGCTCTACGGCTGGTCGGGCGCGGCGGGGACGGTGGGCATGGTGGACATGGCCCAGGGCCTGCGCTCACAGATTTTCGTGCAGTTCATGCCGCCCAACGCCTTCGACCTCTTGCCCGAATTCCAGAAGGCCCTGAAGGCCGACGTGCTGGCGATCCTGGAGAAACACTGACGTGCTGCTGACTACTCCCGCTGCCCCTATCGCATTCGGCGGATCGCCGATCGACCGCGCCGACCACGTGCGTGGCGACCCAGAGGCCATCGCTGCACTGATGGGGACGAGCGCGCGGCTGCTGAAGCTGGACGGCCTCGACCCGGTGATGACGGCGGAGGGCGGCCTCGTCTGGGGCAGCCTCGCCGATGCGGAAGGCGATGCGGAACTGGTGTTCCTCGGCCTCGAAGGGGAGCGCGGGTGTTTCGCGCAAGTGCTGCCGGGCATTCCCGCCGCCGGGGCGCCGAGCTGGAACGCGATGAACGCGCTGGAGGCGGGCGAACTCGCGGCTTATGGCGGGGCGCGGGCGCTGGTCGGCTGGCATTCGCGGCACCGCTTCTGCGCAGTCTGCGGCGCGGCCACGGTGCTGGCCAAGGGCGGCTGGCAGCGCTCCTGCACCGGCTGCGGCGCCGAGCATTTCCCGCGCGTCGATCCGGTCACGATCATGACCGTCGAGCATGACGGCAAGCTGCTGCTCGGCCGCCAGCCGCGTTTTCCAGCACACCGCTACTCGGCGCTGGCGGGCTTCGTGGAGCCGGGCGAGACGATCGAGGAAGCCGTCGCGCGCGAAGTCTTCGAGGAAGCGGGCGTGCGCGTGCGTGACGTCGAATATGTCGCGAGCCAGCCTTGGCCGTTCCCCTCGTCGCTGATGATCGGTTGCCACGCCTTCGCCGACGACCCGGCCATCGTCATCGACGAGACCGAACTGGAAGACGTGCGCTGGTTCACCCGCGAGGAATGCGTCGATGCGCTCGAAGCGGTAGCCGTGGGCGAGATGGGCCGCGCTTTCGGGGCGCCACCGAAGCACGCGGTGGCGCATGTGCTGCTCAAGTGGTGGGTGGAGCGCGGATGACCGGGGCTTTCGTTGCACACCCCGCGCCGGGCCGTGTGGTTCTGCTTGTGCTTGGAGCGTTTGCTTTCGTAGCCATTGCGCTTTGGATGGTGGGCGCATTCGGTCCGCCGCCTTCTTTCGGGCGCCATTCGCCTGAGGTGACGCGCATCATCGGCTGGCTCGGGATCGTGTTCTTCGGGCTGGCCGGGCTCAGCGGCATCCGGCGGCTGATCGCAGGTGACGAGGAAATGCGCATCGACGCGCAGGGCATCCGCTGGACCCGCTGGTCCGACCGGACGATCCCGTGGCGCGAAATCGTTGATGTCACGGTCTGGCGGCACAAACGGCAGAAGATGATCATGCTGCACCTGCGCGATCCCTCGCGCTATCGTGGCCGGGGGATCATGGGTGTTCTAGCGCGCGGAAACCGGGCGCTGACGGGCAGTGACGTGGCTTTGGTGATGACGGCGATGGACCGCAGTTTCGACGAGGCGATGGCCGCGATCGCTCGGTTCAGAACCTAGACCAGCCCCAGCTTCGCCAGTTCGCGTGCCAGCTTGGGCGGCATGGCGTCGCTCGCCGTCTCGCCTTCGGCAAGGTCGCGCGGGGCGGCTTCCTCGGTCAGATAGCGCCAGCCCTGATGCGCGCGCTTGGGCTGGGTGACGACCGGGATCAGGCGCGGTTCGAGGTGGATGTGCCAGCGGCCGTCCTCGCGCTGCGAGAACCGTACGATCGGCGATCGGCCGATCAGCGCATGCTCGAAGATCCAGTAGAGCGAGCCGCCGATCATCTCCTCGTGCCGCTTGGGGAGATAGCGGGTGGTCATCAGTGCCTCATCCGGGTGGCTTTCCAGCCATGCGCGCAGGGAGGCGGGGCTTTCGGCGGAGAAGGCGATCTTGGTCATGTTGAGCGGCATGGGTGGGAGATAGGGCTTTCCCGGAGGTCAAGAAAGACCCAGGCTGTTCTTCTCCATCGTCATTGCGAGCGCAGCGAAGCAATCCAGGGCAGTTCAGCGCCGTACTGGATTGCTTCGCTGCGCTCGCAATGACGATGGGTCAGGCCAGCCCCACCACCACCGCGAGGCCGAGGAACGAGAAGAAGCCCATCGTGTCGGTCGCGGTCGTCACGAACACCGCCGAGGACACCGCCGGATCGACGTTGAACTTGTCCAGCGCCACCGGCACGAGGATACCCATCAAACCGGCGACCAGGTTGTTGATGACCATGGCCGAGGCAATCACGGCGCCCAGCAGCGGGTTGGAGAAGATCAGCCACGTCCCCACGCCGATCAGCAGGCCCAGCGCGAAGCCGTTGGCCAGCGCGATGCGGAATTCGCGCAGGATCATCCTGACGGTGTTGGAATCGGTCAGTTGGTTCGTCGCGATGGCGCGCACCGCCACGGCGAGCGTCTGCGTGCCCGCATTGCCGCCCATGCCTGATACGATCGGCATCAGCACTGCCAGCAGCGCGAACTTCGCGATCGCCCCCTGGAACAGCCCGACGACCGAGGCCGCCAGCATCGCCGTGGCCAGATTCACCACCAGCCAGGTCAGACGGGCGCGCACGGTCAGCAGAATCGGCTCGTTGATGTCGCCGTCGCCTGCACCGGACAGCAGCAGGGCGTCCTCGCCCGCTTCTTCCTGAATGATGTGGACGATGTCGTCGACGGTGATCTGGCCGATCAGGCGGCCCGCAGGGTCCACCACCGCCGCCGAGATCAGCGCGTACTTCTGGAAGCGCAGCGCGACTTCTTCCTGATCCATGTCGGCCGGGATCAGCGTCTGGTCGCGCGCCATGACGTCGTAGAGCGGGATGTTGCGCGGCGTGCGCAGGATCCACGAGAGCGAGCAGGTTCCGATCGGGCGGTGCATCGGATCGACGATGAACACTTCCCAGAACTCGGTCGGCAACTCGCGATGCTCACGCAGGAAATCGATGAGGTCGCCCACCGTCATCGATTCGTGCACCGCGACCAACTCGCGGCTCATCAGACGACCGGCGGATTCCTCGGGGTAGGACAGCGCCGACTCGATGGCGGCGCGGTCTTCCGGCTCCATCTCGGCGAGGACGGCCTGCTGGTCGGCCTCGTCGAGATCCTCCAGCATCGCGACGGCGTCGTCGGTGTCGAGCTGTTCGGCGATCTCGGCGACGACGTCGGCCGGAAGCGCTTCCATCAGCGCCTCGCGGACCCAGTCGTTCAACTCGGCAATGACTTCCGAGCCCATCAGGTCGCGGATCGCGCCGGCCAGCGTCAGGCGCTCGCGTTCGTCGAACAGCTCGAACAAGTCGGCGATGTCGGCGGGGTGGAGCCCTTCGACGAGGTCGTAGACGCGATCGGTGTCTTCATCGTCGAGCGCGTCTTTGACGCTGCGCACGAATTCGGGCTTGAGGCGGTTGTCCTCGTCCAGCGATTCGGATTCGGGCGCGTCCTGACGCACGGTGTCTTCCGTGTGGTCCATCGGGTCGTGCTTGAGGTCCGCGTCGCTCATGCGGGCCGGTCTACGCAGCTATCTCGCAATTGCAACAGGGCTTTGCCATGGTCACTCGGGACTGCGCGGGCTTCGACAAGTTCAGCCGTGACCCTTCGACAAGCTCAGGGTGAGCGGAGGTGGTGTAAACCTCCCAAACCCGCTCAGGCTGAGCCTGTCGAAGCCCCTTCGGCATGGTGCCGGTTCACGCCCCCTCGTGACATTGCCGCGCCATCGCCTATATCGGGCGCCAAAGTTTACCGGCGCGATCGCGCCCGGCCTCATGGAGACAGGCAATGGCTGACGAATTCCTCACACTCTCGCTCGATACCGGCAACGGCGAAGGCGGCGACGTCAAGATCAAGCTGCGCCCCGACCTGGCCCCCGGCCACGTCGAGCGGATCAAGGAACTGGCCGGCGAAGGCTTCTACGACGGCGTGAAGTTCCACCGCGTGATCCCGGGCTTCATGGCGCAGGGCGGCTGCCCCAACGGCACCGGCATGGGCGGTTCGTCCAAGCCCGACCTGAAGGCCGAATTCAACGCCGAGCCGCACGTGCGCGGCGTGTGCTCGATGGCCCGCACCAGCGCGCCGCACTCGGCCAACAGCCAGTTCTTCATCGTGTTCGACAACGCGACCTTCCTCGACAAGCAGTACACCGTCTGGGGCCAGGTCGTCGAAGGCATGGAGCACGTCGACGCGCTCCCCAAGGGTGAGCCGCCGCGCGAGCCGGGCAAGATCGTCAAGGCGACCGTCAGCGAAGGCTGATAGCTAGTCCTGTGAAAATGCGCTGAGGCGCATTTTCGCGGCACCGGCCCACTCCCCCACCCGGCCTCCCATCGAGGGTACACTAGGCCGTATGTTCGTGCGGTGAAGTTGGCTCGCCCTCGGAGTAAGCAGG
>NZ_JARVRY010000016.1:0-146536 GCF_030209485.1 Novosphingobium sp. fls2-241-R2A-195
GGTGGCCACCCTCTCAGGGAAACCTTCCTACACCACCCCGCGGGACACGACCCGGTCCTTCATCTGTTCGAACGTTTTACGCATCTCTGAATGCGTCGCTGCACTAGCTGTCGATTGGTGTTGCCTTGCGGCGAAAACTGCGAACCTACCTTGCGCAACGATTGCAGTTAGGCCCCATTTCCTAGGCTTGGGCGCGTTTTGCACCGCAATAATGCCCACTGCCTTGATGGTGCCGATATTTCACCAATCGGCACGAAAATTACCTTCTGAATGAGTATAATATCGCTGCCGCATTGGGGATTAAAATGATGTGATGCATTCGGGATATTCTGGAACAAAGCGGCGGATTCTGGTAAGAATTGTCTCAGGAAGCAAATGGGAGTGACGTCAAAAGGCGCACCCTTTCGGGATTGATCTGGGCGAGCAGGACGCGCGGAAGCCGTCTGAGAACCGCCTCGGCAATTGAGGATGCGTTATGAAGGTCGCTGACGAGAATATCATCCGTTTCGAGCGTATCCATGATGGTGGTCGGGATTTTCCTGCACGACTGTCTGCGGGGATGGTCTATGCCGCAGAGCGCATGGACCGCGGTGAAGAGCATGACGGGCGCGGTTTGACGATCGCGATCCTGCTTTGCATGGCCTGCTGGGCGGCACTCGGATACTTCCTGCTCGCCTGATTTCGTAGCGTACCGAGGCATGGTGTGCCTTTCTGTCGCATCACTTCGGCGATCATCCGCTACCCTTGCGTACAGGTCCCCTGTTCCGAATCTCTTCTGCAAGATACGTCTGGAATATGGTATCGGCAGTACGTGAGATAGCGTGAACGTTAGCGACCGTGTCATGCGCTTTGAGGGCGTTCATAATTTCCGCGATGCGGGCGGCTACCCCCTGCAGTCGGGTGGACGGATCAGGTGCAGGACGATCTGGCGCTCTGGCCAGCATTATGGCGCCAGTGATGCGGATCTGGAACGCATCTCGGCTCTGGAACTGGCGAGTGTGTTCGATCTGCGGACCTCGAAGGAGCGCACGGTACACCCATGCCGCCGACCGGCCGGCTTTGCCGCCAGAATCGTAGTCGCGGTCGACCCTGTATTGCGGCATGCCCCGCATCTGGCGGCCGCCCGGACGACCCGTCAGCGGACCGTACAATCGACGCATGACAGCCTGAAGCGCAATTATGAGGGTATCTGCTTCCGACCGGAATTGCAGGTCATGATCCGCCAATGGTTCGACGAACTGGCTCGCGCAAGGGGCCCGAGTCTCGTCAACTGCATGGCAGGCAAGGATCGTACCGGGATCGCGGTCGCCATGCTCCATGCTGCACTTGGCGTGCATCGCGACGATATCATGGCGGACTACTTGCTGACCAACAGCGCTGGCGATGTCGAGGCACGGATCGCTTCCGGAGCGGAGACGATCAGGGCCATCACCGGTCAACTCGACGATACCGTCCTACGCGTCCTGATGGGTGCGGATGCGGAGTATCTGCACGCGGCCTGGACGGCGATAGAAGACCGTTGCGGCAGCCTCGAAGCCTATCTTGAAGAGGCACTTACCCTTACGCCAACCAAACGCGACCGCCTGCGGGAGGTGCTGGGGGAAAATTGAAGCCGACGGCTCCGGTTCAGTCGAGGAATGCCTTCACGTCGCCCATGAACCGGTCGAACTGGTCGTGGTGCAGCCAGTGTCCGGCGTTCTCGTACTCGATCAGCTGCGCGCTGGGGAAATAGTCCATGCGCCCGTCGCCCGCCGGACTGCTGGCGAAGCTGTCCTTGCCCCACAGCATCAGCGTGGGGCAGGTGATCGCCTGCCACAGCGCGGTGACATGATCGGTCGGCAGGTCCGAGGCGGTCCAGACGTTCAGGTAATTGTCGAACTTCCAGCTCCACGTCCCGTCCTCGTTGCGGGTGGCGCCGTGGATGGTGAGGTGGCGGGCCTGTTCGTCCGTCAGGAAGCCGTTCTCCTCCTTCATGCGCTGGTAGGCGTCGCGCAGGGAGGCGTACTTGCGCACCGTGCGGCCCGAGGCCTTGCGCTTGTCCTCGATCCACTTGCGCAGCCGGTCGCCGGCGCCTTCCTCCTCCTGCTGGCGGCGCAGGCCCGGGGGCGGGCCGAGACCCTCGATGTTGACGAACTTCGTCACCTTCTCCGGATAGAGCCCGGTGAAGCGTGTCGCGATGTTGCCGCCCAGCGAGTGCGCCACGATCGTCACCTGCTCGTGCCCCAGCGTGTGGACCAGCTGCGCGAAGTCGTAGACGAAGGCGTCCATGCCGTAGTGCCCCTCCGGGCTCCACTCGCTGTCGCCGTGACCGCGCAAATCCGGGCAGATGACGTGCCAGTCGCGGCGCAGTTCCTCGGCCACCCAGTCCCAGCTGCGGCAGTGGTCGCGCCCGCCATGCTGCAGGATCAGCGGCGGGGCTTCGGAATTGCCCCAGTCGACATAGTGCAGACGCAGGCGCTGCGAGACGAAACGGTTCGAGGTGGGGGCAAGCTGGTTCTTCATCCCCGATGGATGGGGACGGCGCGCGCCGAGGTCAATCCGCTGCCGAAATTGCGGGGATGAAAGTAAAGCTTGCGCGCCGTACAGCTTGGCGATCCGGGCGCGAGCCCCTATCTCCGCCGCCAAGGATTTCACGCGAGAGTTACGAAATGGCGACCACGCACAAGACCCGCATGCTCATCATCGGTTCCGGCCCGGCCGGACTTTCCGCCGCCATCTACGGCGCGCGCGCGGGCATGGAGCCGATCGTCGTGCAGGGCCTGCAGCCCGGCGGCCAGCTGACCATCACCACCGACGTCGAGAACTACCCCGGCTTCCGCGAGGTCATCCAGGGCCCCTGGCTGATGCAGGAGATGGAAGCGCAGGCGGTCCACGTCGGCACCCGCATGATGTGGGACACTATCACCAACGTCGATCTGACCGGCGACACTTTCGTCGCCACCGGCGACGGCGGCGACATCTACGAGGGCGACACCCTCGTCATCGCCACCGGCGCGCAGGCCAAGTGGCTGGGCGTCCCCGGCGAGCAGGAACTTTCGGGCAAGGGCGTCTCGGCCTGTGCGACCTGCGACGGGTTCTTCTACCGCGGCAAGAAGGTGGTGGTGATCGGCGGCGGCAACACTGCGGTCGAGGAAGCGCTCTACCTCACCAATCATGCGACCGAGGTGGTGCTGGTGCACCGCCGCGATTCGCTGCGTTCGGAGAAGATCCTGCAGGACCGCCTCTTCGCGCATCCCAAGATCACGACGGTCTGGAACAAGAAGGTCGACCGCTTCCTCGCGGGCGAGAACGGCGCCCTGCGCGCCCTCGCGCTGATCGACACCGAGACCGGCGAGCAGAGCGAACTGCTGGCCGACGGCGCCTTCGTTGCGATCGGCCACGCGCCCGCGACCGAGTTGTTCAAGGGCAAGCTGGCGATGGACGACACCGGCTACCTGATCGTCGAGCCGGGCACCCCCAAGACCGCCATCCCCGGCGTCTTCGCGGCGGGCGACGTGTCGGACCATGTCTATCGTCAGGCGATCACCGCTGCGGGCGTGGGCTGCATGGCCGCGCTCGATGCCGAGCGGTATCTGGCGCACAAGCTGCACTTGGCGGGGATTACGGAGACGGTGCAGGGGTGATTTCGAGGGAGCGTTTTCGCTCCTCCATTCGTCATTGCGAGCGAAGCGAAGCAACCCAGGGCGGCCTAATGCTGCCCTGGGTTGCTTCGCTTCGCTCGCAATGACGGAGCGTTATGCGATGACGGAGGGTTATTCCGTCAGGCTCGGACCCAGCGAGGGATCGAGGTCGCGCGGGCGCACCAGATGCGTCAGCTTCCCGCAGCCTTCGCGAAGCTGCGACCAGTGCTCGATGTCGAGTTCCACCACCGCATAGGCTGCGGTCGGGAACTTGTCCTCCACCACATCGCGCAAGGGGCTGGATCCGTCATCCGGCACGAGGTCGAAGATCAGATCCTCAAGTCCCGGATTATGCCCGACCAGCAGGATCGAGCGCGGGTCGCTCTCTTGATCCTTCAGCACGTCGATCAGCGCCGCCGAACTGGCAAGGTAGATGCGCCGGTCCCAGGTGACGGGCGGCGTCTCTCCGGCCGCTTCTCCGGCAAGCTCGATCGTCTGCGTGACGCGCACGGCGGGCGAGGCAAGGATGTAGCGCCAGCCCACACCATGTTCGAGGATGTGCTTGCCCATGACACCTGCGCCGACCCGCCCGCGCTTGTTGAGCGGACGGTCGAAGTCGCGCAGCCGGGCGTCGGTCCAGTCCGATTTGGCGTGGCGGAAGATGCCGAGGATTTTCATGGGCACTCTCTAGTACGGGCGGATCAGGATAGCGACTGCGAGTCTTCCGCCCGGTCCGCTGCGGCTCCTTGAGCATGACCGGCCACGCGCTGTAAAGCCTCCTCCAGCGTAACCCGCCGGATCGGCGTCCCCGCCGGGAAGGCGGAGAGCAGGCGCGAGGGGAACGCGGGCGAGAGCACGACGAAGTGCCCCCGGTCCTCGCGGCTGCGGATGAGGCGGCCGAAAGCCTGCGCCAGCTTGGCGCGGATCAGCGTGTCGTCGTAGGCGCTGCCCCCGCCCGCCAGGCGCCGGGCGCGGTGCAGGATCGTGGGCCGCGGCCAGGGCACCTGCTCCATCACGACGAGGCGCAGGGAATCGCCCTGCACGTCCACCCCGTCGCGCAAGGCATCGGTGCCCAGCAGCGAGGCGGCCGGATCGTCGCGGAAGATGTCGACCAGCGTGCCGGTGTCGATCGGATCGACGTGCTGCGCGTAGAGCGGCAAGCCCCCCCGTGCGAGCCGGTCGGCGATGCGGCCATAGACCGCGCGCAGCCGCCGGATCGCGGTAAACAGGCCGAGCACGCCGCCGCGCGAGGTTTCGATCAGGCGGCCGAAGGCGGCGGAGAGGGCGGGAATGTCGCCCTTGGGGACGTCGGTGACGATCAGCACTTCGGCCTGCGTCGCGTAGTCGAACGGGCTCTGGTGGATCGACAGGCGCGGCATCACCTCGATGTTCGTCGCGCCGGAGCGGGCGATGGCCTTGGCCCAGTCCTCGCCGTCGCGCAGCGTGGCCGAAGTCATGACGACGCCGTGCGCCGGTTCGAGCACGACCTGCGCAAAGGGCTTCATCGGGTCGAGCCAGCGGCGATGGATGCCGATGTCGAACTCGCGCGCCTCGGAGCGGTCGACGGCGAGCCAGTCGACGTATTCGGGGTCAGCCGGGCCGCCCATGCGGTCGAGCAGCGATTCCCACGCTCCCAGCGTATCGACGCGCCATGTCAGCGAATGGCGCGCACCTTCGATGCGGGCGCGCCCGGGGCCGTCGAGCCAGTCGGGCGGTTCCTCCAGCAGCGCTTCGAGGCGCATGCCGAGGCGGATCAGCGGTTGGCGCAGTTCCGCCAGCGCCGCGCGGGCGCCTTGCGCGATCTCGACGAACGAGCCTTCGAGGCTGGCCGCTTCGGTTTCGAGGCCATAGCCCGCTTCCTGCCCGCCGCTTTCGTCGCGGGCGTAGACGGTGGCGCGCACCGCCGCGAGCAGTTCCTCCAGCGGGCCGCTCGCGGCGTTCTCGGCGATGCGCCCCATCCAGCCATCGCCGGGGAGCGCCTCTGCGGCCTCGCGCGCGGCGGTGATGGCCTTGGCGCCAGCCTCGTCGTAGCTGGCGACGTCGGCAAGGCGGGCTGAGAGGCCACGGCGGCGGCCCTTGGAGGCTTTCTCCGGGCCGATCACCCAGCGGCGCAACTCGATCGCCTCGGCGCCGGTGAGTGCGGCGGCGAACGTGGAATCGGCGGCGTCGAAGACGTGGTGGCCTTCGTCGAATACCACCCGGGTCGGGCGCGAAGCCGGATCGCGTCCGCGCGCGGCGTTGACCATCACCAGCGCATGGTTGCCGATCACCAGATCTGCGCCGACGCTGGCGCGGGTGGCGCGCTCGATGAAGCACTTCCGATAATGCGGGCACCCGGCATAGACGCATTCGCCGCGCCGGTCGGTCAGCGCCGCGATGCCGCGCTGGCGGAACAGGGTGCCGAGCCAGCCGGGCAGGTCGCCGCCGATCATGTCGCCGTCCTGCGAGTAGGCCGCCCAGCGCGCCACCAGTTGCGCGAGGATCGCCGCGCGCCCGTTGAAGCCGCCCTGCAGCGCATCTTCGAGGTTCAGCAGGCACAAGTAGTTCTCGCGGCCCTTGCGCACCACCACGGGGCGGGTGCCGTCAGCGCGGCGCTCGGGCCAAGCGCGGCGGCTTTCGGCGCGGAGCTGACGTTGCAGCGCCTTGGTATAGGTGGAGACCCAGACGGTGCCGCCGGCCTTCTCGGTCCATAGCGATGTGGGCGCGAGGTAGCCCAGCGTCTTGCCGATGCCGGTGCCCGCCTGTGCCAGCAGCACATGCGGGCGGCCCGACCGCTTGCGCGGTGCGAAGGCGTGGGCGGTCTCCACCGCATAGGCGCGCTGGCCGGGGCGCTGCTCGGCGGTGCTGCCGGTGAGGCTGGCGAGGCGCTGCAGGACTTCCTCGTCCTCCAGCACGACCTGCCGGGGCTGGGGGACTTCGGGGGTTTCCTCCCATTCGGGCAGGCGGGTGAACAGCCAGCGTTCGGCACGCTCGGGCTTGCGGATGCGCCCCGTCAGCAGCGTGGCCCAGGGCCAGCGCATGCGCACCAGCGACTGCAGCGAGGTCCACGCGCCCTCGCGTTCGGACCAGGCGCCGTTCTCGCACATGTCGAGCAGGGCGCCGGCCGCTTCCTGCAGCAGGCGCGGCACATCGGAATCGCCCTCCGGCTCGGCGAGGCCGAGGGCATGGGCAAGGCCCTTGGGCGTCGGCACCACGAAGCGCGCCGGATGGACGAAGGCGTAGAGTTCCAGAAGGTCCAGCCCCGACAGGTCCGGATAGCCCAGCCGTGTCGCCAGCAGGGGCGCGTTGAGGATCAGCAGCGGGGTGTCGGCGGCGGCCATCACCGCCTCGCCCTTGGAAAGAGGGCGGGTGCCGAGGCCCGTCAGATCCTTCTCGCGCAGCCAGCAGCCGCCATGACTGGCGTGGAGGGCAGGAAGGGGCAGGGCGGCCATGGCCTCTCATTAAGCACGGGGGGCGGAATTGGAAACGCCGGGCTCTCGCGCTCCACGGAAAAAATTACGGATAGATACAAATTTCCCTCTTGTTGAATTTCACTCAAGATATATCTTAAGACCATCATGAAGCATATGGAACGAATGATGAGAAACTCAGATTGCAACCACGGTCGCGGACGCGGCCGTCACGGTGGAGAGCGCCGCTTCGGGCGCGAGGACATGATGGCAGCGATGGCCGAAGGCGCCGAAGACTTGCGCGCCATGCTTGGCCGCCACGGCGGCAGGCGCGGCCTGCACGGCTTGGCGCGTGGACCGCTCGGCGGCGGGTTCGGGAAGGGCTTTCCCGGCGGCTTCGGCGGCGGCATGGGCGGGCGCGGCGGCCCTGACGGTCCGCGCGGCGAAGGTCGCGGCGGTCGTCGCAAGCGGCTGTTCGACCAGGCCGAACTGCAGACCCTGCTGCTCGCCCTGATCGTCGAGGCACCGCGCCACGGCTACGAGCTGATCCGCGAGATCGAGGCGCTTTCGGGCGGCGACTATGCGCCGAGCCCGGGTGTGGTCTACCCCGCGCTGATCTACATGGAAGAGACTGGCCTGATCGCCCCCGTCTCCGGCGACAGCGCCCGCAAGGCTTTCGAGGCCACCGCCGAAGGCCGCGCCAAGGCTGGGGCCGATGCGGAGAAGTTCGCCGAACTCAAGGGCCGCCTCGGGGCTCTGGCCGCGCAGCGCGACCGGGTCGATCCCGCACCGGTGCGCCGGGCGTTCCACGCGCTCAAGACGGCGGTGTTCGACCGGCTCTCGACCGAAGGGGCCGATCGTGACTTCATCCTGCAGATCGCGGATGTCATCGACGAGGCCACCCGCAAGATCGAAAGGATCGAGAAGTGAGCACCATCGCCGCGACCGTGAAGACACCAAATGGCGGCAAGTACGTCCGCCAGCTCTGCAAGCACTGGAGTCACAAGCTGGAAACCGAAGTCGAGGGTGACAAGGGAACGGTGACGTTCCCCAACGCCGTCACCGTGATGGACGCCGATGCCGAGGGCATCGCCATCACCATCACCGGCGAGGATCGCGATGCGGTGCAGGGCCTGACCGACGTGGTTGCGCGCCACATCGACCGGTTCGCGTTCCGCGAGGACGCGCTGGTCTATGATTGGGCGTGGCGGGATTGAGCGGAGAAGGAGGGGCCTTAGGTTCCTCCTCACATGCCGTCATCCTGAACTTGTTTCAGGATCCATCGGGCGGTTGGTGCCGGAAGGTAGCTGGCTAGGCTGCCCTCTCGATTTGCCGTCTAAGCCACCGGGCTGTCGGCATGATGGGCCCTGAAACAAGTTCAGGGTGACGGGGGATATGGTGCTGAAGTAGCGCGCGACCCCGACTGAACCCTTGCGAAAATCGCGCATTTCGCCTTAGAGCGCGGGCCATGACCGAAAATGCCCTGATCGAAGCCGCACGTGTGTCCAAGGCCTGGCCCTTCCAGGAGGCCCAGAAGCTGCTCAAGCGGTTTCCGCAGGGCAAACCGGACGGCGCACCGGTGCTGTTCGAGACCGGCTATGGTCCCTCGGGCCTGCCGCATATCGGCACCTTCCAGGAAGTCCTGCGCACCACGCTCGTCCGCCGCGCTTACGAGGCGCTGACCGGCGGCGCGCCGACGCGGCTTGTCGCGTTCTCCGACGATATGGACGGGCTGCGCAAGGTTCCGGACAACATTCCCAACGCCGACGTACTCGCCGCCAACCTCGGCAAGCCGCTCAGCCGCATTCCCGATCCGTTCGGCACGCACGAGAGCTTCGCGCATCACAACAATGCGATGCTGCGCGAATTCCTCGACCGCTTCGGCTTCGACTACGAATTCGTCTCGGCCAGCGACCGCTACAATTCGGGCGCGTTCGACGCCGCTCTGGCGCGCGTGCTGGAGTGCAATCAGGCGATCCTCGACGTCATGCTCCCCACGCTGCGCGAGGAGCGCCGCCGGACTTATTCACCCGTGCTGCCGGTCTCGCCCACGACGGGCGTGGTGCTGCAGGTGCCGGTCGAGGTGATCGACGCTAAGACCGGCCTGATCCGCTTCACCGACGAGGACGGCACCGTCGTCGAGCAGTCGGCGTTCGGCGGCAAGGCCAAGCTGCAGTGGAAGGTCGATTGGGCGATGCGCTGGTTTGCGCTGGGCGTCGACTACGAGATGTGCGGCAAGGATCTGACCGACTCGGTCACCCAGTCGGGCAAGATCGTGCAGGTTCTCGGCGGTCGCAAGCCCGAGGGGCTGATCTACGAACTGTTCCTCGACGAGAACGGCGAGAAGATTTCCAAGTCCAAGGGCAACGGCCTGACCATCGACCAGTGGCTGACTTACGGCACCGAGGAGTCGCTCGGTTTCTACCTGTTCCGCGAGCCCAAGAGCGCCAAGCAGCTCCACGCCGGCGTGATCCCCAAGGCGGTCGACGAATACTGGCAGTTCCGCGGCAACCTGGCCGAGCAGGCGCTCGACAAGCAGTTGGGCAACCCGACCTGGCACCTGCTGCGGGCGAATGGTGACAAGGGCGGCGCGGGCGACACGGTGCCGGTGACGTTCTCGCTGCTGCTCAATCTCGTCGGCGTGCTCGGCGCGGATGCGACGGCGGAGCAGGTGTGGTCCTACCTCGGCAACTACGTGGCCGATGCCAGCCCCGAAGCGCATCCGGACCTTGCAGAGATGGTCCGCGCCGCGCTCGCCACCAACCGCGACTTCATTGCGCCGACGCTTCAGCGTCGGGCGCCCACGGCCAATGAGGCCGCCGCACTGAAGGACCTCGATACGCAGCTTGCGGCGCTGGGCGAGGCTACCGCCGAAGACCTGCAGAACATCGTCTACGAGATCGGCAAGAACGAGGCTTACGGTTTCGAAAACCTGCGCGACTGGTTCAAGGCGCTCTACGAAACGCTGCTCGGTTCGTCGCAGGGGCCGCGCATGGGGAGCTTCATCGCGCTTTACGGCATTCCCGAAACGCGGCTGCTGATCGCCGAGGCTCTTTCGGCCTGACCTGACGGAGACGCGATGCACCGGACCGACCTCACGCCCGAGCAACTCTGCGAGGAACTGCTCGGGCGCAAGCTGACCGACGTGGACGCTGAGGAACGGCGCGTATTGCAGCGCATCGCCTCGGGCCAGGTCATGGGACCGGACGCGCAGGAAGAGGCATCGCTGCATGCCGGCTTCGGCGACCGGCTGGCCGACCGCGTCGCGGCGATCGGCGGTTCTTGGGGCTTCATCATCGCCTTCGGCGTGGTGCTGCTGGGATGGATGCTGGTGAACAGCCGCATCCTTGAGGACTTCGGGCTGCACCCCTTCGATGCCTACCCCTATATCTTCCTGAACCTGATGCTCTCGATGCTGGCGGCGATCCAGGCGCCGGTCATCATGATGAGCCAGAACCGCGCCTCCGATAAGGACCGCATCGCCGCGCGTCACGACTACGAGGTGAACCTGCGCACGCAGCTGGAGATCATCCGGCTGCACAAGCGAATGGATCAGCTGTTCGAGAATCTTGAGCGCCGGGCAGGCGCGGAAACCTGAAACACATAAGAGCCGTCATCCCCGCGAAGGCGGGGACCCAACTGATGCTTGTGCAACACGAGATCACTGGAGATGGGTTCCCGCCTTCGCGGGAATGACGGGTTTTGGTTTGCGCGTACCAGGATGTGCACCGGACATGCAAAAACACCCGCTGGCGAGTGCGGGCCATTACGCCGGGGAAATCAACGCATCCGAGAGTGAACATCGGGTCGGCGTCGGGAGCGTCCAAGCTGGGACGCGGGGTTTTGTGTTCCGCAAGCTCGGGCGAACGGCCGGGTAGCAGCGGGCAGCCCGGCTCGACCTGTATTCCATCGGAAAGTCCCATGTGGCCGTCGTTAGGGTTCGCATCGTTATCGGCCGATGGCTATCCGGGATGGTCATCCCAAGTCCTGCCGTGTGTCGCAGGAACGTATGGACGGCTTTTCCGGTAGCTCAGGGACAGTCCGGGTCTTCGAACGGACGCGTGGTTTGCGTGATCACGGCTTGAAACCGCATCCCGGCCCACGACGCCGACCCGATACACCGGAGCAATGTGATCTGCACTGCTCCGGATGCTAGGTCATATAACCTATTTGGTAATAAATGTCAAGGCGTCACTGCCAGGTCCGCGTGCGGAACCACTTGGTGACGACATACTTCACCCCGCGTACCACCGGGCGCGCCGCATGCATGGTCCAGGGGTTCGGCGTGCCGTCGGGCAGGGCATTGTTCCATAGCAGCAGCGTGCCGGCGCAAGGCGGGATGCTGAGCGCGACCCGGGTGAAGTCGGTCATGCCGCCTTCATCGACGCTGTTGAGATAGATCATGGCGGTCCAGCTGCGTTGCCCTCCGCAGCGTCGCTCGGTTCGCCAGTACCCGGCAGCGGTGTCGAACCAGTCGCAATGTTCGTTGAAGTACTGGCCGCAAAGGTAGCGTTGCCCTTGCGCGGCTTCTGCACATGTGGGCGCAATACCAGTCATGGCGGAAAGGCGCGCATCGAGATTGCGCACGCATTCGTCGGCTTCGTCAAGGTCGCCCGAGTAGCTGGTGCGGTAGCCGGGCCAGAGGCCTTCTTCGACAAGGCTGGAAGGGCAGGCGACGGCATCGATCAGCGTCATCAGGCGCGCACAGGCAGGCGGGGTCAGGAAACCGTCGATGGCGTAGATTTCCGCGCGATCCTCCGGAAAACGGCGCGCCGCGGGTTCTCCGGCCAGTCGTTCGCGTACCACCGCGCCCATGCGGGCGAGAGCCTTGCGGTCGGGATGTGCGGGCTCCGTCATGGCAGCTAGACTATCCGTATCCGCAGATAGTTCAATTGCCCTCGTGAAGTATCGGATTGCCGGATTTCCAGGGGTGATAAGAAAACTCCCGGAGTTTTACCTCCGGGAGTTTTCCGTATCTCTTGTCTGGCAGCTTACCAGAAGAAATCGTAGATCACGTCTACCACTTCGCCGCTATAGATATCGACCAGCATCACGTCGTCGTAGTAACGGACCCAGCGGTAGGGGCCGTAGACCGGTGGCAGGCGGTAAGCCCAGGGATCGTTGATCCAGTAGCGGTTGCCGTAGAACATCGAGCCCAGCGAGAAGCCGATGCTCAGGCGGCGGTAGGAGTAGCCGTTGTACGGCGCGTAATAGCGGCCGATGCGATAGGTGTTGCGATTGCGGTCGCGATAGCGCTGCCAGTCGTAGCGGTTGTCGCGGCGCCAGTCGTTGCGATTCCAGGACTGGTAGCGATCGCCGCGGCCGTTGTCGCGCCAGCCGTTGTTGTTGTTGTTGTTGTTGTTGTTGTTGCGCCAACGATCGTTGTTGTTCCGGCGGTCGTTGTCACGCCAGCGGTCGTTGTCGCCGCGACGGTCGTTGTCCGCGCGCCACGACGGGTTGCGATCGTTGTCCGGGCGGCGGTCGTTACCTGCCTGCCCATTGCCGGGCCTTCCATCACCGGGCCTGCCATCACCGGGTCGGCCATTACCATTCCGCCACGCGTTGTCGCGGTCGCGGTTGTCGTCCCGGCGGACCGCCTGACCGGCGCCGCGATCGTTGTCAGGGCGCTGGTTGTTGCCCTGCCACGACGGGCGGCCCTGCTGCTGGCCGGACGAGGGACGCGAACCTTGCCAGTTGGGGCGGTCGTCTCCACGTCCCTGCTGCTGGGCAGGGCGCGCCTGAGGCTGGGGTTGAGCCTGGGGCTGGCGCTGCTGCTCGCGCATCTGGCGAAGCTGCGGGCCGATCTCGCTGCGGCCGTTGAGGCGCTGCTGCTGGGGCTGAGGTTGCGGCCGGGACTGTGGACGCTCGGCACGGGCATTGTTGCCGCGCTCACGGCCCTGATCCTGGGCGAAGCCGGGGCTGGACATCCCCGTGATCGCAATCGCCATGGTGGCGACGGCGATCAGTACACCTGCTTTTCTGTTTTTCGTTGCCATTGTTCCGGTCTCCAAACCGAAGTGCCGGACGGCGAAGCGCGGCTCATCGTTGAACCGGGTGTAGCGGATCAGCGCTGTCGCAATGGTGAATGGCGGCGTTGCTCACCGTTAAGTTTCGTAATGTTGCAGCGACAAAAAAGCCGCCGCCCGGTTTCCCGAGCAACGGCTTTGTCTGGGCCGGTGCCGTACCGAAAGCCGCCGGATGGCGGCTTTCGAAACAGCGCAAATCAGCGCGTCAGCTTCTTGTAGGCCAGCGCGGTCGGACGGTCGGCGGCGTCACCCAGACGGCGGCGCTTGTCTTCTTCGTAGGCGGCGAAGTTGCCCTCGAACCATTCGACGTGGCTGTTGCCCTCGAATGCGAGGATGTGAGTTGCGAGACGGTCGAGGAAGAAGCGATCGTGGCTGATGACCACGGCGCAGCCCGCGAAGTTCTCGATCGCCTCTTCCAGCGCGCCCAGCGTTTCCACGTCGAGGTCGTTGGTCGGTTCGTCGAGCAGGAGGACGTTGCCACCCTCCTTGAGCATCTTGGCCATGTGGACGCGGTTGCGCTCACCGCCCGACAGCTTGCCGACGTTCTTCTGCTGGTCGGCGCCCTTGAAGTTGAACGCACCCACATAGGCGCGGGTCGAGGTGTCGTGACCGTTGACCTTCATGTAGTCGAGCCCGTCGGAGATTTCCTCCCAGACGTTCTTCTTGGGGTCGAGGTGGTCGCGGCTCTGGTCGACGAAGCCGAGGTGGACGGTCGAGCCCATCTCGATGGTGCCCTCGTCAGGCGTTTCCTTGCCGGTGATGAGCTTGAACAGCGTCGACTTGCCCGCGCCGTTCGGGCCGATGACGCCGACGATGCCGCCCGGCGGCAGGATGAACGAGAGGTTCTCGAACAGCAGCTTGTCGCCATAGGCCTTCGAGATGTTGTTGACCTCGATGACCTTGCCGCCGAGGCGCTCGGGCACCTGGATGACGATCTGGGCCTTGCCGGGACGGCGGCCCGACTGCGCTTCCTGCAGCTGCTCGAACTTGCGGATACGCGCCTTGGACTTGGTCTGGCGCGCGGCCGGAGTCTGCCGGATCCACTCGAGTTCTTCCTTGAGCGCCTTGGCGCGGCCGGATTCCTCGCGGTCCTCCTGCTCCATGCGCTTGGACTTCTTCTCGAGGTAGGTCGAGTAGTTGCCCTCATACGGGAAGTACTTGCCGCGATCGAGTTCGAGGATCCAGTTCACCACGTTGTCGAGGAAGTAGCGATCGTGGGTGATCATCAAGACCGCGCCCGCGTATTCCTTGAGGTGGTTTTCCAGCCATTCGACGGATTCGGCGTCGAGGTGGTTGGTCGGTTCGTCGAGCAGCAGGATCGAGGGCTTCTGGATCAGCAGGCGGGTCAGCGCGACGCGGCGCTTTTCACCGCCCGACAGGCTGTTCACCGGCCAGTCGCTCGGCGGGCAGCGGAGGGCCTCCATCGCGATTTCGAGCTGGTTGTCGAGCGTCCAGCCGTCGACCGCGTCGATCTTGCCCTGCAGGTCGCCCATTTCCTCCATGAGCGCGTCGAAATCGACGTCCTCCGGCGGATCGCCCATGATGTTGGAAATCTCGTTGAAGCGGTCGACCAGATCGGCGGTCTCGCGCGCGCCGTCCTTGACGTTTTCGAGGACGGTCTTGGTCGGATCGAGTTCCGGCTCCTGCTCGAGATAGCCGACGGTGATGTTCTCACCGGGCCAGGCTTCGCCGGTGAAATCGGTGTCGATACCGGCCATGATCTTGATCAGGGTGGACTTACCGGCACCGTTCGGGCCGACGATGCCGATCTTGGCGCCCTGGTAGAACTGCAGCGAGATGTCGCTGAGCACCGGCTTCTGGGCACCGGGGAAGGTCTTGGTCATGCCCTTCATGACATAGGCGTATTGGGCGGCCATGCGGTTCCTCTGGATGGAATTCGAAGTCTGGAAAACAGTTGGGGCCGCTACTACAGGGGTGAGGGCACATTGCCAAGGGTGAGGCAAAGTACCCGCGTCGTCCCGGACTTGATCCGGGACCGGTGGCGGTCTTCAGGCACGAACCATTGCGCAAGGCGCGTGGAGCAACGTGGGCTGGTCAGGGCCAGCGGTCCCGGATCACGTCCGGGATGACGATGCCGCTCTGATCAAGTCACGCAGCGTCCGCGGCAGGAAGGCCAGTCCGGCCATGACGGTCGGCACGCTCAGGATCGCCCAGTAGAAGTTCACCGGCCTTGCGAAGACCGCCAGCAGCAGCGCGATCGTCGCGAGCCACGGCAGCGCGAAGCGGGCCAGCGGCGGTGGCGCTCCCAGGAACCCGAGCAGGCAGAGCAGCACGGCGAGATAGCTGAACGGAGCCGGGATCAGGTGCAGCAGCGTCACATCGGCGATGTCCTGCAATACGGCTCCGGGGCCGCGCAGACCGTCCCAGCCTTGCGATAGGGCATCGCCGGGAAGCGAGAGCGGCACGACCGCCTGCCGGTGCAGAAGCAAGACTAAGGCATAGCCTGCAATCAGCGCGGCCCACGCGGCCAGTTCCCGGTATCGGCCGCTCCGCCAGGCCCAGAATGCCGCGAGCAGCACGAAGGGCAGCGCCAGTTCGCGGATCGCCAGCGCCGATGCGGCGGCGAGGAAGGCGGCGGTTGGGAAGGCGGGGGCGGTCAGGCCCTTCACCCGCAGTGCCATGGCCAGCGCCACGAGCACGCCCGCCCATAATTCATGCGACACCGAAAGTCCGGGGCTGGCGACCATCGCGCCGCCGACCAGAACGAGCAGCATGGCCAGCATCCGCTCGCGTCCACTCACCAGCGGCCGCAGCATCGCGAACCATGCGGCGGCGGTGACGGCAAGCAGCACGCAGAGGAGGACATGCACCGTGCGCCAGCCCAGCGCCGCCTCGATCCACGCCAGCGTCGGCAGGCGCACCGTCACGAAGGGGCTGGTCGGAAAGCCGTGTGCGCGCTGGAGGCGGGTGGCGGCATGGTAGTAGCCCTCGCGCCCGGCCACTGCGTTGCCGATGTCGTGATAAAGCTGCACGTCGGAATAGCGCCCGTCGCCGCTGATCGCCTCACCGGACTGCGAGGCGCCGATCGTCAGCGTCGCCAGTGCGAGCACCACGAAGAGGGCGATCACGGCGAGGGCCTGAAGACGGGTGAGGGCGGCGAGCATGGCGCGGTTGTGTTCGCTCGTCCCGGCGGCGGCAAGACGCGGCACTGCTTATCCACACGCCTTGATCCCCAAATCTTCGTCATTGCGAGCGCAGCGAAGCAACCCAGGGCGGCATAATACTGCGCTGGATTGCTTCGCTGCGCTCGCAATGACGAGACTGGGGGGAGATCATCATGGGGCCGCCGCAAATTGGCAGCCGGGACGACGCTTGGCAGCGACGGATCGCTCGGTTAGCACTTGCGCACATGAGCACCCTCCCAGTCCTTCGCGCGGGGCTTCTTGCCGCCGCGCTGTCCGCTGCCGTCCCGGCTTTCGCAACTCCCCAGCAGGGTTCAGGCGTCGCCTGGGACATCGTCGAGGGCCTGACCACCGAGATCGGCCCGCGCATGGCCGGCTCCGAGGCCGAGGCGCGCGCACGCGACTGGGGCTCCGAGAAGCTCAAGGCGCTCGGCTTCCAGAACGTGCGGGTGGAGGAGTTCAAGACCCTCGCCTGGAAGCGCGGTCCCGAAAGCGCGAAGCTGACCGCGCCTTACGCGCAGCCGCTGGCGATCACCGCGCTCGGTTTCTCGGTGCCGACGCCCAAGGGCGGGCTGAAGGCTCCGCTGGTCTACTTCCCGACGCTCGCCGCACTGGAGGCGGCGCCTGACGGTTCGCTCAAGGGCAAGGTGGCCTTCATCGACCACGCGATGCGCGCGGCGCAGGATGGTTCGGGCTATGGCCCTTATGGCAATGTGCGCCGTCAGGGGCCGACGATCGCCTCGCGCAAGGGCGCGGCGGGCGTGGTGATCCGCTCGGCGGGCACCGACAGCCACCGCAACCCGCATACCGGCGTCACCATCTTCGCCAAGGACGTGGCGCCGATCCCGGCGGGCGCGGTGTCGAACCCCGATGCCGACCTGATCGCCCGCACCGCCGCGAGGACTGCCGCGGGCGGCAAGCCGATGGCCATCGACCTCACGCTGGAGGGCAAGCCGTTCCCCGATGCGCCTTCGGGCAACGTCATCGCCGACCTGCCGGGGCGCGATCCCTCGTTGCCGATCATCGTTATCGCCTGTCACCTCGACAGTTGGGACCTCGGCACCGGCGCGATCGACGACGCCTCAGGTTGCGCCATCGTGACGGCGGCGGCACTCGCGGCGCAGCAGGGCGGGCAGGCTTTGCGCACCATCCGCGTGCTGTGGTCGGGTAACGAGGAGATGGGCGTCGGAGGCGGCGGCGGTGCGGCCTATGCGCGCATGCACGGGTCGGAGCCCCACGCCGTCGCGATGGAGAGCGACTTCGGCGCTGACAAGGTGTGGGCGGCGAAGTTCAACACCGCCGCCGACAACAAGCCGATGGTGGACAAGGTGAAGGCGGCGCTCTGGCCGATGGGTATCGTGCCGCATGACGGCGCGACTGAGGGCGGCGCCGACGTCGAGGCGATCATCAAGGCGCAAAACCTTGCCGTGATCGATCTCGGGCAGGACGGGATGCATTATTTCGACCTGCATCACACGCCGGACGATACGCTCGACAAGGTCGATCCTGCGGCGTTGCAGCAGAATGTCGATGCCTGGGCGGCGGTGTTGAGGGTGATCGCGAATGAGCCTGGGGTGATCGGGAAAGCCGGGGCCAAGAGCGAGTAGCAGTCGGTCTCCACTTCGGTTCTTTCGACGTGCCAGCCTTAAACATTCTTCGTCATCCCCGCGAAAGCGGGGACCCATCTGATGGAACTGCAACAGGCGCCGTCAGGAGATGGGTTCCCGCCTGCGCGGGAATGACGACCCAATGAGAATGATCGTGGCCTCAAACCGAAGCCGCAATTCGCTCCGCCACCGCGACCAGCCGCCGGGCCTGCTCCAGATGCAGCAGTTCGGTCATCTTGCCATCGACCTTGATCGCGCCCTTGCCCTGGTTCTCTGGCAACGCGAACGCCGCGATCACCGAGGCCGCCCAGCCGAGGTCCGCTTCGCTCGGTGAGAACACCGTATTGCAGGGCTCGATCTGCGCGGGATGGATCAGGCTCTTGCCGTCGAAGCCGAACAGCAGCCCCTGCCGCGCCTCCTCCTCGAACACACCTAAATCGCGGAATTCGTTGCAGACGCCGTCGAGCACGGTGACGCCGTGCGCCCGCGCGGCCGCGACCGCCATCGACAGGAACGGCAGGAACGGCGTGCGCTCGGGCACCGAATGCGCGCGCATCTCCTTGGCGAGATCGTTGAGGCCCATGATCCACAGCGACAGCCGCGTCGAACGGGCCTTCGCCGCGATCGGCTCCAGTGCGAAGACGCTCGCGCAAGTCTCTATCATCGCCCAGAGCTGCAGGGTTTCGGGAGCGCCGCTCAGCGCATCCTGCAGCCGGTCGATGTCCTGCGGGCCGTTGACCTTGGGCACCAGCACCGCGTCGGCCTTCGACCCGGCGACGGCGGCAAGGTCCGCCGCGCCCCATTCGGTATCGAGGCCGTTGACGCGGATCGCGACTTCCCGGTGACCGAAGCCGCCTTCCGCGATCGCGGCGACGGCGGCAGTGCGTGCCTCTTGCTTGGCTTCGGGTGCGACCGCATCCTCGAGGTCGACGATCACCACGTCGCAGGGCAGGGTGCGCGCCTTGGCGAGAGCCTTGGCATTCGAGGCGGGCAGGTAGAGCGCGCTGCGGCGGGGGCGGTCGATCGAAGTCATCAGGGCAGGTTCCCGTGTCGAGTATGTCGCCGCCTCCTTTCGGCGCGCGGCGCCACGGGGTCAAGCGCGGGCGCCGTGGTTTTTAGGGTATCGACCAACCGCTACGCAAATTCCTCTAGGCCTAAAGAACAATTTGCAATCGTTTGCCTGCTATATACCCTTTATCAGCCGCAAATGGTCGCCCGCGCATCGCGGCCAGGGGCGCGGAGTCCTCTCCCTTCCTCCGCGCCCTGAGCGGTAGCCCATGCGGGTCGCAGACGTCGCCCCGTGACCTGCTCCATCAAGGATCGGGCACGGGGCACTTCCTCAGAGATCGGCGAGAATGCGCTCGCTCTCCTGCCACAACCGCGCGGCCGCCGCGTCGTCGAGCGCCTGCGGGGCCGCCGGAATCTCGGTCAGGTCATGGAAGTAGCGCCCGCCGTTCACGCCCGCCTTGGGCGCGGTGGCGAGCCAGACGATTGTGCGCGCGGATTGCTCGGGCGAGACGAGATCCTGTCCTTGGCCATAAGCCTGCAACGAGGCTTCGCCGTGGCTCCAGAAATTCGAGCCGACCTTGCCCGGATGCATGGCCTGCGCGGTAATGCCCTTGTCGGTGAGGCGGCGGTCCAGTTCCCGCGTGAACAGCAGGTTGGCGAGCTTGGCCTGGCAATAGGCGGGACCGGTGGCGAAGTCGTCGAGCATCATCAGGTCGTCCCAGCGCATCGCTTTTGCCTGCTCATGCGCGAGCGAGGAGACGGCGATCACCCGCACCGTGCCGGGCGGGCTCTCCTGCGCCGCGCGCTCCAGCAGGGGAAGCAGTTCGCGGGTCAGCAGGAAAGGGGCGAGGTGGTTGGCGGCGAAAGTCGCTTCCAGTCCCTCGGAGGACACGTAGAGCCCGTCGCGGATGCCGCCTGCGTTGTTGACGAGGACCTGGACTTTATCGGTCAGCGCCGCGATCTCGCGTGCGACGCGGCGCACGTCGGCCATTTCGGCGAAGTCTCCGCGCAGGAAATCGACCTTGCCGAAGGCGCGCAGCTGCGCCTCGGCCGCGTCGCAGCGCGCCGGATCGCGCCCCGTGGCGATGACGTGCCAGCCCATGCGGGCGAAAGTTTCGGCGCTGGCCTTGCCGATGCCGGAACTGGCGCCGGTGATCACGACGACGGGGTGCGGCTTCGCGGAATTATCGAACATTTCGGCATTCTCCCTCGCGCGCCCGGCCTTTGCGGGTCGCGGTGTCTTGTCTATCGTGGCTCGGCCCCCTTGAGGAACAAGTCGATCGCGAAGCGCACCCGCCGGTCGATGTCCTGTGCGGTCAGCATATTGCCCGACAGAATGAAGCGCACCGGACCGCTGACGACCATGCTCATGAACACGTTGGCCGCAAGCATCGCGTCGCCGATGGCGAGACGGCCCGCGGCGGTCTCTTCCTCGAGGATCTGCGCGAGGAAGCGCACGGTCGGCAGCGCGGCGATGTCGTAATAAGTCTGGAAGATGTCCGGGAAGCGGTAGCTCTCGGTATTGATGAGCCGTTGCAGCTTCGCACCGGCAGGTTCTCCCACCAGTCCGATCCGCAGCATCGCGATGGCAATGAGCGTATCCTCCAGCGTGTGCCTGCGCATGGCGGCGATGACCTCGGCACCGACCGCACGGGCCTCGGTGCCGTGGCGGACGGCGGCGCGGAATAGTGCGGCCTTGTCCGGGTACTTCGCATAGACCGTGCGCTTGGTCATGTTCACGTCGGCGGCGATCCCCTCGATCGTGGCGCTTTCGTATCCTTTGTCGAGGAAGTGTTCGAGCGCGGTGTCGAGCAGGGCGACCTGCCGGGCCTGGGCCTGTTCGCGCGTGGGGCGTCCAGCCTTGGGGAGCGCAGGGTGCGTGTCTTCGAGCATGATCCCCATGGACCCGATTTGGCTTGCGTCGCCAAGAGGTTCGTGAATAATGAAACGCATAAGGTGTTATTAATCGAGTCGCGATGGACTGTCCAGTCCGTCGCGGCGGCGAGGGAGAGGAGAAGGGAAGCATGGGCATTGCTGCGGACAAACTCACTGCGCTGGTCGCCGACCCGGAGCGCTTTGCGTTCTCGGCGGGCGAACTGCGCGAAACCCAGGTTGCCGCGCTGGACGAGCGGTTTCAGGAGCGCCGGGACCGGATCAGGCTGCTCGGCCTGCGCGCCCGCGATGCCGGGATCGAGGGCATTGCGCGGATCGAGGACGTGGTGCCGGTGCTGTTTCCGCACACCGCCTACAAGTCCTACCCGGAAAGCTACCTGATGGACGAGCGCTGGGATCGGCTGACCAAGTGGCTCGGCACGGTCTCGGCCCATCCGCTCGAGGGCATCGCGACGGACGGGATCGCCGGGATCGACGACTGGATCGCGCGGCTGGCGGAGCAGGGGCACTTCATCTCCTGCTCCAGCGGAACCACCGGCAAGTCGGCGATGCTGATCGCCTCGCAGAAGGACATGGACTGGTCGCGGATCGACACGGTCAACGTCTTCGCCTGGGGCTCGGGCGTGGTTCCGGCGCAGGACCGGCTGATCATCGGCTGTGCTCCCGTGGCGACGGTGCCCAAGAACGCGGCGATCGCCCAGGCGCAGTACGAGGCTTTCGCCAATCCCGAGTGGCCGCGCTGGGCCTATCCGGTGCCGCCGATCACGGTCGGTTCGCTGACGGCGATGGTGGTCATGCGCAAGAAGATCGCCGAGGGCACCGCCCGTCCGGACGAGATCGCCGCCTTCGAGGAAACATCGGCCGAGCGCGCGCGGCTGGTCGCCGATGCGGTGCCCGCGACGGCGCAGTTCATCATCGAGAACCGCCACCGCAAGCTCCAGCTTTCGGGGCTGTGGAACGGGCTGTGGCAGGTTGCCAAGGCCGTGCGAGACGCGGGCTTCGGGCGTGAGGACTTCAATCCGGACAACTCGATCTATGTCGGCGGGGGGCTCAAGCGCGCGCAGCTTCCGGCGGACTATCAGGATTATGTGTTCGAGACGTTCAACATCCCGGCCGACCGGCATTTCCAGAACTATTCGATGCAGGAACTGAACTCCGGCATGCCCAAGTGCCGCGAGGGCGGGCGCTATCACGTACCACCTTGGATCGTGCCGGTGCTGCTCGACAAATCGGGCGACGAGGCGCTTCCCCATGCGAGCGGCGAACAGGAAGGGCGCGCGGCGTTCTTCGACGTCTCGCTCGACGGACGCTGGGGCGGCGTCATCACCGGCGACAGGATTTCGCTGGACCATTCCCCTTGCGCCTGCGGGAACCACGGCCCGTCGATCCGCGACGACATCGCCCGTTATGCGGATCTGGAAGGCGACGACAAGATCGGCTGCGCAGGCACGGTCGACGCTTATGTGCGAGGTGTGGCATGAACGAGATCGCACAGCCTGAGGTCAGCGAAGACCTCGTCTCCGCCCCGTTCTTCCTGCGTGGCGAAGTGCTGCACGGGACCGACGTGATCCAGACGTCGCGCGATCTCGGCGTCACGTTCGCCACGCCGCGCATTCCCTTCGATCGCGCGGTGCCGCCGCGCACCGAAGTGCCGCCGCTCCTCAATGTGCCGCTGGCCGAGATCATCGACTTCCTCGTCGAGACCGGTCAGCGCCTGCTCGCCAGCGACAACCCGCACATGCAGGAATGCATCGAGCGCATGTGCCGCACGCATATCCTGCCTCGTGCCGTCGTCGAGAATACCGCGCGCCACGCGGCGGCCTATCTCGACAAGCGGGTGCTGATGGCCGAAGTCGAGCAGAACTTCCCCGATCCGCGCGCGCTCGACGAATGGGTGCCGAAGGAGGACTTCACCGGCCGCAAGAGCTTCGTGCGCGCCTTCGCACCGCGCCTGATCCATGTGCTGCCGGGCAATTCTCCCGGCGTCGCGGTGAAGTCGGTGGCGCAGGGGGCGATTGTGAAGGGCATCAACCTGTTCAAGATGAGCAGCGCCGATCCCTTCACCATGGTCGCGATCCTGCGCACGATGGCGGACCTTGATCCGGCGCATCCGATCGTGCGCTCGATGTCCGCGGTCTACTGGCGCGGCGGCGACGATGCGACCGAGCGGGTGCTCTATCGCCCGCAGTACTTCGACAAGATCGTCGCCTGGGGCGGCGGGGACGCGATCAACAACGTCATCAAGTACCTCGGCCCCGGCTTCCAGCTGGTATCCTTCGATCCCAAGACCTCGATCTCGATGGTCGGGCGTGAGGCGCTGGCGGACGAGGAGACGATCGACCGGGTGGCGGACTTGTGCTCGGCGGACGTGATGACACTCAACCAGGAGGCCTGCGTCGCCAGCCGCTTCCAGTTCGTCGAGGGGGACGAGGCGGCGGTAGACCGTTTCTGCGCGCGCCTGCACCATCACGTGGCTCGCCGTGCGGCGGAAAGCGGCGACGTACGCCCGCTCGACATGGACATGCGCGAGGCGGTCGAATCGATGACGCTGATGGATGACGAGTACGGCGTCTGGGGCCGCACCGACGGGCGGGGCCTGGTGATCCGCTCGGATGAGCCGGTCGACTTCCACCCGATCAACAAGACCGCCAACGTCGTGCGCGTGGACAGCCTCGACGATGCGGTGAAGTGGATCAACGTGGCGACGCAGACGGTCGGCTTCTACCCGTTCGACCGCATGGCCGCCTACCGTGACCGCCTCGCCGCCGGGGGCGCGCAGCGCATCGTGCATCTGGGAGAAGCGGGGCCTTCGACCATCGGCAATCCACACGACGCGATGTACCCGCTCCACCGCTTCGTGCATTGGATGGCGCACGAGGACGGGCGGGGGTAGCGATCGTCGTCCCGGACTTGATCCGGGACCGGTGGCTGTCTTTAGATGCATCCTATTCTCAGGGCGCGTCACGGAGGGACGGCTGTTCACGGGCAGCGGTCCCGGATCAAGTCCGGGACGACGTCTTCCGATCACCCGCAACATCGCCGAGACGGATATGTCTGCCCCTCGCTTGCCTGCCGCCGCGAGTGCGCTACCCATCGAACAAACAGCCCGCCATGCCGGGCACGCGAAGGGGATCATAACCACCATGGCCGTCGAAATCCTGCTCCCGAAGATCGGTTTCTCCATGCAGGAGGGCCAGGTCGCCGAATGGCTCGCCGCCGATGGGGCGCAAGTGACCGAAGGCCAGCCTCTGTTCTCGCTGGAGGCTGACAAGTCCACCAACGAGGTCGAATCCCCCGCCACCGGCACGCTCAAGATCGTCACGCAGACGGGCGAGACTTACGAAGTCGGCACCGTTCTCGGCTGGATCGAGTAACCGGCTGGACAGGCGCGGATCGTCGGGTCACTATCCGCGCCATGAACCGCCTTCTTACCGCTGTCGCCGCCTTCGGGCTCCTCGCCGTTTCGGGCACCGCGCATGCCAGTCTCGCGGTCGGTGCGAAGGCGCCGCAGTTCGCGGCCAAGGGCGCCAAGGCCGGCAAGGAAGTCGACTTCGATCTCGCCAAGGCGTTGAAGAAGGGGCCGGTCGTGCTCTACTTCTACCCCAAGGCATTCACGCAGGGCTGCACGCTCGAGGCCCACGCTTTCGCCGAAGCCACGCCCGAGTTCGCACAGCTTGGCGCAACCGTGGTGGGGATGTCGGCGGACGACCTGCCGACGCTCAAGAAATTCTCGACCGAGGAATGCCGCGACAAATTCGCGGTCGCCACTGCCAGCCCCAAGGTGACCAAGGATTACGACGTCGCACTCACCCGGCCGGGCGTCCCGGCAGGCATGACCCAGCGCGTCAGCTACGTCATCGACCAGAGTGGCCACGTCGCCTTCGTCCACTCCGACATGGACTACCGCGAACACGTCACGATGACGCTGGCGGCGGTCAAGGCGATGAAGGCCAAGCGCCCGGGTTGAACCCGGCCCCTTGCGCCGAACCGCCTGAGCGCCACTTTACAAACAGCCGTACTGCGCTAAGCGGTGCGGCTCGTTTGTTTCAGGCCGGTCGTGATCCCGGCTCATCGGAGATTTTCGCCATGCGTGCCGAGGGGCAGGCCCACATTGTCCGTATCGAGAAGGCCCTCGCGCTGGTCCGCAAGTTCCTCGACTGGGACCGCGCGCTGCGCCGGTTCGACGAACTGAACGCGCGCGTCGAGGACCCGACCCTTTGGGAAAAGCCCAAGGAGGCCGAGGCGGTCATGAAGGAACGTCGCCGTCTCGAGGCCGCGATCGGCGCGGTGAACTCGATCAGCGCCGAGATGGCCGATGCCGTCGAGTTCGTCGAACTGGGCGAGATGGAAGGCGATGAGGAAACCATCGCCGAGGGCCTGTCGGCGCTCGCCGCGCTGGCCGAGCGCGCCGATCAGGACAAGGTCACCGCGCTGCTTTCGGGCGAGGCGGACGGCAACGACACCTACCTCGAAGTCCACGCCGGGGCCGGCGGCACCGAAAGCCAGGACTGGGCCGAAATCCTCCAGCGCATGTACACGCGCTGGGCGGAGCGCCACGGCTACAAGGTCGAGCTGGTCGACTATCACGCGGGCGAAGCGGCGGGCATCAAGAGCTGCACCCTGCTCATCAAGGGCGAGAACGCCTACGGCTATGCGAAGACCGAAAGCGGCGTCCACCGCCTGGTCCGTATCAGCCCCTATGACAGCGCGGCGCGGCGGCACACCAGCTTCTCGTCGGTGTGGGTCTATCCGGTGATCGACGATACCTTCGAGATTGAGATCAACCCGTCCGACCTGAAGATCGACACCTATCGCGCTTCGGGCGCGGGTGGCCAGCACGTCAACACCACCGATTCGGCGGTGCGCATCACGCACCAGCCCTCGGGGATCATCGTCGCCAGCCAGATCGACCGTTCGCAGCACAAGAACCGCGAAATCGCCATGGGCATGCTTAAAGCGCGCATGTTCGAGGCCGAGATGCGCCGCCGCGAGGAAGCCGCCAGCGCCGAACACGCGAGCAAGAGCGACATCGGCTGGGGGCACCAGATCCGCTCCTACGTGCTGCAGCCGTACCAGCAGGTGAAGGATCTGCGCACGGGTGTGGTCTCGACCGCGCCTGACGACGTGCTCGACGGTGCGCTCGATCCGTTCATGGCTGCGGCCCTGTCGCAGCGCGTGACCGGCGAGAAGGTCGAAGTCGAAGACGCCGACTGAAACGTGGCGGCCGTCTCGTCCCGGGACAGTGGCCGGGGCGAGGGGGCATGAATGCGACGGATCTCTTTCAACCGTTTTGCCAATCGCGCGCACAGGCGCTAAGGGGCCGCATGTTTCGCGCGCATACCCTCTTTCCGGCCATGCTGGTGCCTGCTCTGTTGAGTCTGGCCGCCTGCCAGCAGCCTGCTGTCGATGACGGCCGGGAAAAGGGCGCCCCCAAGTTCCCCAAGCCCGATCGCCCCGTTGCGCAAAGAACCTCCAGCACGTTCTCCACCGAAGCCCAGCGCGACAGCGCGGGCGAGGCCAACACGGTAATGGACCTTGCAGGCGTGGCGCCCGGCATGAGCGTGGCCGATCTCGGCGCGGGCGAGGGGTACTACACCGTCCGCCTCTCGCACCGCGTCGGCAAGAAGGGCCGGGTTCTGGGCGAGGATATCGATCGCGGTGCCAACGAACGCCTCGCCACGCGCGTCATGCGCGAGGAACTGGAGAACGTCTCGATCAAGCTGGGCCGCCCGAGCGATCCTAGCCTGCCGGGCAAGAGTTTCGACCGCATCTTCCTGGTCCACATGTACCACGAAGTCGGCGACCCTTACGGTTTCCTCTGGAGGCTGCGCCCGGCGCTGCGCCCCGGGGGCAAGATCGTGGTGGTCGATGTCGATCGTCCGGCGGGAACCCATGGCCTGCCGCCTTCGCTGCTTTTCTGCGAATTTGCGTCGGTGGGCTATCGGTTGACGGAATTTGTTCGCAAGCCCGAATTACAGGGCTATTATGCGCAGTTTGAAGTCGCAGGGGCAAGGCCTGCGCCGGCAGATATCAAGCCGTGCCGAATTTCGGGGGTAGCGCCGCCGAAAA
Source organism: Novosphingobium sp. fls2-241-R2A-195 (assembly GCF_030209485.1). Classification (NCBI taxonomy): domain Bacteria; kingdom Pseudomonadati; phylum Pseudomonadota; class Alphaproteobacteria; order Sphingomonadales; family Sphingomonadaceae; genus Novosphingobium; species Novosphingobium sp. fls2-241-R2A-195. Next base: position 26,756 of record NZ_JARVRY010000016.1, read on the forward strand.
CCAATGGATCGCAGGGCTGAGCCGCGAAAGCCTGGGGAAAGACGAGAGAAAATGAGTTTCAAGGGTCTCAAGCCGATCATCTATGGTGGCCGTGAAGTCTGGCCGCTGGTCGAAGGCGGCAAGGGCGTCGCCGCGACGAACCACATGAGTTCGGGCGCGTGGGCGGCTGCGGGCGGTATCGGCACGGTCAGCGCGGTGAATGCCGACAGCTACGACGCCGAAGGCAAGATCATCCCGCAGATCTACAATGCACTGACCCGCAAGGAACGCCACCAGGAACTGATCGACTACGCCATCGACGGCGCGGTCGAGCAGGTCCGGCGGGCTTTCGACATTTCGGGCGGCAAGGGCGCGATCAACATCAACGTCCTGTGGGAAATGGGCGGCGCGCAGCAGATCCTCGAAGGTGTTCTGGAAAAGACCCGCGGCATGGTCACCGGCGTCACTTGCGGCGCAGGGATGCCCTACAAGCTGTCCGAGATCGCGGCGCGCTTCAACGTGAACTACCTGCCGATCGTCAGCTCCGCGCGTGCGTTCCGTGCGCTGTGGAAGCGTGCCTACCACAAGGTCGCCGACCTGATGGGCGCGGTGGTCTACGAGGATCCGTGGCTGGCGGGCGGTCACAACGGCCTGTCCAACGCCGAAGACCCGCTCAAGCCCGAGGATCCGTATCCCCGCGTCAAGGCCCTGCGCGACACCATGCGCGCGGAAGGGGTTCCGGACAGCGTGCCGATCGTGATGGCGGGCGGCGTCTGGTTCCTGCGTGACTGGAACGAATGGATCGACAACCCGGAACTCGGCTCGATCGCGTTCCAGTACGGCACCCGTCCGCTGCTGACCCACGAGAGCCCGATCCCGCAGGCGTGGAAGGATCACCTGCGCACGCTGGAGCCCGGCGACGTGCTGCTCCACCGCTTCTCGCCCACCGGCTTCTATTCCTCGGCCGTGCGCAACCCGTTCCTGCGCAATCTGGAAGCGCGCTCGGAGCGTCAGATCCCCTATTCGAAGGTCGAGGCGGGCGTGCACACCGTACGTCTCGACGTTGGCGTCAAGGGCAAGAACTTCTGGGTCGCCCCCAAGGATCTGGAGCGCGCACGCACCTGGTCGGCGCAGGGCTTCACCGATGGCCTGCGTACGCCGGACGACACGATCATCTTCGTGAACCCGGCAGAGCGCGACGAAATCCGCAAGGATCAGGCCGACTGCATGGGCTGCCTGTCGCACTGCGGTTTCTCTTCGTGGAAGGACCACGACGACTACACCACCGGCCGCCTCGCCGACCCGCGCAGCTTCTGCATCCAGAAGACCCTGCAGGACATCGCCCACGGCGGTCCGATCGACGAGAACCTGATGTTCGCGGGTCACGCGGCCTATAAGTTCAAGCAGGACCCGTTCTATTCGAATGGCTTCACGCCGACCGTCAAGGAACTGGTGGATCGTATCCTGACCGGCGACTGATCGGACAGGGCAACGCGGCTTTCAAGCGGCCGGTACGGAGCGATCCGTGCCGGCCGTTGTCGTTTCGGAGCGGGACGGCCAGGCGACCATTGCAAGGAAGCTGGCGACGGCGGGCAAGGTCAGCAACCAGTCGATATAGCTGAGCACGGCCTCGATCGCGCTGCGCACGCTCCATCCGGCAAGGATGCCGACGAGTTCCAGCAGCAGCATGCGGGCGACGAGGATCAGCAGAGGGGCGCTCCACCAGCCGCTCCGGCCGAGGTCGTGGAAGCGGCGGATCGACAGGGCGAACAGGGGCAGGGCGACCTTCACCTGTACGCCCAGCATGACGGCGCGCAGGACAGGGCTGGGATCGAGCCAACTCGTCGCCAGGGCCAGCACTGCGACCGGGATCTGCGAAATCAGGATGTAGGTGACGAACTCGCGGCGGTCGGCCTTGCCGCGAAAGTCCAGGGAGCGGGCGACACTGCGGCCAGCCTGCCGGAAATAGGTGATCATCGCCGCATTTCCGGTTTTGCGGGGGTGAGAGTCAATCGAAATTCCATGCCCGTTCGCCGTGGGTGGCGCCGTCCAGCCCTTCGCGCTCGGCATCCTCCGACACGCGCATGGGGAACGCCAGTGAGGCCATGAGCGCGAGGATCACCGTGCCGACGAGCGACCATACCGCGACCACCAGCACGCCTATCCCCTGCGCCGCAAGTTGCGCGACCGGGTTCATGTCGTCGCCATATCCCACGCCGCCCAAGCTTTCGGACAGAAACACGGCGAGCAGCAGCGATCCTAAGATGCCGCCTATGCCCTGTATCGCAAAGACGCCGAGCGCATCGTCGATGAGCAGTTTACGTCGGACGAGCAGCGCCGCGAAGTGGCAGATGATGCCCCCCAGCGCTCCCAGCAGCAGGGCAGAGCCCGGCGATACGAAGCCGGCTGCCGGAGCGAGTGTCGCCAAACCTGCCATAGCGCCGGTCGCAAAGCCGGTCGCGGTGGACTTGCCGGCAGTCAGCCGCTCGACCAGCAACCATGTCATGGCGGCGGCGGCGGAGCCCACGTGCATCGCGATGATGGCTGCGGCGGCATCGTCGTTGGCGGCGATGGCGGAGCCGCCACTCAGCGCCAGCCAGCCGATCCACAGCAGCGCCATGCCCGCAATGGACAATGCCGGGCTCTGGGGTGCGACAACCCCTTGCGTGACGCCCTTGCGCCGCCCTAGCATCACTGCGACGACCAGCGCCGATACGCCCGCAGTCACGTTGACGACGATGCCGCCCGCCCAGTCGAGCGTCCCCACGCCGACGGCAAGCCAGCCTCCACCCCACAACCAGTGTGCGACGGGGGCATAGACGACGAGGCCCCACAGTGCGGCGAAGGTGACGATCCATCCGAACCGCGCGCGTTCCGCTCCGGCGCCGACGAACAGGGCCGGAGCGAGGGTAGCTAAGACCATCTGATACAGGGCATAGGCGCTTTCCGGAACGTTGGTTCCCGTACGCACGTTGCCCAATGAGATCAGCATCCAGGCATTGCCCTTGCCCAGCCAGCCGCCCGCCACGTCGCCGAACGCGATAGTATAGCCGACGATGATCCAGACCATCGAAGCCGCAGCGAAAATTGCCCCGCACTGGACCAGGATGGAAAGCGCGTTCTTTGCGCGCACTTGTCCCGCGTAGAAGAGTGCAAGGCCCGGCAATGCCAGCAGGGCAAGCACCGAGGCGGCGAGCATCCACGAAGTGTCGCCCCCGTCCGCGACGTCGAGTCGTCCATCCTGCGCGAAGCTGACCGTTGGTGTAAATGCGGTGCCCAAGACCGCGAAGGCCATCGATAGTGGCAAGCTGGCAGCCATTGTCGAACGCCTGATCATCGCGCCGTCATTCCCCATGAGATTCGCCGCAGCGATAGCGGGCGAACCCTTTACGGGGGGTTAGATCAGGAAACTAATTCGGCACAAGCGATTGCAATCCCGAAGTGGATTGATGCCCGGGGTTTGAAGCATTGGTACTTCAGGAATCGAGGCTTCAGGCCGGGGCGGGCAGCACCATGTCGGGCGGGCGGTGACCATCGACCCAGGAACGGATGTTGGTTACGATCTTGTGACCTGCCGCGCCGCGTCCCTCGTAAGTGGCGCTGCCGAGGTGGGGCAGGGCGACGAGGTTGGGCATAGCCAGCAGTCGCGGATCGACTTGCGGTTCGCGTTCGAAAACGTCGAGCGCCGCCGCGATGCGCTCCTGGGACAGTACTTTGACGAGCGCATCCTCGTCGACGAGACGTCCCCGGCTCGTGTTCACGAGACATGCGCCCGGCTTCATCAGGCCAAGGCGGCGGGCATCGATGAGGTGTCTGGTTTCGGGTCCGGCAGGGCAATGCAGCGTCAGGATGTCGGCCTCGGCGACGAGCCGGTCGAGATTGGGCTCGTAGCGGGCAGAGACCATGTTCTCGACCGCCGGGGGCAGCCGATGCCGGTTATGGTAACGGATTTCCAGCCCGAACGCCCGTGCACGGTATGCCACGGCCTGCCCGATCCGTCCCATGCCGACTATGCCTAGTGTCTTGCCGCTGAGGGAATGGCCCAGCATCGAAGACGGTGCCCATCCTTCCCACCGCCCTTCGCGAAGCGTCCGCGCGTTCTCGCTGAAGCGGCGGGAGACGAGTATGATCAGCGCGAGCGTCAGGTCGGCGGTGTCGTCGGTGAACACGCCGGGCGTATTGGTCACGAGAATGCGGTGGGCCCGCGCTGCGGCGAGGTCGATATGGTCGGTGCCCGCACCGAAGCTTGCGATCATGGCGATGCGCTCACCGGCACCGGCGATCATTGCAGCGTCTATCATGTCGGTGACGGTCGGCACCAGCACGTCGCAATCGTGCATAGCCGTCTCCAACTGCACCCGCGTCATCGGCCGGTCGTCGAGGTTGGGGACAAGGTCGAAAAGCTCGGCCATGCGCGCTTCGACCTCCGGCAGCAGCCGTCGCGTGACGATCACGCGGGGACGGGGCGGGAGCGGGCGCGCGGTGTCCATTTCGGGTCATGAGCTAGGCCTTCCACAGGGGCGTGGTCAAGCGCCCTTGATGGGCCTCCTCGCCGCGCGGTAAGATCGCCGCGATGAACCGTCCCGCTTTTTTTTCGTCGCCCTTGCTGCTTGCGACGGCCGTGCTCGGCCTTCTTGCCGCGCAGCCGGCGCGTGCCACCAATGACGATAAGGTGCCCTACTGGGCCTCGATCGACGCCGAAATTGCGAATTTGCGTGTGGGGCCGGGCGATTCGTATCGCATCGACTGGGTCTATCGACGCCCGCACCTGCCGGTGAAGGTTCTGCGTCGCGAGGGGCCGTGGCGACTGGTGGAGGATCCGGATGGCTCTAAAGGCTGGATGCGCGACCTGCTGCTGTCCCGCCAGAGAGCCGCAATGGTCAAAGACGGCAGCCTGATCGAAATGCGCGCCCAAGGCAACGGTGCGTCCGCCATGCTTTGGCGCGTCGAGCCCGGCGTCGTCGGCCTGCTCGGTGAATGCAAAGAGGGCTGGTGCCCGTTCGACACCGACGGGCACAAGGGTTTCGTGCGCGAGGACCAGCTCTGGGGTACCGGGGCGCCCTGATTGCTCAACTGAGCTGCATGAAGTCGGCTTCTGCGGCAAGTCTGCTTGGCGAAAGGCCCGGCCTGCCGAAGTAGAAGCCCTGCGCCTCGTCGCAGCCCTGTGCCCGAAGCAAGTCCAGTTGCTCGATCGTCTCCACGCCTTCCGCCAGAACCGGCACGTTGAGGCTGTGGCCGAGCGCGAGGACGGCCTTGATGATCGCGCAGGCCTCCACGCTCTGCTGTGATCGCAGCACGAACGACTTGTCGATCTTGATCTTGTCGAACGGGAACGAGTGCAGCGTGTCGAGCGAGGAATAGCCGGTCCCGAAATCGTCGATCGCGATGCTGACCCCCAGCGTCTTGATCTGGCGCAGGAAATGCAGGGCGCGCAGCTTGTCGGCGATGATCGCGGTTTCGGTGATCTCCAGTTCGAGGCGCCGCGGCGACAGGCCGGTCTCGATCAGGATGTTCTGCACGATCGCCACGAAGTCGTTCTGCAGCAACTGGATGGGCGAGAGGTTCACGGCGACCTTAAGGTGATCCGGCCAGGACCGCGCCTCGCGGCAGGCTTCGCGCATGACCCATTCGCCGATGCGGAAAATCTCGCCGGTCTCCTCCGCGATCGGGATGAATTCGACCGGTGAGACAAGGCCACGCGTCGGGTGGTTCCAGCGCAGCAGGGCCTCGTAGCCGGACAGCCTGCCGGTCGCGAGTTCATGCTGGGGCTGATACAGCACCGTGAGTTCGCCGCGATCGACCGCATGGCGCAGGTCATTGGCGATCTGGCGGCGGGCACGCGCCGTCTCGTCCATTTCCGGCTCGTAAAAGGCGATGCGTTCGGTGACGCTGCCCTTGGCGCGGTACATGGCAAGGTCGGCGTTGTTGAGCAACTGCTCGCGTCGGGCGCCGTCCTCGGGAAACACCGCGAGGCCGATGCTGCCGCCGAGATGGAAGGCGTTGTCGTCCGAGCCGAACGGCGTCGAGAAGCACCCTTCGACGCGCTGGAGGAAGACGTCGAGTTCGTTCCGGTCGCGGAAGCGCTTGGCGGCGGCGAATTCGTCGCCACCAAGGCGTGCGACGATCTCGCCGTCGTCGAGCACATCGACCATGCGCTGGGCGAGATGTTGCAGAGCGGCGTCGCCTGCGGAATGCCCGCGGGTGTCGTTGATTTCCTTGAAGCGGTCGAGGTCGATCATGACTACGGCAAGCTGGTGCCCGAAGTGGCGCGCCTCTTCCAGTTCGGCGTCGATCCAGTGGGCGAAGCTGTTCCGGTTGGGCAGGCCGGTCAGGTTGTCGTGCATCGCCATGTGCGCGATCTTCGCCTCGGAGCGGCGGCGTTCGGTGATGTCGTCGAACGTCACGACGCGCCCACCGCCGGGCATCGCGCGGCTCGTCATCGATACGACGAGGGTTTCGCCGAGGTCGAGGGTGACCGACGCGGCGGCCATGTCGGCGACGGGGCGCGTGAAATGGCGATGCAGGTCATCGCGGCGCCCGCGCGAGGCCGAGCGCCCGGCGGGCGCGGCGAGAACGGCGCCCGCGACGGCTTCGGCCTTCATGCCTGACAGGGAGGTGTCCGGGGCGATTCCCCAGATCGCGTTGAAGCGCGGATTGGCAATGCGCAGGCGGCCGTCCATGTCGAACAGGCACAGGCCTTGGTGCATGTTGGCCAGCGCCGCGTCGAGGTGGCCCGTCATTTCGCGAACCCGGTCCTCGTCCTCCTTGAACCGGGTCATGTCCCGGGTGATCTTGGCGAAGCCGATGTGCTCGCCGAGTTCGTTGGCGACCTTCTCGATGGTGACGTGAGCCCAGAAGCGGGTGCCGTCGCGCCGCACGCGCCAGCCCTCGCCACTGAACTTGCCTGTCTTGGCGGCATGGGCGACGGCGCGGCGGGGCAGGTCGTCGGCCTGATCTTCGGGCGTGTAGAACGCGGCGAGCGGCATGCCTACGGCTTCATCGGAAGTGTAGCCCTTCAGGCGCTGTGCGCCCGCGTTCCAGTTGACCACCTGGCCGTCGCGGTCGAGCATGTAGATCGCGCAGTCGCTGATGCCCTTGACAAGGATGCTCATGTCGCGCTCGGTCGCATGAAGCACGAGGCGGGCTCGGCGGGCGATGCTCAGGACCGCGATGCTGATGGCGAGCAGGGCGAGCGATCCGGCGCTGATAGCGGCTGCCATGCTGTCGGGGGAGAGCAGGGTGCCGCCGTGCAGGTCGAGCGGCGCGGGCGTAAGCTGCATTGCGGCCATGCCGGTAAAATGCAGCGACACGATCGAGAAAGCGAGCAGCCCCGCCGCCGCCAGCGCGCTGGCAATCGAACGTCCGTTTACCGAAAGGGCAAGGGCAGGACAGGCAGGCAGCACAGCGAAGGCGAGCGACACCGCGACGAAGCCGAGGCGCCAGCGGATGTCGGCCGGAAACTCGATCGCGGACATGCCGATGTAGTGCATCGCGATGACGCCCGAGCCCGCGAGCAGGCCGGCAAGCGCGAAACCCTTGCGATGCGGCAGGGCGAGGGAGACCGCGAACGACAGCGAGGTCATGACCACCGCGATGAGCAGCGAGATCACGGTGGCGGGAACATGATATCCCACGACCAGTCCTGGGCCGTAGCCGAGCATCGCGACGAAGTGCGTTGCCCAGACGCCGAAGCCGATGGCGCTGCCCGCACCCACGATCCAATGGCGAGCAGCCGATCCCGACAAGTGACGGGCATGACGCAGCAGTTGCACCGCGCACAGGGTGGAGACGACGCAGATCGCGGCTGCCAGCAGGACAAACCATCTGTCATGCTGATCGTGAATGCACAGCAGAACGTCGAACATCGGCAACCCTAGTCATCAGAAACCTGATGGCTGTTAGGGTTAATTGGTTAACACGGATCTAACTCTGTGCCCGGAGTGAGGTCATGTTTGACTGAAACACTGTTCGTCATCCCCGCGAAGGCGGGGACCCATCTGATGTCCCCGCAAGAGGCGCCGTCAGGAGGTGGGTTCCCGCTTCCGCGGGAATGACGATGATGGACCGTGGCCCAGGAAATTCCCCCGCCCGGGTTGCGGGCAGGGGGAATTTCCTTGTCATCAGGCCAGTTCGACCGCGATCGCCGTGGCTTCGCCGCCACCGATGCAGAGGCTGGCCACGCCCTTCTTGAGGCCCTTTTCCTTGAGCGCGTTGATGAGCGTCACGATGATGCGCGTGCCCGAGGCACCGATCGGATGGCCGAGTGCGGTCGCGCCGCCGTGGATGTTGACCTTGTCGTGCGGGATGCCGAGGTCGTGCATCGCGAACATGGCGACGCATGCGAAGGCTTCGTTGACTTCGAACAGGTCGACGTCGGCGAGGTTCCAGCCCACCTTCTCGACCAGCTTGGTGATCGCGCCTACCGGGGCGGTGGTGAACTTGGCCGGCTCCTGTGCGTGGGCCTCGACGCCGACGACGGTGGCCACCGGCGTCAGGCCCTTGGCATCGGCCACGCTCTTGCGCGTCAGCACCACGGCGGCGGCACCGTCCGAGATCGAGCTGGAGCTGGCGGCAGTGATGGTGCCGTCCTTGGCGAAGGCGGCGCGCAGGGTGCGGATCTTGTCCGGATTGCCCTTGGGCGGCTGCTCGTCGGTGTCGACGATGACTTCACCCTTGCGCGTCTTCACGGTGACGGGGACGATCTCCGCGGCGAAGGCGCCCGAGGTGATCGCTTCCTGCGCGCGGCGCAGCGACTCGATCGAGTAATCGTCCTGGTTCTCACGCGTCAGCTGGTATTCGTCGGCGGTGACCTGTGCGAACGAGCCCATCGAGCCGCCTTCGTAGGCGTCTTCCAGACCGTCGAGGAACATGTGGTCGTAGATCGTGTCATGACCGGCGCGTGCGCCCGAACGGTGCTTCTTCGACAGGTACGGCGCGTTGGTCATCGACTCCATGCCGCCCGCGATCACCACGTCGAGCGAACCGGCGGCCAGCGCCTCGGCACCCATGATGACGGTCTGCATGCCCGAGCCGCAGACCTTGTTGACGGTGGTAGCCTGCACCGACTTGGGCAGGCCGGCCTTCAGCGCGGCCTGGCGGGCAGGGGCCTGGCCGAGACCGGCGGGCAGCACGCAGCCCATGTAGATTCGCTCGATGTCCTCGCCCGCGACGCCTGCGCGCTCGACGGCGGCCTTCACCGCGGTCGCGCCGAGGTCGGTCGCCGATACGTCCGCCAGCACGCCCTGCAGGCCGCCCATGGGGGTGCGCGCATAAGAGAGGATGACGATCGGGTCGGAAGCCGAAATCTGGGCCATTGGCATACCTTTCACACTGATGACTGTTCTAGTTGACGAACGGGATAATGTTGCGCTGCGTCAATTGCAATGATGCGACAGTACGAGGCGCCTCTACACCGTCCCGCCGGTTTCCTCCGGAGATGGGAAGCTCCGCCCGATTGCCAAGATATGTCCGCCGCGTTTCGCGAACAATTCGCAATAAACCGGTTGCACGAAGCGACTTGACGATTGCGTCAGGCGCCTCGGGGTGGGCAAGCGCCGGGAAACTGCGGGATTGGACACTTTGTCGTGTTGCAATGCAATGCGAATGGCGGATTATTGTGCCGGGATACCCTTGCGAGGCGCGGTGGGCTGGCCTAAGGACGCGCCAACTTGACGGGCTCACCATGACATATTCGAGTCCGCCAACGTCGCATTCGCGGTAAGAGGCAAGAACATTGACCGATCTGTCGCAATACCTGCCGATCCTCATCTTCCTGGTGATCGCGCTTGGGCTTTCGTCCGTGATCGTGTTCCTTCCGCTGGGCGTTGCCCGGCTGACCGGCACGCACCAGCCCAGCGCAGACAAGAACAGCGAATATGAGTGCGGCTTCCCCGCCTTCGAAGATCCGCGCAGCCAGTTCGACGTGCGATTCTACCTGGTGGCGATCCTCTTCATCATCTTCGACCTCGAAGCTGCCTTCCTGTTCCCCTGGGCCGTGTCGCTCAAGCTGACGGGCTGGGCCGGTTGGACGACGATGATGGTATTCCTGGGCGAACTGGCCATCGGCCTCGCCTATGCCTGGAAAAAGGGAGCTTTGGACTGGGAATGAGCACGCTCGTTAACTCGGCGGGCCAGCCTCTGGCCCCGATGTCGCCGGTCGGCGGCGCGATCACCGCGCCCGACCAGTCGTTTTTCAAGGATCTCAATCAGGAAGTGTCCGACAAGGGCTTCTTGGTCACCTCGACCGAGGAACTGTTCCAGTGGGCCCGTACGGGTTCGCTGTGGTGGATGACTTTCGGCCTCGCGTGCTGCGCGGTCGAGATGATTCACGTCAACATGCCCCGCTACGACATGGAGCGCTTCGGCGCCGCGCCGCGCGCTTCCCCGCGCCAGTCGGACGTGATGATCGTGGCAGGCACGCTCTGCAACAAGATGGCCCCCGCGCTCCGCAAGGTCTACGACCAGATGTCGGAGCCGAAGTACGTCATCTCGATGGGCAGCTGCGCCAACGGCGGCGGCTACTATCACTACAGCTACTCGGTGGTGCGCGGCTGCGACCGCATCGTGCCCGTCGACATCTACGTGCCGGGTTGCCCGCCGACTGCCGAAGCGCTGCTTTATGGCGTGATGCAGTTGCAGCGGAAGATCCGCCGCGTGGGCACCGTCGAGAGGTAAGGCCAGATGCCCGTTCTGCATTCCGCTCCGAAGATCGCCTCGAACGAGGGCGTCCTCGACGCTCTCGTCGCCGCGCTGGGCCCCAAGGTCGTCTCCGCGAAGGAGGAGCATGGCGAAATCGTGCTCACTATCGCGCGAGACGAGATCGAGAACGCGCTGCGCATCTTGCGCGACGATCACGAATACCAGCAGATGATGGAAATCGCCGGCGTCGACTATCCGTCGCGCCCTGAGCGTTTCGAAGTCGTCTACATGCTGCTCTCGGTCACGAAGAACCATCGCATCATGGCGAAGGTGACGGCGGCCGAGCACACCCCGGTCCCGACGATCACCACGCTGTGGCCGAATGCCGGCTGGCTGGAACGCGAAGTGTTCGACATGTACGGCGTGATCTTCGCCGGCAACAAGGACCTGCGCCGCATCCTCACCGACTACGGTTTCGAGGGGCACCCGTTCCGCAAGGACTTCCCGCTCACCGGCTACCAGGAACTGCGCTATTCCGAAGAGGACAAGCGCGTTGTGTACGAGCCGGTCAGCCTCGCGCAGGATCTGCGCCAGTTCGACTTCATGAGCCCGTGGGAAGGCGCCGACTACATCCTTCCGGGTGACGAGAAGGCGCCTGCGCCTGCCGCTCCGGCTGCGGCTCCGACGCCCAAGGCGACCGAGAGCAAGGCCGACACCGGCGCCGGTGAAAAGGCGAACGAAAAGGCTGTCGAAAAGGAATCCGCACCCGCTCCGGCCAAGACCGAAGACGGGAAGGCCCCTGAGGCGCCCAAGGAAACCGAAAGCCGTCCGGACAAGGGAGACGCCAAGTGAGCATGCTGCTTGAACAGTCGCCCACCACCGGCGACGAGGTCATCACCAACTACACGATCAACTTCGGTCCCCAGCATCCAGCGGCCCACGGCGTTCTGCGCATGGTCATGGAACTGGACGGCGAGATCATCGAGCGGATCGATCCGCACGTCGGCCTGCTCCATCGCGGCACCGAAAAGCTGATCGAGCACAAGACGTATCTTCAGGCGCTGCCGTACTTCGACCGTCTGGATTACTGCTCGCCGCTCGGGATGGAGCACTCCTACGTGCTCGCGATCGAGAAGCTGCTGAACCTCGAGGTTCCGCTGCGCGCCCAGTACCTTCGCGTGCTGTTCGCCGAGCTGACCCGCATCTGCAACCACATGATGAACATGGGTTCGCACATCATGGACATCGGCGCGATGACGCCGAACCTGTGGCTGTTCGAAATCCGCGAGGATTGCCTCAACTTCTTCGAGCGCGCCTCGGGCGCCCGCATGCACTCGGCCTGGTTCCGTCCCGGCGGCGTGCATCAGGACGTGCCGCTCAAGCTGCTGACCGACATCGCCGACTGGCTCGACACGCGCCTGCCGGAACTGTTCGAGGACGCGCTGAGCCTCGTCGCCGACAACCGCATCTTCAAGCAGCGCAACGTCGATATCGCCACGGTATCGAAGGAAGACGCGCTGGCATGGGGCTTCTCCGGCCCGATGATCCGCGGTTCGGGCATCGCCTGGGATATCCGCAAGGCGCAGCCCTACGACGTCTATGACCGCATGGACTTCGAGGTTCCCGTCGGCACCAGCGGCGACTGCTACGACCGCTTCATGTGCCGCGCCGAGGAAGTGCGCCAGTCTGCCCGGATCATGAAGCAGTGCCTGCGTGAGATGCCCGAAGGTCCGGTGGCTTCCACCGACCGCAAGGTGGTTCCGCCCAAGCGCGCCGAGATGAAGTCCTCGATGGAATCGCTGATCCATCACTTCAAGCTCTACACCGAAGGCTTCCACGTCCCGGCGGGCGAAGTCTACGTCGCGACCGAAAGCCCCAAGGGCGAATTCGGCGTCTATCTCGTTTCGGACGGCTCTAACAAGCCGTACCGCTGCAAGATCCGCCCGACCGCGTTCAGCCACCTGCAGGCGATGGACTTCATGTCCAAGGGCCACATGCTGCCTGACGCCACGGCGATCCTGGGCGCGATGGACATCGTGTTCGGGGAGTGCGACCGTTGAGCCTTCTGGACACCGCCAAGGCCATGATCGCGGCCTATAACGCGCAGGACGTCGATACGTACGTTTCGTACATGACCGACGAGGCCTGCGAAGCGAACTATCGCGGCGCCGTAGTGCGCGAAGGCAAGGAAGGCACCCGCTCTGGCCTCGCCGCCACTTTCGCCAAGTGGCCGCAGAACAAGGCCGAGATCGTCGAAGCCTCGCAGATCGGCGCTTACGTGCTGATGCGCGAGCACGTGACGCGCGGCCCTGCGAGCGACGGTTCGGAACTCGTGGACCCGTTCGACGTGATCGCGGTCTACAGCTTCGAAGGCGACAAGTGTTCGCGCGTCGAATTCATTCGTTGATGATCGCAAAGGGGTGGGACCTGTGACGAAGTTCAACACTGTAGAAATGATCCGCATCTGGGCGACCCTCACGGGTCTGTTCCTCGTCGGCCTCTACTTCGTGGTTCTTTGGCTCGGGATCGCTCCCTCGCCGATGATCGCCATGCTGGCGACTGCCATCGGCGGCTTCGAGATTTTCTTTTTCGGCCAGGATCAGTGGCTGAAGCGCAGAGGTAAGCATGGCTGACCGCTATATCGAACCCGATACGCCCGAACTGCGGGCCCGTTGGGGTAATTTTGCCTGGACCGAGGCGAATGCCGCCAAGGCCAAGGAAGTCGTCGCGCGCTATCCCGAAGGGCGCCAGCGCTCTGCGGTGATGCCGCTGCTCGACCTTGCCCAGCGTCAGGTCGGTGCCGAAGAGAACACGCAGGGCTGGCTGCCGATCCCGGTGATGGAATACATCGCCGAATACCTCGCCATGCCGGTGATCCGCGTGGTCGAGGTCGCCTCGTTCTACACGATGTACAACATCGCGCCGATCGGCCGCTTCCATGTGCAGGTCTGCGGCACCACGCCGTGCATGCTGCGCGGTTCGGACGATCTGCTGGCGACCTGCAAGTCGCGCGGCATGAAGAAGGGCCACATCTCGGAAGACGGCCTCTGGTCGTTCACCGAGGTCGAGTGCATGGGCAACTGCGCCTCGGCCCCGATGGTCCAGATCAACGACGACAACTACGAGGACCTGACCTCGGACCGCCTGAACGCCGTGCTCGACGCACTGGCGCGCGGCGAGACGCCGAAGGCGGGCACGCAGGACCCGGCCCGTCACACCGTGGAACCGGTGGGCGAGCCGACCAACCTCGTCGCCATGATGACCGAAAACCATGACTATCGGAGCGAGTGGTAATGGCTCTCCTCGATAAGGATCGCATCTTCACCAACCTCTACGGCTTCCAGCCGTGGAACCTGAAGGAAGCGCAGGCGCGCGGCGCCTGGGACAACACCAAGGATCTGATCGCGCGCGGCCGTGACGCCATCATCGACGAGATGAAGGCTTCGGGTCTGCGCGGGCGCGGCGGTGCGGGCTTCCCCACCGGCATGAAGTGGTCCTTCATGCCCAAGCAGCCGCCGCTCGACCAGAACGGCAACCCCAAGCCCAGCTTCCTGGTCATCAACGCGGACGAATCCGAACCGGGTTCGTGCAAGGACCGCGAGATCATGCGCCACGATCCGCACCTTCTGTTCGAAGGCGCGCTGGTGGCCGGTTTCGCGATGGGTGCGCGCGCGGCCTACATCTACATCCGCGGCGAATACATCCGCGAGGCCGAAGTGCTCTTCGCCGCGCGTGAGGAAGCCTATGCGGCGGGCCTGCTGGGCAAGAACGCGGCGGGTTCGGGCTACGACTTCGACGTCTTCGTCCATCGCGGTGCCGGCGCCTACATCTGCGGCGAAGAAACCGCGATGATCGAGAGCCTCGAAGGCAAGAAGGGCCAGCCCCGCCTGAAGCCGCCGTTCCCGGCCGGCGCGGGCCTCTACGGCTGCCCGACCACGGTGAACAACGTGGAATCGATCGCGGTTGCGCCCACCATCCTGCGTCGCGGCGCCTCGTGGTTCTCTTCCTTCGGGCGCGAGAACAACAAGGGCACCAAGCTCTTCCAGATCAGCGGGCACGTGAACCGTCCCTGCGTGGTCGAGGAAGAGATGTCGATCCCGTTCAGCGAGCTGATCGAGCGTCACTGCGGCGGCATTCGCGGCGGCCGTGACAACCTGCTGGCGGTGATCCCCGGCGGTTCGTCGGTGCCGCTGGTTCCGTCCGCCGACATCTGGGACGCGCCGATGGACTTCGACGGCCTCAAGGCGGTCGGCTCGGGCCTCGGTACCGCCGCCGTCATCGTCATGGACAAGTCCACCGACATCGTCCGCGCTATTTCGCGCCTCTCGTACTTCTACAAGCATGAGAGCTGCGGCCAGTGCACCCCGTGCCGCGAAGGCACCGGCTGGATGTGGCGCGTGATGGAACGCCTGCGCACCGGTGATGCGCATGTCGAGGAAATCGACATGCTCCAGCAGGTCACCAAGCAGGTCGAAGGCCACACCATCTGCGCGCTTGGCGACGCAGCCGCGTGGCCGATCCAGGGCCTCATCAAGCACTTCCGTCCCGAGATCGAGCGCCGCATCGAAGCGCGCCACGGCTCGCTGCAAGAGGCTGCAGAATAATGCCTAAGGTAAAAGTAGACGGCGTCGAGATCGAGGTCCCTGCAGGCGCCACCGTGCTGCAGGCCGCCGAACTCGCCGGCAAGGAAATCCCGCGCTTCTGCTATCACGAGCGCCTGAGCATCGCCGGCAACTGCCGCATGTGCCTGGTCGAAGTGAAGCCCGGACCGCCCAAGCCGCAGGCAAGCTGCGCACTTCCCGCCACCGAAGGCCAGGAAATCCGCACGGACTCCGAGATGGTCAAGAAGGCGCGGGAAGGGGTCATGGAATTCCTTCTCATCAACCACCCGCTCGATTGCCCGATCTGCGATCAGGGCGGCGAGTGCGACCTGCAGGACCAGTCGGTCGCCTATGGTCGCGGCGGTTCGCGGTATCACGAGCACAAGCGTGCGGTGACCGAGAAGTACATGGGCCCGCTCATCAAGACCACGATGACGCGCTGCATCCACTGCACCCGCTGCGTGCGCTTCTCGGAAGAGATCGCCGGCGTGGACGAGATCGGCGCGCTCTATCGCGGCGAGACGATGCAGATCACCACGTATCTGGAAAAGGCCGCGCATCACGAGATGTCGGCCAACGTGATCGACCTGTGCCCGGTCGGCGCGCTCACCAGCCGTCCCTATGCGTTCGAAGCGCGTCCCTGGGAGCTGAAGAAGACGCTCTCGATCGACGTCTCCGACGCGACCGGCGCCAACATCCGCATCGACGCGCGCGGCCGCGAAGTGCTTCGCGCCCTTCCGCGCAACAACGACGACGTCAACGAGGAATGGCTGAGCGACAAGGCGCGCTTCCAGGTCGATGGCCTGACCAAGCGCCGCCTCGACAAGCCGTTCCTGCGCCGTGACGGCAAGCTGGTCCAGGCCACCTGGAACGAGGCTTTCGCCGCTCTGTCGACCCTGAACCCCGGCGCCTCGATCGCGGCTGTCGCGGGCGACATGGTCGATTGCGAGACGATGTTCGCCGCCAAGGCGCTCGTCGGTGCGCTCGGCTCGACCCTCCTCGAAGGTCGCCAGACCGGCATGGACTACGACACGTCGAGCCTGGCCGCGGTCAACTTCAACACCACCTTCAACGACATCGAGACGGCTGACGCGATCCTGATCGTCGGCTCGATGGTCCGCTGGGAAGCGCCGACGGTCAACGTCCGTCTGCGCAAGGCCGTGAAGCGCGGCGCCAAGGTGTTCCTCATCGGTCCGGAGTGGGAAACCACCTTCGGCGGCGAGTTCCTCGGCGAAGACCTCTCGCTGATCGGCAACCTGCCGGGCCACGTCGCGGACACCCTTTCGGGCGCCAAGCGTCCGGCGGTGATCCTGGGCGGCGCGGCTCTCGGCCGTGGCGGTCTGGAAGCCGGTCTTGCGCTGGCAGACCAGTTCAACCTCGTCCGCACCCTGGAAGACGGCACTGCCTGGAACGGCTTTAACGTCCTGCACATGGCGGCGTCGCGCATGGGCGGGCTGATGCTGGGCTACGCGCAGAAGGGCGGCATCGCCGACCTCGCCGCCGCCAAGCCCAAGGTCCTGATCTCGCTCGGTGCCGATGAAGTGGACTATACCAAGTTCGCGGACTCGATGATTGTCTACATCGGCCACCACGGTGACAAGGCGGCGCATGCTGCCGACGTGATCCTGCCCGCTTCGGCCTACACCGAAAAGGCCGGCACTTACGTGAACACCGAAGGCCGCGTGCAGTTCGCCGACAAGGCCGTCTTCGCGCCCGGCGACGCGCGTGAGGACTGGACGATCCTGCGCGCGCTGGCCGACGCCTTCGGCGTCTCGGTCGGCTTCGACAGCTTCGACCAGCTTCGCGCCGCCATGGTTTCGGCAGTCCCGGCGCTCGGCGTCGAGGGTCTGGCCGACTACGGCGCTGCGCTCCCGGCGGGCGGCGGTTCGGCTTCGGGCGCGATCGCCTATCCGATCAAGGACTTCTACATGACCAACCCGATCGCGCGCGCCAGCGCGACGATGCAGCGTTGCTCGGCCGAGCTGCTGCACGGTGAAGAGTTCGCGGAGGCCGCGGAATGACTTCGTTCTTCCAATCCCTCGGCATGCCCTTCGAAGGGGCATGGCTGCTCTCGACGATCTGCGGAATTCTGCTGATCGCGCTGCCGCTGATGCTCGCCGTCGCGATGATCATCTACGTTGACCGCAAGATCTGGGCCGCCATGGCTCTGCGCCGTGGTCCCAACGTCGTCGGCCCGTTCGGTCTGCTGCAGTCCTTCGCGGACGGCCTCAAGGTCTTCCTGCAGGAAACCATCATTCCTTCGGCCGCGAACAAGGGCATCTTCCTGATCGCGCCGGTGGTCACCTTCACCGTGGCGCTGATGGCCTGGGCGGTGATCCCGTTCAATTCGAACGCGATCCTGGCCAACATCAACATCGGCCTGCTCTACGTTCTCGCGATCAGTTCACTGGGCGTCTACGGCACGATCATGGCGGGCTGGGCTTCGAACTCGAAGTACCCGTTCTTCTCGGCGATGCGCGCTTCGGCGCAGATGATCTCCTACGAAGTCTCGATCGGTTTCATCCTGATCTGCGTCGTCCTGTGGGCCGGTACGTTCAACATGAACGGCATCGTCCTGGCGCAGAAGGGCCACGTTTTCGGCATCATCAACGGCTTCGTCGCGAACCCGCTGCTGTTCCCGATGTGGGTGATGTTCCTGGTGTCGAGCCTTGCGGAAACGCAGCGCGCGCCGTTCGATCTTACCGAAGCGGAATCCGAACTCGTCGCCGGTTACCAGACCGAATATTCGTCGATGGCCTTCGCCGCCTACTGGCTGGGTGAATATGCCAACGTGCTCCTGATGTGCGCGCTCAACGCGACGCTGTTCTGGGGTGGCTGGCTGCCGCCGCTCGATATCCCGGTTCTGTACCTGATCCCGGGCTTCGTGTGGTTCCTGCTCAAGATCGGCTTCTTCTTCTTCGTGTTCAGCTGGGTCAAGGCGACGGTTCCCCGTTACCGTTACGACCAGCTGATGCGCCTGGGCTGGAAGGTCTTCCTCCCCGTTTCGCTCGCTTTCGTCGTGATCGTCAGCGGCTACCTCATGGCTACCGGACACTTCGCATGACCGTCGCATACCTCATCAAGAGCTTCACGCTCTGGGAGTTCGTGAAGGCGCACTGGCTGACCTTGAAGTATTTCTTCAAGCCCAAGGCGACGATCAACTACCCGTTCGAGAAGAACCCGCTTTCGCCCCGCTTCCGCGGCGAGCACGCCCTGCGCCGTTATCCCAACGGCGAAGAACGCTGCATCGCCTGCAAGCTGTGCGAAGCGATCTGTCCTGCGCAGGCGATCACCATCGAGGCGGCGCCCCGCGTCGACGGTTCGCGCCGCACCACGCGCTACGACATCGACATGACCAAGTGCATCTACTGCGGCTTCTGTCAGGAAGCCTGCCCGGTCGATGCCATCGTCGAAGGGCCGAACTTCGAATACGCGACCGAAACGCGCGAAGAACTGCTTTACGACAAGGCCAAGCTGCTGGCGAACGGGGACAAGTGGGAGCGTGCTATCGCCGCGAACCTTGAAGCCGACGCGCCGTACCGTTAACCGGCGCGCGCAAGGAAACGGGCTTCCCATGATCCATATTATCGCCTTCTACCTCTTCGCGGTGATGACGGTGGCCTCCGGCGCCATCACCATCCTCTCGCGCAACCCGGTGCATTCGGTGCTCTGGCTGATCCTGGCGTTCTTCAACGCCGCCGGCCTGATGGTGCTGACCGGCGCCGAGTTCATCGCGGCGCTGCTCGTCATCGTCTACGTTGGTGCGGTTGCGGTGCTGTTCCTGTTCGTCGTCATGATGCTCGACATCGACTTCGCCGAACTGCGCGCCGGTTTCGTCCGCTACTTCCCGTTCGGGGCGCTGGTGGCGATCGTGCTGCTGGCCGAGATCGTGTTGGGCATCGGTGCCTACCGCGCCGGCAACCTGGAACTGGGCACGCCGGACGGTACTGCCGCCACCGCTGCGGGTCTCTCGAACATCGAGGCGATCGGCGGACTGCTCTACAGCCGCTACCTGTTCCTGTTCGAGGCCGCGGGCGTCATCCTGCTCGTCGCCATGATCGGTGCCATCGTGCTGACCCACCGCCAGCGTAACGACACGCGCGGCCAGAAGATCAGCAAGCAGAACCAGCGCCGTCCGCAGGACGCGACGGTCAACGTCAAGCCTGAAGTGGGCAAGGGGGTCTCGCTGTGATCGGCGTCGAACATTACGTGGTCGTGAGCTCGATCCTCTTCGTGCTCGGCGTCCTCGGTATCTTCATCAACCGCAAGAACATCATCGTCATCCTGATGTCGATCGAACTGATCCTGCTTGCGGTGAACATCAACCTCGTCGCGTTCAGCGCCTTCCTGCACGACCTGACTGGCCAGATCTTCGCCATGTTCGTGCTGACGGTGGCGGCCGGCGAGGCCGCAGTGGGGCTTGCTATCCTCGTGATCTACTTCCGTGGCCGCGGCACCATCGCCGTCGACGACGTCAACCGGATGAAGGGGTAAGTCCGTGTCGATCTACCTCATCGTCTTTCTGCCGCTGCTGGCGTCGATCCTTGCCGGGTTCGCGAACAAGTCGCTCGGCTTCGTCGTGCCCAAGGTGCTGACGACCGGCGCGCTGTTCATCGCCTGCGGCCTGTCCTGGCCGATCTTCATCTCTTTCCTGACCGGCAGCGCTGAAGCCAGCGTCTTCCCGGTTCTGAAGTGGGTCGCATCGGGCACGATGACCTTCGACTGGGCTCTGCGCGTCGATACGCTCACCGCCGTCATGCTCGTGGTCATCACCTCGGTCTCGGCGCTCGTGCACCTCTATTCGTGGGGCTACATGAGCGAGGAGCCGGATCAGCCGCGCTTCTTCGCGTACCTCTCGCTGTTCACTTTCGCCATGCTCATGCTGGTGACGGCGGACAACCTGGTGCAGATGTTCTTCGGTTGGGAAGGCGTGGGCCTGGCCTCGTACCTCCTGATCGGCTTCTGGTTCCGCAAGCCTTCGGCCGGCGCCGCCGCGATCAAGGCCTTCGTGGTCAACCGCGTGGGCGACCTCGGCTTCATGCTCGGCATCTTCGGTACGTATCTGGTGTTCGGCACTGTCTCGATCCCCGAGATCCTGCATGCCGCGCCGTCGATGGCCGGTTCGACCATCGGCTTCCTCGGCCACCGGTTCGACACCATGACGGTGCTGTGCCTGCTGCTGTTCGTGGGCGCGATGGGCAAGTCGGCGCAGCTTGGCCTGCACACCTGGCTTCCCGACGCGATGGAAGGCCCGACCCCGGTGTCGGCGCTGATCCACGCGGCCACCATGGTCACCGCGGGCGTCTTCATGGTCTGCCGTCTCTCGCCGATGTTCGAGCAGAGCGAGACCGCGATGCACGTCGTCGCCGTGATCGGTGCCTGCACCTGCTTCTTCGCCGCCACGATCGGCTGCACGCAGTGGGACATCAAGCGCGTCATCGCCTATTCGACCTGTTCGCAGCTGGGTTACATGTTCTTCGCGGCCGGTTCGGGCGCGTTCGGCGCGGCGATGTTCCACCTGTTCACGCACGCCTTCTTCAAGGCCCTGCTGTTCCTCTGCGCCGGTTCGGTCATCCACGCGATGCACCACGAGCAGGACATGCGTTTCTACGGCGGTCTGCGTAAGAAGATCCCGATCACCTTCTGGACGATGACGGCGGGTACGCTGGCCATCACCGGTGTCGGCATTGCCGGCGTGATCGGCTTCGCGGGCTTCTACTCGAAGGACGCGATCCTCGAAGCGGCCTTCGGTTCGGGCAGCCAGGTCGGCACTTTCGCCTTCTGGATGGGCATTTTCGCCGCGCTCATGACGAGCTTCTATTCGTGGCGCCTGGTCTTCCTGACCTTCTTCGGCAAGCCGCGCTGGAACCAGTCGGAGCACGTCCAGCACGCTGTGCATGACGCCCATGGCCACGGTCATGACGATCATGCCCACGACGCGCACGGTCACGATGACCACGCTCATGATGCGGCGCATGATGACCACGCCCACGCACCTGCCGATCTCGGCATGCGCGGTCCGGACTATGGCGACCATGGCGACGGCACGGGTGGCTACCACCCGCACGAAAGCCCGCTGGTGATGCTGCTGCCGCTGCTGATCCTGTCGGTCGGCGCTATCGCTGCCGGTTTTGTCTTCAACCATGCCTTCGTTTCCGAAGGCGAGGGCGAGTTCTGGAAGGGCGCGCTGGTCTTCCACGAGCACCTGATCCACGCCATGCACGGCGTTCCGATGTGGGTGAAGTGGGCGCCGTTCACGGTCATGGCCATCGGCTTCGTCACCGCCTGGTACGGCTACATCAAGAACACTGCGTTCCCGAAGGCGGTCGCCGACCAGCTCGGCCCGGTCCACACCTTCGTCTACCGCAAGTGGATGTTCGACGAGCTATACAACACGATCTTCGTCAAGCCTGCCTTCTGGCTCGGCGGCGTGTTCTGGAAGGTGCTCGACATCGGCGTGATCGATCGCTTCGGTCCCGACGGTGCGGCGGCTGTCGTCGCCAAGGGTTCGACTTACGCGCAGAAAGTCCAATCGGGCTATCTCTACAGCTACGCTCTTGTCATGCTGCTGGGCCTTGTCGGCGCCATCAGCTGGGTGATCGCGGGATAAGATGATGACTGGTTTTCCGATCCTCAGCCTGATGCTGCTGGTGCCGCTCCTCGGCGCACTGGCATGCCTCTTCCTCGAAGCGAAAGCGGCGCGCACTGTCGCGCTGCTAGCAACCCTCGTCGATCTCGTCCTCGGCATCGCCCTGTGGATGAACTTCGACGTGGGCGGCGCCCAGTGGCAGTTCACCGAGCGCCTGAACATCTTCTCGGGCTTCACTTACGCCCTCGGCATCGACGGCATCGCCCTGCTGCTCATCATGCTCTCGGTCTTCCTCATGCCGATCTGCATCGGCGCGAGCCGCTCGATCGAGAAGCGCGTGGGCGAATACATGGCCGCCTTCCTGCTGGTCGAAGTGTTCATGCTCGGCGTGTTCATGGCCCAGGACATGTACCTGTTCTACATGTTCTTCGAAGCCGGCCTGATCCCGATGTACCTTATCATCGGCATCTGGGGCGGTGCGGACCGCATCTACGCTTCGTACAAGTTCTTCCTCTACACGCTGCTCGGCTCGGTGCTGATGCTCGTCGCGATGCTGTGGATGGTCCACACCGCCGGGACCAGCGACATCCCGACGCTGATGGCCTACGACTTCGACCCGCATGTCCAGACCTGGCTGTGGCTCGCCTTCTTCGCCAGCTTCGCGGTGAAGATGCCGATGTGGCCGGTCCACACCTGGCTTCCCGCCGCGCACGTTCAGGCGCCGACGGGCGGCTCGGTCATCCTGGCGGGCGTGCTGCTGAAGATGGGCGGCTACGGCTTCATCCGCTTCTCGCTGCCGATGTTCCCCGAAGCCTCGGTCTATTTCGGACCGCTGGTGTGGGGCCTGTCGATGGCCGCCGTCGTCATCACCTCGCTGATCGCGCTGGTGCAGAGCGACATGAAGAAGCTGATCGCCTATTCGTCGGTCGCGCATATGGCGATCGTCACCATCGGCCTGTTCGCCTTCAACGTGCAGGGCCTCGAGGGTTCGATGCTGGTGATGCTCAGCCACGGTCTGGTGGCAGGCGCGCTGTTCCTGTGCGTCGGCGTCATCTATGACCGCCTGCACACCCGCGAGATCAGCCGTTACGGCGGCCTTGCGATCAACATGCCGCGCTACGCCGTGTTCTTCCTGCTGTTCACGATGGCCTCGATCGGCCTGCCGGGCACCAGCGGGTTCGTCGGTGAATTCCTCAGCCTCGGCGGCATCTATCAGGTCTCGACCTGGACGGCGCTGATCTGCACCACCGGCATCATCCTCGGCGCGGCATACATGCTGTACCTCTACCGCCGGGTCGTGTTCGGCGAGCAGAAGAACGCCGATGCCGCCGCGATGCCCGACCTCGACGCCCGCGAACTGGCGATGGTCATCCCGCTTGCGCTCGCCGCGCTGTGGATGGGCGTCTACCCCGAGAGCTTCATCGCTCCGATGCGTGCCGACATCGCCGCGCTCGACGCGCGCCTCGCCCGTGCCAAGCCGGCCGGTGACAGCGCGCCTACACCTGGAAAAGCTAAGCCTGCGCACGAAGAAGCCGCTGCGCATGGGGGGTCACACTGATGGACTGGTCGCACTCCCTGCGCTTAATCGCGCCGGAAGAAACGCTGAGCATTGCAGGTCTGATCCTGCTTCTGATCGCCGCCTGGGGTGGTGACAAGGCAAGCCGCCTGATCTCGATCCTCGCCGTCACGGCGCTGGTCGGCGCCGCGTTCCTCGTCGCCCCCGCGCTGTGCGGCGGCCACATGGGCCCGGACTACTCCGCCTTCTTCGGCCAGGTTCACGCCGATGCCTTCTCGGCCTTCGGCAAGATCCTGATCTACCTTTCGGCGGCCGCCACGCTCGTCGTCGCGCCTGCCTTCTTCGAGCGCCTCGGCGCGATGCGGGCCGAGTTCCCGATCCTCGTGATCTTCGCGGCGGTCGGCAGCGGCATGATGGTGTCGGCGGGCGATCTGCTGGCGCTCTACATCGGCCTCGAAATGAACTCGCTGGCCGCTTACGTGCTGGCCGCCTTCGTGCGGACCGACGGACGCTCGGCGGAAGCGGGCCTCAAGTACTTCGTGCTGGGCGCGCTGGCCTCGGGCATCCTGCTGTTCGGCATGAGCCTGACTTACGGCTTCACCGGCACCACCTCGTTCGCGGGCATCAATGCGGCGCTTAGCGGTGGTCTGTCCAACGGCGCACTGTTCGGCATCGTCTTCATGCTGGCGGGCCTCGCCTTCAAGATCAGCGCCGTGCCGTTCCACATGTGGACGCCGGACGTCTACGAAGGCGCGCCGACCCCGGTGACGAAGTTCTTCGCCACTTCGGGCAAGGTCGCGGCCATCGGCCTGACCATGCGCGTGATGCTGGATGCGTTCGGCGACCAGTCGGACGCATGGCGCCAGATCATCGTCTTCGTGGCGCTTGCCTCGATCGTGGTTGGTGCGCTGGGTGCGATCGGCCAGAAGAACATCAAGCGCCTGATGGCCTATTCGTCGATCAACAACGTCGGCTTCATCCTCGTGGGCCTCGCTGCGGCGAACCCGCAGGGTGCTTCGGCGATGCTGTTCTACCTCGTGATCTACGTCGCGATGACCGTCGCGGGCTTCGTCACCGTGCTGATGCTGCGGGACGAAAATGGCGAGAACGTCGAGGAAATCGGCCAGTACGCGGGTCTCTCGCGCACCCGTCCGGGCCTTGCCGCCGCGCTGGCATTCGTGATGTTCAGCCTTGCCGGTATCCCGCCGATGTTCGGCTTCTGGGGCAAGTTCCTGGTCTTCAAGGCTGCCGTCGATGCTAACATGATGCCGCTTGCGGCGATCGGTTTCGCGGCCTCGGTGATCGGCGCGTTCTACTACCTGAAGGTCGTCAAGGTCATCTACTTCGATGAGCCGGTCGATGCCATCAAGTGGAAGAGCGACGTGTGGCACAAGGCGATCCTCGGCGTGACCTGCCTGTTCATCTCGCCGCTGGGCTATCTGCTGAGCGGATGGCTGCAGGGCCTGACGGACACCGCCGCGACCGCGCTGTTCCACACGCTTTGATCGAAATCGTAGCAGAAACGGGGTCCACCAACGCGGACCTCGCGCAGCGGCTCTCCGGCGGTGAATACCTGCCAGAGGGCCGCTGGCTCGTTGCGGACCGGCAGAATGCGGGCAGGGGGCGCCTCGGGCGCGTCTGGGGTGACGGTGCCGGTAACTTCATGGGCTCGACCGTCGTGCATATCGCGCCGGGTGACCCTTCGCCTGCCACGCTCGCGTTGCTGACCGGCCTCGCGGTTCATGAAGCGCTGTCCCGCTTCGTCAGTTCCGGCTTGATGCTCAAGTGGCCGAACGACCTGCTACTTCATGATGCCAAGGTCGCGGGTATCCTGCTGGAAATGGTGAAGGGCGTGGTCATCGTCGGCATCGGCGTGAACCTTGTGCACGCCCCCGAAGTGCCAGGCCGCCGGACGGCTGCGCTGGGCGATCTCGCCCCGAACCGCGATGCCTTCGCCGAGGTTCTGGCCGCCAGTTTCGACACCGAACTGCAGCGCTGGCGCTCGGTCGGCCTTGCCCCGCTGCTGCGTCGCTGGCAGAGTGCGGCGCACCCGCAGGGAACCCCGCTTCGGGTGCTTCCACCCGGTGAAGACGCGGTCGAAGGTGCGTTCGCGGGACTGGCGGAGGACGGAAACCTCCGCCTCGCCCTGCTTGACGGATCGATCCGGACGATCCACGCGGGTGACGTCCTGCTCGTATGAGGAACTGAAAGAGCATGCTGCTCGCTATCGACGCCGGCAATACCAATGTCGTCTTTGCGCTGCTGGAAGGTCGCACGATCAAGGGCCGCTGGCGCATCGCCACCGACCCGCGCCGCACGGGCGACGAATACGCCGTCTGGCTGATGCAACTGCTCGCCATTCGCGGCGTGAAGGCGCAGGAAGTCACGCAGATCGTGATTTCTACCGTTGTCCCCCGCGCGCTGCACAATCTTGAGATACTGGCCCGCCATTACTTCGAGATCGAACCGCTGATCGCCGGGCAGGGCAAGGCCGAGTACGGCATCGACATCGACGTCGAGCAGCCCAGTTCGCTCGGCGCCGACCGTGCGGTGAACGCCATTGCCGCGCACGACAAGCATGCGGGAGACCTCATCGTCGTCGATTTCGGCACCGCGACCACCTTCGACGTGATAGACTTCAACGGCGCCTACAAGGGCGGCATTATCGCGCCGGGCATCAACCTCTCGCTCGACGCGCTGGTTGGCAATACGGCCAAGCTGCCGCGCATCGCCATCGCCGCGCCCAAGAGCACCAGCGTCGTCGGCCGCAACACCGAGGACCAGATGCTGATCGGCGTCTTCTGGGGCTACGTCGCGATGATGGAGGGCCTGATCGCCCGCATCCGCGCCGAGATCGGCCGCCCCGCCAAGGTCATCGCCACGGGCGGCCTCGCCGTCCTGTTCGACGAGGCCACCAATATCTTCGACGCGGTCGATGCTGATCTCACGATCGACGGCCTCGCCATCATTGCCGAAAGGGCAGCTTCTAAGTGATTCCCGGTAAGGAACTTCTATTTTGTGCGCTCGGCGGTTCGGGCGAAATCGGCATGAACGTCAATCTCTATGGCTGTCAGGGCAAATGGCTGATGGTCGATCTGGGGATGACGTTCTCCGGTAACGAATACCCCGGCGTCGACCTGGTCTTCGCCGACCTCGAATTCATCGAGAACGAGCGCGAGAACCTGCTCGGCATCGTCCTGACCCATGCGCATGAAGATCACATTGGCGCGGTCCCCTACTTCGCCGAGGAACTGGGCGTGCCGCTTTATGCGACGCCGTTTACCGCCAAGCTGGTCGCCGCCAAGCTGGAAGAAGCGGGCATCCTCGACCGGGTCGAACTCAACGTGGTCGATGACCTGGAGAACTTCCAGATCGGCCCGTTCGGCATCCGCTACGTGCCGCTGGCGCACTCGATCGCCGAAGGCAACGCGCTGCTGATCGAGACGCCTTATGGCCGCATCTTCCACACCGGCGACTGGAAACTAGACGACGAGCCGCAAGTCGGCACCCCGGCAACGCAGGCTGAACTGACCGCCATCGGTGACGAGGGCGTGCTGGCGCTCGTCTGCGATTCCACCAACGTGTTCAACCCCGAGGCTTCGGGTTCGGAAGGTGACGTCTACCGGGGCCTGCTGGCCGAAGTGAAGAAGCACAAGGGCCGCCGCGTGCTGGTGACGACTTTCGCCTCCAACGTCGCGCGCCTGCAGACGCTGGGCGATGTGGCGAAGAAGACCGGCCGCCAGCTGTGCGTCGCGGGCCGCTCGCTCGACCGCATCATCCAGACCGGCCAGTCCTGCGGCTACCTCAAGGACTTGCCCGACCTCATCGATCCCGACACCGCGATGGACCTGCCGCGCGGCGACGTGCTGATCGTTGCCACCGGGGGGCAGGGGGAACCGCGCGCGGCACTCGCCCGCGTGGCCGAGGGCAACCATCCGATCAAGCTCGACAAGGGCGACGTGGTGCTGTTCTCCAGCCGCCAGATCCCCGGCAACGAAATCCAGATCGGCCGCATCCAGAACCGTCTGGCCGAGCAGGGCGTCATCGTCGTCACCGATCGCCAGAGCGAAATCCATGTGTCGGGCCACCCCGGCCGCCCGGAACTGGAAGCGCTTTATTCGTGGATCAGGCCGCAGATCCTGCTGCCGGTCCATGGCGAAATCCGCCACATGAAGGAACAGGCACGCCTCGGCGTCGCCAGCGGCATTCCCAAGGCGATTTTCCAGAAGAACGGCGATCTCGTGCGCCTCGCGCCCAGCCACCCGGGCAAGTTCGGCGAAGTGCGCGCGGGCCGTCTGGTGCTCGACGGCGACATCATCGCGCCCGCTGACGGCGAGGCGATCATCATGCGCCGCCGCATCGCCTTTAACGGCGTCATTTCGGTGGCAGCGGACCGCAAGGGCAGGGTTGAAATCTCGGCGCTCGGCCTGCCGCTCGACGAGGACTACGCCGGGTTCGTCGAGGAAGCCAAGCGCGATGTTGCGGAGGCGCTGAAGCGCGCGGGCAAGGCCGATCGCGATACGCGCTCCGAGGCCGCGCGCCTGGCGGCTCGCCGTGCCGCGACGCGCTGGTCGGGCAAGAAGCCGCAAGTGCAGGTGCTGCTGCTGGAGGATTGATGCGATGGCGATGAACTGGACCTCCATGATCGCGATCTATGCGTTGTTCTGGGTGCTGAGTGCGTTCGTTGTCCTCCCTGTCGGGCTGCGCACGCCGGACGAGGTGGAGGGCCATGTCATCGAGAAGGGCCACGCCACCAGCGCGCCGGTGAACTTCCGCCCGAAGCTGGTCGCCCGGCGGGCGACCATCGTGGCGGTGGTGCTTTTCGGGCTCTACTACGCCAATTATGCGAAAGGGTGGATCACCGTGGACGACGTGAACCTGTTCGGGACGCCGCCGGTCAAGGATCTCGGCTACTGAGCTTTGGCTTTGGCGTCGTTCCGCGCTAGAGGCACGCCATGGAACCACTGGATATCAACGCGCGGCGTCTGTGCGTGGCGGCGCTTTACTGCTTCACCCGTTTCGACGACCCCGCCGAGCTGAAGATGCCGCTCGAGGCACTGTGTCACACGCACGGCATTCGCGGCACGCTGCTGCTGGCGGGTGAGGGGATCAACGGGACTATCGCCGGGACCGAGGCGGGCATCGCCGCGATCGTTGCGCATGTGCGCGGACTGCCGGGCTGCGCCGGGGTGGACGTCAAGTTCTCCGACGCGCCGCACATGCCGTTCCATCGTATGAAAGTGCGGATCAAGCGCGAGATCGTGACGATGGGCCAGCCGGATATCGATCCGCTGGCGACCGTGGGCACGTACGTCGAGCCGCAGGACTGGAACGCACTGATCTCTGATCCGGACACGATCGTAATCGACACCCGCAACGACTACGAAGTGGCGGTAGGTACTTTCGCCGGAGCGATCGACCCTCAAACCGAGACATTTCGGGAGTTTCCCGAATGGTTCCGCGCCGAGCGCGAGAGGTTGCTGGGGCAGGGGAAGCCGCCGAAGGTGGCGATGTTCTGTACCGGCGGCATCCGCTGCGAGAAGTCGACGGCTTTCCTCAAGCAAGAAGGCGTCGAGGAGGTCTATCACCTCAAGGGCGGGATTCTGAAATATCTGGAAACCGTGCCGCAGGAGCAGAGCTTGTGGGAGGGCGAATGCTTCGTCTTCGATCAGCGCGTGACCATCGGGCACGGACTGGTCCAGGGCACCTACGAACTGTGCCACGCCTGTCGCCGCCCGATCAGTGCGGAGGACAGCAAATCCGAACTCTACGAGATCGGTGTGAGTTGTCCCGCTTGCCATGGCGAGCGCACTGACGAACAGCGTGCTGCCTATCGCGAGCGGGAAAGGCAGGAGAAACTTGCCTCAGCCCGGGGGGCGGCGCATGTCGGTGCGGTCTACCGGGATGCGAATTGATCATTCAGCCGTAGCGGCCGGAACGCGATTGCATTCAATCGCGTTCCGGGGCCAAACTTAGCCCCGCAGACGCTCGATGCCTTGCGCAAGTGCCACGTAGAGCTTGCCCATGTCCGAGGACAGGAGCGTCACGCCCAGCGCATTGCCGTCGCGGGTCGAGAGGACCTGCCGCAGGATCGACTCGAAGTCGTGGATGTATCGGCTGACGTTGGCGCGGAAGGCATCGTCGCGCTCGAAGATCTGCTGGATTGCCTTGATTTCTCCTGCATCGAGGAGGCTCACGGCTCGACGGGTGAAAATGCCTCGATCACCGCGCAAGTAGGCGCCCCAGGCGCTGTCGGCGATGTCACTCGACAGCACCGTAGCGATGTCGATCGCGTTCGAATTGAGCGATTCCGTGATGAAGGCGGCGCGGCGGGCGAAGTCGTTGTCGACTTGCTCTTCGGCCTTCTCGCGGGCCTGCGTGACGCGGCCCTCGAGATTGCCGACGAGATCGTCGACCTTGGTGATCTGCTCGCGCAGCTGGGTCGTCGCTTCACGGGTGACGCCCGAGGCATGGGCTACCGCTTGTTCGAGCTGGCCCGAGATTTCCGCGACCTTGCCACGCATGGCCTTTTCAATGGCTGCGGCGCTCTCGTCGGCCAAGGTCTCGGCGATCCGCGTGATGCGTTCGGCGCTGTCTTCCTCGATCGCGGAAACCGTCTCGTCGAGGGTCGTACCCAAGGCGGCGAGTGCACCGATCAGCGCGCCGCCTGCCTTGTCCGCAGCGGTCTGGGTGGCCGTGTCGATCTCGCCGAGCGTGTCCTGAAGCCGTCCGAGCAGCGCGGCATGATCCGCTCCACGCGCCGAGATCTGAGCCTGCGCCTGAGTGAGGCCGCCTATGAGCGCATCGAGATCGCGCCCCGATACCCCGATTTCGGCGGCAACGTCCTCGCCACCCTGCGCGGCTTCACGCAGTTGCGCCAGAACCGCGCCGAGCCCGTCCTGAATTCGGCGGAGGCGATCTTCCGATACGGCGAGCGCCTCGGGGAGCGTGCTGCCGGTCTGGCGGGCGCTCGCCTGGATCAGTTCCAGCAGGCGAACGCTATCCTCGGTAAGTTTTTCCACTTCGGTGTCGGTCGCCGCCAGTGTCGCGCGCGCGGCCGTCAGACGGTCGGTCAGCACCGAGAGGCTGGTCGAAAGGCGATCTTCGACTTCCCCGGTCTGCGCGGTGATGGTTTCGATGCGAGCCTCAAAGCGGCCAAGTTCCCCGGTCACTGCGGCCGCACGTTCGGCAAGGGCGGCGGCCTGAATGCGGTGACGTTCCAGACGTTCGGCAATCGATGCGTCAAGTTCGCCCAGCATATGATCGATGCGGGCGATGGCGTGGCGTTCCTGCTCGACCTGGCGTGACTGCCGCTCCTCGGCCTCCATGGCCAGGCGCTCAGCGCGCAGGCCGATCGACTCATCGATCTGGCACGCATCCGTCGCGATCCCGGCAAGGCGCCCTTCGAGCGCTTCGATCGCGGTCTGCTGGGCCTCGGCAATGGCGATACCGGCGGCCGTCTGCTCCTCGGACAGTTCGGATAGCGAAGCCCGCAAATTCGCCGTTGCGCGCTCTTCGGCCTGTCGCAAGGCGCGCGAAACGACATCGCTTTCGTCACGCAGAGCGCTGAGGCGGGCGCGCAACGAAGTGAGGCTTTCCGCCTCTTGCCTGTCCAGCTGCTGACGCCCCTGGTCGATTTCGTCCGTCAGCGCCTTGGCGCGGGTACGAATCGCCGCGAGCGCATTGATCTCATGCTTGTCGAGGCGGTTGCGGAAATCCTCACCGCGCTCGTCGAGCGCGATGAAGCGTGCGGCTACGACCTGTTCGAGCTGCTCGCTGCGCGCGTTGAAGCCGTCGAGCGTCTCGTTGACCTGATCGCGCAGTACCGAAACCTGACGGGTGCTGGCCGAACCGAACTCGTTCAGTCGGTTGAAGCCGTTGATCATGTCCTCGAGCTGGGCATGAGCAGTGCGGCCGGCATTGGCGATGTTGTTGGTTACATCCTTTGCCGAGCTGGCAATGACCGGCAGTTGGCCGCGCAGCTTCTCCATGTTGTCGAGGGCTGCGGTGCTGACTGAACTGATCGAATCGACGCGCGCGCCATTGTCACGCACGAGTTCCTGCAGGCGCTCGGCATTCTGGGAAAGGCGTTCGGCGGCGAGGCGTCCCAGCGTTTCGAGGTCGCGCGTCTGGGCTGCGATGAACTCTCGGGCCAGGCTCAGTTCGCGGTTCACGGTGGTGAGTCGTCGTTCGAGGAGGGCCGATTCGGTCGAAAGTGCGTGAGCGACGTGGCCGAAGCGTCGACCCTCGCGCGTGCTGTGACGCATCGTGATCAGCCAACCGAGGCCGATCAACAGGACGGGCACGCTCCACTGCATAACGAGCGCCGGAATCTCGGCCAAAGGCAGGCCCGTTCTGAATGCGGGCAGGCTAGCGAAGACGAACAGACCGCTCCATGCGACAATGAGAGCTCCGGCTACGGCGGGCGCGAGCCATTCGTTGCCGGAAGCCGATGCGACCAGCTCCTCGCCGCCATCGGACGCAACCCAGGCGTCGTCCCAGGTTTCGGACGCTTCCGTCTCGATTGCTGATTCGGCCGCGATTGCCGGCGCATCGGCCTCCGACGTCTCGCCGTTGCCTGCGCCGAATGCGATGATCCTGTTTTCCCCAACCATCCGGCGAGAATACCACGTGCACCGGGCCGATAAACCCCGGTTTAAGACTTCCGAGATTAAGCTGGGGAAATGGCGTATGAAGCTGGAGCCCTCGAAGCCACTCTTGCCGCTGCGGCGGGTGGCGACCCCGTGCTGATCGCGGAGTTGCGCGCGGCCTATATCGAGGGGGTCGGCCGGCAGGTTGATCTGCTGGAGCGGGCCCGCTGCGACGGCAACTGGGTGATCGCCGCCACGCGGTTGAAGGGCCTTGCCGCGAGCTTCCATTCGATGCGATTGCTGGAAATGGCGCAGGATGCGCTGGACGCTGCACCAGGCGAACCGACCGTGGTGCGTCGCCTCAAGTCCTATCTGACGGAGTTTTCCGGAACCTGATCCGCCGCTTTGGCTTGGCACTTGGCGTGGACCTGCCTACATCTTGCCGGGGTGCTGGAGTTTCGAATTTGCGCATAGCATTGTTGGCCATGACGGAGCCCGCCGCGTCGGGGCAGCCGTTCCCGCGCGCATTCCTGCGCGTTGCGGGCGCGAGCGTCGCGCAGCATCAGCTCGGCATGGCGCTTGCGCTCGAATGCCAGCGTGTCATCTGCATGGCGCGCGGCACCTCCCCGGAACTTATCGCGCTTCAGCATGATGCGGAGGACGCCGGACTGCAGTTCGCCATCGCGACCGGAGCCGGACAACTTGCCGGGCTGGTTACGGCCGGAGATGAACTGATCGCGGTTTCGGAGGGCCTTTTCGCCGATCCTACCGCTGCGGCCAGCTTGCTGGAGGGGCGGGCTCCCGTCGTGCTGGTCCAGCCGGTCGAGGGCGCTCTTGCGGCAGGTTTTGAGCGCATCGACATCAACCGCGCCACGGCGGGACTGATGCGTGTACCGGGTGCACTGGTCGAGCGGCTGCACGAATTACCGCTCGACGTGGACGCTATTTCGGCGCTGACACGCATTGCGCTTCAGTCCGGTATCGCCATGCACGAGGTGCCGGCGGCAGCCCGCGCCGGTTCCGGCTGGCGCATGGTACGCAGCGAGGCGGAAGCCTATGCACTGGAAGACGAGTGGATGCGCACGCGTTTCGTGCAGGACGGTCCGCGCACTCCCGGGCGCGCTATCGCGCGTTTCGCGGTTCTGAGCTTTGGCTCTTCGCTGCTGCATGCAGGCAATGCCAGCAATGTCGTATCCGCAGCTGTGCTGGTCGCGCTCGTCATCGCGGTGGGGGCGGGCTGGTTTGGATTGTTGTGGTGCGCCTTCGCGTTCCTGGCGGTGGCATGGCTGCTGGTGGAGGCCAGTCGCCTGCTGCGCGCAGCGGAGCGACATGCGTTGGGACAGGCTTGTCCTGCGATCCCGCGCGCGGATGCCTTGGTCTGGCTGGTCGACGTGGCCTTCGCCGCGCTGATCCTGTTGGACACGCCCCGCTTTCCAGGAGAACCCGTGCTGGCGTGGCTGAGCACTCCGGCAATTCTGATGATGCTTCTGGTGCTGCTGCCACGCATCGCCATCGGGCGCTTCGCCGGTTTCTTTGCGGACCGGGCATTGCTCGGCGTGGTCCTCGCATTCGCTTCGGGCTTCGGACAGGTTCTTCTTGTCGTCAGGCTTCTTTCGGCCGGTCTCGCGGCTGCGGCACTCGTGTTGCCGCGGCGGCGCGACGGATAACCTCGAATTAACCAGATGCCGGTTAGAAGGGGCATATGATCGATCAGGCCGTTCATCCGGCGAATACGCAAGCCGCAGAGGCAGCGCTGCGACGCGACCTCGTGCGCGGCGACGCGGCGGCGGCTTCCGCGCTGCCGATGCTACGCTATCTCGTTGCGGCTGATCAGAGCGCTGCGCTGAGCGAGGAAATCCTGGCGAGGGTCAGGGGCATTTTGTCGGACATCGCCGGTCAATTGCTCGATGCCCTGATAGGCACCGCGGACCGGCGTGCCCATGCGCCTGATGAAATCGCGGTGCTGACCCGCGCCTTCCTCGACGACGCAGCCCTGCTTGCGCATGTCCATGCCGTTGCGCTGGAATGGCAGTTGACGGAGCGACTGCAGGAGCGGCTCGCCCTCGATCCTGTCGCGTCTCCGTTCGTGCGGGACAGGATCGCATCCGGCGACGCTTCGGCGCATGGGTTCCTATCCGCGCAAGCGCGGTGGAGCCAAGGACAACGCCGCATGGCACTTTCTGTGGCGGAATTGCCCGAGGCCGTGCTCGAAGCGGTGCTCGCCATCCTGCGCGCGCTGGTCGGTGCCGAGCCGGCGCTCTCCGAACGCGCCTCCGCTGTGGAACGGGAGGTGCGAAGCAGCCATGCTGCGGTTTCCAACCGGCTCATATGGGCCGAGCGCATGGTCGCCGATCTTGACCCGGCGGTGGCATTATCGATCTCGCAATGCGGCGTCACATTGTTCCTGTCTGCGCTTGCATTGGCCTCTGGACAGGTGCGCGATGCGACAGTCATGGCGACATTGCCTGACCAGCAGGCGCGACTGGCTTTGACGCTGCTTGCTGCGGGGGCGCCCGCCGATGTTACCGAAGAACAAATCCGGATGATCCACGGAGGGACGAAACTTCCGGTGGGCCTCGCGGGGATCGAGGAATGGCGCGCGGCATCGATCCTGACGAATGGCGCGACTGCGCAATGACCCTTGGTGACGGCACCATACTCGCCCGCGCCGCATGCGACGCGCATGATCGCCTGCTCAGCGCTGACGAACCCCTGTTCGGACTTCAGCGCCGGTGCGGCGGCGAAGTGCCCGGCATTGTCGCGATTCCCGAACTGCTCGACCTCGTGCGCGGTGCGCGCCAGACGCGCTGTCCCGTCGCGCAAGTCATCAGGGCGCAGGACGACAGCGATGCGATATCGTTCTGGGTCGAAGTGGAGCCGGAGGAGGAGGGGTGCTCGATCCGCGTGCGCAGTTGGCAGACCGCTGCTCTGGTTTCCGAGGAAGGCGCCTCAGGCGAGAGCCGGCGGAGAGTGACTGACCGGCATGTCACCGAACTTTGCGCGTGGCTTGATGCCGGCCAGCGCCTGATTGCGGTAGCCAGTGATTCTCCGGAACTCGCGCAACTCGTCACGGCCATGGAGGGGGGCATCGGGCATTGCTGGACCGATTTCCTGCAGCCCGAGAATGTGACACATCAGCAGCCACTGCACTGGCGTCTGCTCGATGGAGCGCCGGTGATCGTCCCCGGTTCATCGCGGTCCTGGCGTGTCACGCTCGTGCCCCAGATCAAGCCTGGCTTCGAGCCGTCGGGCTTCGAATTGCTGCTGTTGTCGGATGAGGCTGCTTCGGGCTGGGTGCCTGCCGTGCCCGATCCCATTCCGGTCCAGCGTCGCGGGTTGGTCGGGCAGGATCTGGCGCCGGTTCTCAGACAGCCGATTGCGCGGATCGTCGCCAATGCCGAGACAATTCGCACACGGCTGGCAGGACCACTGCCCGATGCCTACGCGGAATATGCTGGCGAGATCGCAAGCGCAGGCAAGCTTTTGCTGGATCTGCTGGAGGACATGGCTGACCTTGAAGTCGTCGAAGACGACAGCTTTTCCACCAATCCCGATTTTATAGATCTTGCCGAGGTGGCCCGACAGGCCGCCGGTATCCTGGGCGTCCGGGCACGGGAAAAGGGCATCGTGATCGTGTCGCCGCCATCGGATGATCATGCTCCGGCGCTCGCGGAGTTCCGGCGCGTGCTGCAGGTTCTCCTCAATCTCATCGGCAATGCCATCCGCTATTCGCCGAATGGATCGCGTGTGGATGTTCATGTCGAGGTAGCAGGTGTCCACGCCCGTGCGATCGTGGCAGATCAGGGGCCCGGCCTCAACGTCAGCGACCAGGCTCGTGTGTTCGAGAAATTCGAGCGTCTGGGACGTAGTGGTGACGGGGGGGCCGGTCTGGGCCTCTATATCTCGCGGCGACTGGCGCGCGCGATGGACGGTGATTTACTGATCGAGAGTGTCCCGGGCGAAGGAGCCCGGTTCATCCTTGAAGTCCCGCGCGACACCGAAGCCTGATCTGCGTCTAGCATCTGCGGCCCAACCACACCACGATACCGCCGACCATGGCGAAAACCGCGCCGCGCACGGCCCAGGCACGATCGGCAATCATGACGCTGTCGGCCGGCCACTTCAGTACGCCGGTTCCTTGCAGGACAACGAAAACCCCTGCTGCCATTGCCAGGAGGCCAAGGATAGTAGCCAGGATTCTCACAATTGGCATTAACGTGCGCCCCCATTTGAACATGCAGGTTGCGCTTCGGATGCGGCGGGATTGTGGCGGGCAGGCTCAAATGGGGCAAACTTCAGGTTCGGCGCAACGAAAAAGGCCCCCGCATTCGCGAGGGCCTTCGTTCGGGTAACCCGCGACTGCGCGCGGATGAACCTCAGCGCTTGTCGAGCGGCACGTAGTCGCGCTGCGTCGGGCCGGTGTAGAGCTGGCGCGGGCGACCGATCTTCTGGCCGGGATCGGAGATCATTTCGTTCCACTGCGCGACCCAGCCCACGGTACGGGCGAGGGCGAAGAGCACGGTGAACATGGTGGTCGGGAAGCCGATCGCCGAAAGGATGATGCCCGAGTAGAAGTCCACGTTCGGGAACAGCTTCTTCTCCGCGAAGTAGGGATCGCTGAGCGCGATCTCTTCGAGGCGCAGCGCGGTCTCGAACAGCGGGTCGGTGACGTTGAGGGCTTCGAACACTTCGCGCAGGGTCGACTGCATGACCGTCGCGCGCGGGTCGTAGTTCTTGTAGACGCGGTGACCGAAGCCCATCAGGCGGAACGGATCGCTCTTGTCCTTGGCGCGGTCGATGTAGTGCTGGATGCGATCGGGGGTGCCGATCTCCTTGAGCATGTTGAGCGCGGCTTCGTTCGCGCCGCCATGCGCAGGGCCCCACAGGCAGGCGATGCCCGCTGCGATGCACGCGAAGGGGTTCGCGCCCGACGAACCGGCAAGACGCACGGTCGAGGTCGAGGCGTTCTGCTCGTGATCGGCGTGGAGGATGAAGATGCGGTCCATCGCCTTTTCGACCGCCGGAACCACCTCGTACTCTTCCGCGGGCACGCCGAAGGTCATGCGCAGGAAGTTGCCGGTGTAGCTCAGCTTGTTGTCCGGATAGAGGAACGGCTGGCCGACCGAGTACTTGTAGGCCATCGCCGCGATCGTCGGCATCTTGGCGATCAGGCGGTGCGAGCTGATCTTGCGATGCTCGGGGTCGGCGATGTCGGTCGAATCGTGGTAAAACGCGGAAAGCGCGCCGACCACGCCGCACATGATCGCCATCGGGTGCGCGTCGCGGCGGAAACCGCGATAGAACGTCGCCAGCTGCTCGTGCAGCATGGTGTGGCGCGTGATGGTGTTCTCGAACGTGGCAAGCTCGTCCTTGCTGGGCAGTTCACCATTCAGCAGCAGGTAGCTCGTTTCCATGAACGAGGAGTTCTCTGCCAGCTGGCCGATCGGATAGCCGCGGTGCAGCAGAACGCCTTCGTCGCCGTCGATGTAGGTCAGCGCCGACTCGCAGCTCGCGGTCGAGGTAAAGCCCGGATCGAACGTGAATGCGCCCGTCTGGCCGTAGAGCTTGCGGATGTCGATGACGTCCGGACCCACGCTTCCCTTGAGAACGGGATAGTCGTGTTCCGCGCCGCCGACGCTCAGTTTAGCCTGATCACCCACCAATTATCTCCTTATGACTGCGACCCGGCGGGAACCTGAGCCTGTTCGCCGATGCGCGCGAGGCTCTCTTCCCGTCCGAGCAATACCAGTACGTCGAATATCCCCGGCGAGGTCGTCTGACCCGTCAGGGCTGCCCGCAAGGGTTGCGCGAGCTTGCCGAGACCCAGTCCCAGGTCTTCGGCCATTGCCTTCAGGTTGGCTTCCAATGCCTCGAGAGTCCAGTCGGCCTGGCCGGACAGGCGCTCATGGATCGCGGCGAGGCGCTCGCGCCCCTCGTCGGTCAGGAGCGCCAGCGCCTTCTCGCTCATGGCGAGCGGACGCTGGGCGAAGAGGAAGGCAGAGCCTTCTGCAAGTTCGTTGAGGTCCTTGGCACGGACCTTGAGCACGGGCATCGCGCGGACCAGCAGGTCGGCAGGGCCATCGCCATCGACGCCTTCAAGGCGCGCTTCGACGAGGCCCGCAAGCCGCACATCGTCGGCCTCGCGCAGATAATGCCCGTTGAGATTCTGGAGCTTGGCAAGGTCGAAGCGCGAGGGGCTCTTGCCCACATCGACCATGTCGAACCATTCGATCGCCTGCTCGCGGCTGATGATCTCCTCATCGCCGTGGCCCCAGCCGAGGCGCAGCAGGTAGTTGAACACGGCCTCGGGCAGCAGGCCCATCTCGTCGCGATAGGCATCGACGCCCAGCGCGCCGTGGCGCTTGGACAGCTTGGCGCCGTCCGAGCCGTGGATCAGCGGCACGTGGCCGTAGACCGGCACGTCCCAGCCCATGCCGTTGATGACGACGAGCTGGCGGAAGGCGTTGTTCAGGTGATCGTCGCCGCGCAGGACGTGGGTGACGCCCATGTCGTTGTCGTCCACCACCACGGCCAGCATGTAAGTCGGGGTGCCGTCGCCGCGCAGGATGACGAAGTCGTCGATTTCCTCGTTCTGCACGGTGACCGTGCCCTGCACGAGATCCTCGATCGTCGTCGAACCCTCACGCGGGGCCTTGACGCGCACCACCCAGGAACGGTCGGCCGGCCAGGTCGCGGGATCGGCATCGCGCCATTCGCTGTCGATGCGGAACGGGCGGCGTTCTTCCTGCGCCTTCTGGCGGCGCTCGGCGAGTTCTTCCTGTGTCAGGTAGCAGCGATAGGCGTGGCCGTTTTCCATCAGCTGCGCGGCGACTTCGGCATGACGGTCCGAGCGGGCGAACTGGAACACCGGCGCCTCGTCACCGTCGAGGCCCAGCCAGGACAAGCCGTCGAAGATCGCGTCGATCGCGGGTTCGGTCGAACGGGCGCGATCGGTGTCCTCGATACGCAGCAGATACTTGCCGCCATGACGGCGCGCGAACAGCCAGTTGAACAGTGCCGTACGAGCGCCACCGATATGAAGGTAACCGGTCGGCGAAGGAGCAAAGCGCGTTACGACGGCCTTTTTGCCAGTCGCTTCGCCCGATGCACTGCCGCTTGCCATCTACCCGACCTTCCTGTCCTATTGGCGACCATGGGAACCCCTGTCGCAATCTGTGAAATTCCGTCTCCGGGAGGCCCCGGGACCGCTGCATTGCAGCATGGGCCATGGACCGCCGAGGGCCTCTTGTCGAGGGTTTTGGCAGTCGTCGAGCGATTTCTTTCCAATGCCGGATTCGAACGGACTCCATGGCTCACCGTAGCCTTTGCAAGCGGCATAATTGCGTGGTTTTGGCTATCTTCCGTGCTGTCGTGGATCGGCTTCTGCTGCGGCTTGATTGCAGTTTCTGCAACTTGTTATGCGTCCTTTCCTTTGCGGAGTAGTTATCCGCATTTCAGCCGGGCAATCATGGTATTGCCCTTGCTGGCGGTCGCGGGCTGCCTTGCGGTTTGGGTGCGGTCGGAAATCGTCGGCCAGCCGGCAATCGAAAGGCCTGTAGCGGGCAGTTTCATCGCGCGGGTCCTTGCTATCGAATCGCAGCCTGCGCTTGATCGCGATCGCCTGCTGCTGGCCATGCGCGATCCGATAAGAGGTGTGCCCATTAAGGTCAGGCTCAACGTTCCCGGCAAGCGTTCCGCGGCGGGGATCGGTAGGGGGGATCTCGTAGCATTCAGGGCGCGGCTGATGCCGCCGGCGCCGCCCATGCTTCCGGGCGCATACAACTTTGCGCGAACAGCCTGGTTTGCCAGCATTGCCGCTACCGGATCGGTCGTGGGAGACGTGAAGGTCGTCCGGGAATTCAGCGCAGGCGCATGGGCACTATCGGATATACGTCAGACGCTAACGGATCATATTCGCGTTCGCATCGGGGAAGAGCGCGCAGGTATTGCCGCGGCATTCGTCACCGGTGATCGCGGAAATATTTCGGAGGCCGATGATCAGGCCATGCGCGATTCGGGGCTGGCACATCTGTTGTCGATAAGTGGGCTTCATGTCAGCGCGATGGTGGGGGCAGTGTACCTCGTGGCCATCCGATTACTGGCGCTTTCCTCATGGATGGCGCTTCGGGTGAGGTTGCCGGTAATCGCGGCCGGCGCAGGAGCCCTCGCCGGTGTAGCTTACACCCTTTTGTCCGGTTCTGAAGTCCCTACAGTCAGATCATGCATCGGGGCATTGCTGGTGCTGTTCGCGCTCGCCCTTGGGCGTGAGCCCTTGTCCTTGCGCATGCTGGCGGTTGCAGCGTTCTGCGTTCTTCTGCTGTAGCCCGAGGCAGTAATGGGGCCCAGTTTTCAGTTGAGCTTCGGAGCGGTTCTGGCGCTTATCGCAGTCAGCACATCGGAACCGGTGCGCCATTTCCTTGGGCCGCGTGACGAAGGGATGATCGCAAGAGCAATGCGCCATATCGCTCTATTGCTTTTGACCGGCGCGGTAATCGATCTGGCACTCATGCCTATCGGCCTGTACCATTTCCACCGCGCTGGCGTATATGGAGCGCTGGCCAATGTGCTCGCGATCCCGTGGTCGACTTTCATCGTCATGCCGTTGCTGGCTAGTGCATTGATCCTCGACATCGCCGGGCTGGGAGGGCCTTTCTGGTGGCTGGCGGGCGTTTCGGTGGATGTGCTTGTCGGACTGGCACATTGGTTCGCTTCAAGACCGGGGGCGGTCAACCTGCTTCCGGGTACCGACGCCTGGGCATTCATGCTTTTTGTGTCGGGCGGGCTTTGGCTCGGTCTATGGACCGGCCGCATCCGCTGGGCGGGATTTCCCATTGCCGCGATCGGTGTGCTTTTGCTCGCGATGGCCCCGCCTGCAGATATATTGGTATCGGGCGACGGTCGCCATGTCGGCCTTGTCGAAAACGGCGGAAATCAGTTGTTCTTACTCAGGGACAGCAAAGGAGGCTATGCCCGGGACAATCTGATGGAGTTCGCGGGGATAGAAGCGGAACCCGCCACGCTTGATAAGTGGCCAGGCGCAAGGTGCAACCCGGACTTCTGTAAGGTGCCGATTGAGCGATCGGGGAAAGTCTGGCACCTGCTGATGTCGCGTGGACGCGATTCCGTCGCGGAACGTTCGCTTGTTGCAGCATGTGAGCACAGCGACATCGTCATATCAGATCGCTGGTTACCACGTAGCTGCCGCCCGCGCTGGTACAAGGCCGATCGTGGATCTTTGGCTCATACGGGAGGATTGGCCGTTTATCTGGGCAAGGGGCGCATCGATACTGTGGCTCAGACGCAGGGCTCACACGGCTGGTGGCATTCCTCACCATTTCATGTCCGTGAGAATGGACCTTCAACCACCAACTAGCGAACTAAGCGTGGTTCTTCCGGCGCGTGAGGACTTTCATAGTCCAATCCGAAGCCGGATTTTGCCTAATATACCGGATTTGACCTAATATGATTGCCGCAATGCGTATCGCAAGAAACTCCGGCACGGATCAAAACCGTCCGGAGTAAGTCGCGCTACTTGCCACAACGATGGTGCATCGGACTGGAAAAGTTTTAATTATACCGACGAAGCAGGCCAGCGAGCTTGCCCTGGACTTCCACTTCATCCGGGCCATATATCTGCGGTTCGTAAGCGGCGTTTGCAGGATCCAGGCGAACCATTCCAGCTTCACGTCGCAGGTATTTCAACGTGGCTTCTTCGCCACGGATGAGAGCCACCACGATCTCGCCATCCCGGGCAGCATTCGTGCGCTTAACGAGCGCGAAATCGCCATCCAGAATGCCCGCTTCGATCATGGAATCACCGGAGACCTCCAGCGCATAGTGTTCGCCCGAACCGAGCAGTGCAGCCGGGACAGGCAGGGTCGATTGGCCTTCCAGTGCCTCGATCGGAACGCCTGCCGCGATGCGGCCGTGCAGTGGAATCTCGATCACGTCATTCGCCGCTTCTACGGCGCGACGAGGTGCCTGAAGAGGGGGCACCCCATGGTTGCTATTGGCAGCGGATGGACGTGGCGCCTTGCTGCCCGTATCGTCCGGTTGACGCAAGACTTCCAAAGCGCGCGCCCGGTTGGGAAGGCGGCGAATGAAGCCTCGCTCCTCCAGCGCCGAAATCAG
Source organism: Novosphingobium sp. fls2-241-R2A-195 (assembly GCF_030209485.1). Lineage (NCBI taxonomy): Bacteria > Pseudomonadati > Pseudomonadota > Alphaproteobacteria > Sphingomonadales > Sphingomonadaceae > Novosphingobium > Novosphingobium sp. fls2-241-R2A-195. The sequence continues at coordinate 68,801 of NZ_JARVRY010000016.1, forward strand.
TCGGTGAACACCGGACTTCGACTTGAGATCAAGGGCTTCCTTCATCTCCTCAAAGCTAGGAGAGATGCCGCTTTCTTCAAGCCGTGCCTGGATGAACCGGAGCAATTCGTGCTGCTTGCGAGTCAACATGGTCGCTGCCTTTTCGTGACCTTCGAACCAGGCAAGTCCTGATCCCGCTTGTTCTCGTAGTGAACAATGGGGGAACAATCAAGCAACCAATTGAACTCAATTCAAGCAATGCCGTCATTCTGGAGCAGGAAAATCCGAACTTCGTCTCCTGCAGCCGCCGGCGCGGCCATTGCCGCGCGATCTACCAGCACATTGCTTGCGGCCAGAGAGGACAGGGCGCCGCTGTCCTGCAATGCATTGACGGTCACGCTTTCGCCATCCCACCAACCGCGAAGAAACTCACGGCGGCGACCGTTGGCGCGCAGCGGCATACTTAGTCTGGCGGCCAGGCGCATCGGCAATGGCCTCGCGGCACCCTGCATCGCTCGCAGGAGAGGAAGCAGAAAATGGTAGGCCGTAACGTAGCTGGAGACCGGATTTCCGGGTAGTCCCAGTATGATCTGTCGCCGTCCCGTCAGTTCGCGCGTGGCGACGAGGATGGGTTTGCCGGGCTTGATCGCCACGCGCCAGAAATCGATGCTCGCGCCCCAGCGTTCGAGGGCCGGGCGGATGAGGTCGTGATCGCCGACAGAAGCGCCGCCGCTGGTCACGATGAGATCGACATCGTCGGATGCCTCGAAAGCGCGCGTGATCGTGTCGATATCATCACGTACAGGCCCGATCCGCCTCGCATGGACATCCATCGCTGAAGCCATAGCCGCCAGCATGACGCCGTTGCTTGCGGGAATCTGATGGGGGGCGCAGCATTCCGGGTTTTCAGCGAGTTCATCGCCGCTGTCGATCACGGCCAGCCGCGGTGTGCGATGGACAGGCAGGTGCGTATGGCCCGAAGCGATTGCCAACGCCATTTGCGCCGGAGTGATGCGCGCGCCCGGCAGCATGATTTCCGTCCCCGTGACGAAATCCATTCCGCGATGTCTGATATGCTTGTGCGCGGGATCGGGTGCTTCACCCGACAACGTCAGGATTTCGGCATCTCTAGCAAGGTCTTCCTGGAGAATGACTGCCGCCGCATCGACCGGCAATATTGCTCCCGTTGAAATGCGTACGGCTTCGCCCGTGGAGAGGGGGCCGACGTGGGGATGCCCGGCGGCGCTTTCTCCGATCACTCGCCAGGGGCCCTGCAAGTCCCCGGCCGTCACTGCATAGCCATCCATCGCAGATAGGTTGGCCGGTGGCTGCGTGCGTCGGGCATATAGCGGTTCTGCGAGATACCGGTTGTATGCGCCTTCGATATCGACTCGCTCTATCGGAAGGGGTGTGGCCAACGCCAGCAATCGAGCCTGTGCCTCCTCGAGCGAGAGCGGCGCCGATTTGTTCATTCGGCCCACCCATCCAGTTTCCAGTGGCCCGACTTGCCGCCGATCTTTTCTACAAGGCGAATGTCACTGATGACCATGCTCTTGTCGAGCGCCTTGGCCATGTCGTAGATTGTCACAAGTGCGATGGAAGTCGCTGTTATTGCTTCGATTTCAACGCCGGTTTTTCCCGTCAAGGATGCTCGGGCAATTACCTTTATCGCGTTGTCTTCGAACGAGAACTCCAGATTTACGGCATCCAGCGCGAGAGGATGACACATCGGAATGAGTTCTGCCGTGCGCTTCGCCGCCATTATGCCAGCGATCCGCGCAGTACCTAGAACGTCACCCTTGGGCGCATTTCCAGCGCGAACGGCGGCGAGGGCGTCATCGCTCATCGAAATCCGACCGGAAGCTATGGCAGTGCGCTGTGTCTCGGCCTTGGCGCCAACGTCGACCATGCGGGCGTTGCCGTTGGCATCGATATGCGTGAGGGACTTGTTCATCGCAACCCCATGGGCATTACGTTCCGGTGAGAAGGGCGCGCGTCGCCGCTTCTATATCATTTTTGCGCATCAGGCTTTCGCCCACCAGGAAGGTGCGGGCACCGCAAGATGACAGGCGCTCCAGGTCGGCGTGGACGTTTATCCCGCTTTCGCTGACCAGCAAGGTGCCTTCGGGCGCCTGCGGGGCCAGTCGCTCGGTGGTCGCGATGTCGGTAGCGAAGCGTCGCAGATCACGATTGTTCACACCGATAAGACGTGATTTCAAAAGGCTTGCGCGTTCCATCTCATGTTCGTTGTGAACTTCGATCAGGCAGTCGAGACCGCGCTCGATAGCCGCGGATTCGATTTCCGCCATCAACACGTCGTCCAGCGCAGCGACGATGATGAGGATGGCATCCGCACCGATCGCGCGCGCTTCCGCAACCTGCCATGGATCGACCATGAAGTCCTTGCGGATGATCGGAAGGTTACAAGCGGCACGGGCCTCGACGAGGAAATCCTCATGTCCCTGAAAATAGGGCGCGTCGGTCAGCACGGACAAGCATGCGGCACCGCCTCTCTCGTAGGCCGCCGCATGTTCTGCGGGGCGAAAATCGCTTCTGATCAGTCCCTTGGAGGGTGAAGCTTTTTTGATTTCCGCGATGAGCGCATAGCCCGTTTCCGCCTTGGCGCGTAACGCGGCTTCAAAACCGCGAGGATGCGTCTGCGCGGCGGCGCGCGCATCGAGGTCCGCTATGGTAGCGAGAGCCTTGCGGGCGGCGACTTCCTTGCGCTTGGTGTCGCAGATTTCAATGAGCTTGTCGGACATCAGTTCCTCGTCACGCGCGGGTTGCCGCGATCCAGCAGTCGAGCAGAGCCTTGGCCAAGCCCTTGTCGATCGTTTCTGCCGCTTCTTCGACGCCCTCGGCCCAGCTATCGACTTCGCCTGCCACGAGAAGGGCACCTGCGGCGTTGAGTAGAACAGCGTCGCGGTAGGCGCCGGGCGCGCCCATCAGCAGATCGTTGAGCGCGCGGGCATTGTAGGCTGGGTCACCGCCGCGAATGGCGTCGACCGAAGCCAGCGGGAGGCCGGCATCCTGGGGGGCGACGCGCCGCATGGACAGTTCATGGCCGCGAATCTCGGCGACTTCGTTGCCGCCTGCGAGGCTCAGTTCATCGAGGCCCTCGTCGCCGGAAATGACCATCGAGTGCTCGGTTCCGAGGCGCAGCAGGGCGTCGGCGTAGATCGGCACGTAGGCCGGGCGTGCGATGCCGACGAGCTGGCGCGAGACTTGCGCCGGGTTTGCCAGCGGCCCCATCAGGTTGAAGATCGTGCGGCGGCCTAGCGACTTGCGCAGCGGCATCAGCCGACCCATCGTCGGGTGGTGGCGCGCGGCGAACAGGAAGCCGATGCCGATTTCGGCGAGCGTGGATTCTGCAGTCTCGACGGCGCGGTCGAGGTTCAACCCCATCGCTTCGAGGGTATCGGCGGCGCCCGCTTTGGAACTGGCAGCGCGGTTACCATGCTTGGCGACGGGGACGCCCGCAGCCGCGACCACCAGAGAAACGGCGGTCGAGACGTTGAGGGTGTGGAAGCCGTCGCCGCCGGTGCCGCAGACGTCGATGGCGCCTGCGGGCGCCTTCACCGGGATCATCCGCTCACGCATGGCGCGGGCCGCGCCCGCGATTTCGCTGGCGGTCTCGCCGCGATCCGACAAGGCGACGAGGAACTCGGCGATTTCGGATTCGGGCATTTCGCCGTCGAGGATTGCGGCGAAGGCTGCTTGGGCCTCGTCCTCGGCGATCGGGTGGAGAGGGTCGGGAAGGGTCATGCGCTCAGCCGTTCCGGCAGTTTGGCCTCGATACCGCAAGTGCGCAGGAAGTTCGCGAGCATGGCATGGCCGTGCTGGGTGGCGATGCTTTCCGGATGGAACTGGACGCCGTGGATCGGCAGGCTCGCATGGCGGAAGCCCATGACATGGCCGTCGTCCGAGCGGGCGTTCACCACCAGCGTCTCGGGAATGTCCTCGACGATCAGCGAGTGATAGCGCGTCGCAGTGAAGGGCGAGGGCAGCCCGGCGAAGACTCCGGTGCCGTCATGCGTGACCGGCGAGGTCTTGCCGTGCATCAGGCCACCGCGCACGACCTTGCCGCCGAAATACTGGCCGATCGACTGATGGCCGAGGCACACGCCGAGGAGCGGCATCTCCGCATCCGCCGCCGCGCCGACGAGGTCGAGGCTGATGCCAGCCTCGTTGGGGGTGCAGGGGCCGGGCGATATCAGGAAGCCCTTCGCGCCGCTCGAAATGGCCTGGCCTGCGCTGAGCGCGTCGTTGCGCACGACCTCCACTTCGGCGCCCAGTTCCATCACGTAATGGACCAGGTTCCAGGTGAAGCTGTCGTAATTGTCGATGACGAGGATCATGACTTCGCCTTTGCGCTTTTCTCGACGACGATCAAGGGGCCGAGCGGAGGGCCGCCGTCGACGCGGCCATGTTCGGGGTCCCATAGCGAGGATACGCTGCCGTCGAGGAACAGCGCATTGTCGCATTTCAGGGCGTCGCGGAAAAAGCGCGCGAGCTTGCCGAAGGATACCGGCTCGTCGGAAATGACGAAATGGGCGCGGCCCTTGTCATCGATGCCGACGCCGTTGCGCAGCTTCAGCGACTTGCCGTCATCGTCGATCTTCGGGTGCAGCTTGCCGGAGATGACCAGCATCGGGCCGGACTGGGTGCCGAAATCGGGACGGTCGGTGACGGACTTTGCGAAGTCGTCGTTGGCGCGGACATGCCAGTTGCCTGCCGCGTCGCCGTAGAAGACGCCGTTGGGGCTGAGGTGAAAGTTGCCCCAGCCTTCGTTGGTATTGAGGGCATGCTGCTTCTCGCCGTTCTCGACGTAGTAGCCGATCGGCTTGCCATCGGCGTCGAACATGCCGCCGTTCATCGCGAATGCAACTTCGTGGCTGCGCGCCGGGCGGTCCACCGCGAGTTGCGAGAGGCTGCGATACGGCGCGCCGCCCTTGGGGCCGAGGACGGTGTGAATGGTGTGACGACCCGGCACGGCGGTACAGTGCGTGAAGCTGGCGCCCTCGAAGCTCGCGCCCTGGCATGGCGGAGGAGGCGGGGCCGATGGCTTGGCTGCGGGTTCGTCGGCGGAGCAGGCGGCGAGGATCGCCAGCGGCAAAACTGCGGCCATCCTCCAGCTTTTTGACCCGTCATTCCCGCGAAGGCGGGAACCCATCTGATGGTCGTGCGGTACGATGGTACAGGAGTTGGGTCCCCGCCTTCGCGGAGATGACCAGGTCTTGTATAACTCGAAAAGGGCGCGATCAGGCGGGAGATGTCCGATCGGCGCCTTCCCGGATGTCACTGCCCGAACCCAGGTTCCCCGGCGACGCGGATCGCTTCGCGCGCGGCGGCGAAGAGGGCGCCGCTCTTGGCTTCGCATTCGCGCTGTTCGTAGGCCGGGTCGCTGTCCGCCACGATGCCCGCGCCCGCCTGCACGTGCAGGACGCCGTCTTTGAGCAACCCGGTGCGCAGGACGATGCAGCTGTCCACCGAGCCGTCCGGCGCGAAGTAGCCGACGCCGCCCGCGTAAGGGCCGCGCGTCTCGGGCTCCAGTTCGGCGATGACCTCGCAGGCACGGACCTTGGGCGCGCCCGAGACGGTGCCTGCTGGGAACCCCGCGAAGACCGCGTCGATGGCATCGTGCTTCGCGGTGTCGAGCTGGCCGACCACGTTCGAGACGATGTGCATGACGTGGCTGTAGCGCTCGATGGTGTAGCTGTCGGTGACCTCGACGGTGCCTGCAGCGGCGACGCGGCCGACGTCGTTGCGGCCGAGGTCGAGCAGCATCAGGTGCTCGGCGCGTTCCTTGGGGTCGGCGAGGAGGCTGGCTTCGTTGGCCTTGTCCTCGGCAGGCGTGGTTCCGCGCGGACGGGTGCCCGCGATCGGGCGGATGGTGACTTCGCCGTCACGCACGCGCACCAGGATTTCCGGGCTGGAGCCGACCAGCGCGAAGCCGGGCAGGTCGAGGAAATAGAGGAACGGCGAGGGGTTCACGCGCCGCAGGCTGCGGTAGAGCGCCAGCGGCGGGAGCGGGAACTCGCAAGTGAAGCGCTGGGCCAGCACGACCTGGAAGATGTCGCCCGCTTCGATGTAGTCCTTCGCGCGCAGGGCCATCGCCTTGTAGTCCTCCGGCGCGACGACGGGCGTGCGTACCGGCTCGGCGAGATCGGTGGCGACAGGCACGACGGGTGCAGGGGCGGCGAGGCGGCGCAGGGCTTCGTCGATGCGCTCGGCGGCGCGGTCGACGGCCAGAGCGGCGTCACCCGTTTCCGGCCACACCGGCGCAACGCAGAACAGTTCGTCCGAAAGCCGGTCGAAGATCAGGATCAGCGACGGGCGCACGAACAGCATGTCGGGCACTTCGAGGGGGCTTTGCGGCGCGCGCGGCAGCTTCTCGACAAGGCCGATCGTCTCGTAGCCGAAGTAGCCGACGAGGCAGGCGAGAGCCTTGGGCAGCGCGACCGGAACCTCGCAGCGGCAGGTCTCGACCAGCGCGCGCAGTTCGGCGAGGGTGCCGCCGCCGAGCGGTGCGAACGCCTTGCGGTCGGCCTGCCATGCGCGGTTGATCTCGCAGGCCTCGCCGCTCGCGCGGAACACGAGGTCCGGGTCGAGGCCGAGCAGGCTGTAGCGCCCGCGCGTCTCGCCGCCTTCGACCGATTCGAGCAGGAAGTCGCCGCGCCCGTCCTCGATCAGCTTGAGGGCGGCGCCAACCGGCGTCTCTGTGTCGGCGACGAGCTTGCGCCAGACCAGCGCGGGTTTGCCCTGCGCCAGTTGCTCAAGCGTCGCCTTGCGGTCGAATTCGCGCTCCATTGCTGCCACCCCTCGCTTCGGCTCAGTTGGCGGCGGCGGTGCCGGCGAGCTGGTCGCGCACGGCGGTGATGGCATCGTCGTGACGCTTCACGCCGACGTCCTTGCGCATCGCGGCACCGAGCGCGGAGGCGTAGCCCTGGCCGAGCTGCTGGCCGAGTTCGGTCTGGGCACGGCGGATCATGTCGGGCGAATCGATCGTGGCGGGCACGATGTCCTTGAGCTGGACGACGAACCAGCCACGCTCACCCTCGGCCGACTGCACCTTCACGGTGTTCTTGGCCATGTGGAACATCAGCGAGACCGGCGGCGGCACCTGACGGCCCGACTGCAGCGCGGCGGCCAGGGTCGGGCGCGACATCGAGACCTGCTGCGGCGCGGGCAGCTTTTTGCCCGAGGCAGCCATGACCTGCTCGATCGACTGGCCCTTGCGGATCGCGGCCTGCATCTTGAGCGCGGCGGCCTTGGCGGCCTTCGAACCGGCGTCGATGGCCCAGGCGAGCTTCACGTCGTTCTGGATCTGCGCCAGCGGAGCCGGGGCGGACGCCTGGATGTCGGTGACGTCGTAGATCGCGAAGGACTTGCCCTTCTCGATCTCGGCGACCTGCGGCTGTTCCTGGCCCATTTCGAACGCGGTCTTGAGGAGCGGCTGCAATTCGGCGGGCATCGTTTCGCCGGGCTTCATGTAGACTTGCCCATCAGCGGTCAGTGACGGGGTCTGCTTGACCTCGGCGCCGAGCGACTTGGCGACTTCGGCGAGGTTGGAGCCGCCCGAAAGCTGCGCGTCGATCTTCGAGAAGGCGTCGCTGTAGGACTTGCGGGTCTTTTCCTCGGCGATCTGCTTGGTGAGGTCACCCTTCACTTCGGCAAGGGTCTTGGCCGGGGTCTTGATCTCCTCGTCGACGCGGATGACGTGCCAGCCGAGCACGCTCTTCTGCGGTGCGGCCAGCTTGCCGACCGGCGCGGCGAAGACGGCCTGCGCGACGGCGGCCGAGAACTGGCGCGAGAGATCCTCGCGGCTGAACGATTCGAGCTTCGCGGCGGACAGGCCCTTTTCCGAAGCGGCGGCTTCGAGCGACTTGCCCTTCTCGACTTCGGCGACGATGGCCTTGGCGGCCGGTTCGGTCGGCACGACCAGCTGCGTGATGCGGCGATCGTCCTTGGCGGCGTAGGCGGCCTTGTTCGCCTCGAAGCGTGCGGCGATCTCGGCGTCGGTCGGTGCGGCCGGGGCCGGGATCTTGTCGGCGCTGACGAGCGCATAGCGGATCGTGCGACGCTCGGGGCGGACGAACTGGCCGGTGTGCGCCTTGTAGAAGGTGGCGAGTTCGGCCTGGGTCGGCTGCTTGTCGGGCGCGAAGAGCAGCGAGGGCAGGGCGACCACGGTGCCGCTGCGGGTCTCGCTGAGCAGCGAGGCGTAACGCTTCGCGGCATATTCGGACATGACCGAGCCGATCTGCGCGGGCACGACCAGTTCCTGCGCGATCATGTTCTTGCGAATGTCCTCGCGCAGGGCCTGTTCGGAGAGGCCCTGCTGGGCGAGGGCTTGGCGGAACACGTTCTGGTCGAACTTGCCGTCGACGCCCTGGAACGCGGGGATCTGCGTCAGTTCGCTGTCGACGAGGCGGTCGCTGAGGACAACGCCGTGCTTCTCGCCGTAGACGGCGAAAGCGACGCCGTCGATCAGGCTGTCCAGCACCTGCTGGAGGCCGCCCTCGGCGATCAGCTGTTTCATCGTCGCGGTCGGGCTCTGCTGCTTGACCCGCTCGAGGCCGCGCTTGGCGCCGAGGCTGAGTTCGTCGGTGGTCACCTTTTCGCCGCCGACAGTGGCGACGGCAACTCCGGGAGCCGCGCTGCCGGACCCGCCGAGGCCCGCGATATCGCCACTGGCGAACGCGAGGGCGATGAGGCCGAGAACGACGAGGCCGACGATCGCGCCGACCTTGGACTTCAGAAACGAGCGGAAGAAATGGAGCATGAACCGTGCCGATCAGCAGAATATTGGCGCGAAACCGTGAGGCTTCGCATGTAAACGGCGCAGGCTTTAGGGGGCCTTCGCGCATCCTGCAATGCCGCTTGCACAAGCCTTGGGCAAAAGCCGCGAGGTGGCATTACTACGACACCGGTGGAGAATCCCGGCGCTTAACCATCCATGAATTTTGACAAGCGATGCTCTGGTGCCCTAGCTGCCCGGCGACAGCGACGACCTGATTCCCGGTTCCGCGGCAACGGCATTACCGGAAATCTGCGAGGGGGACCCGCGGGGGAGTTCCCGAAGGTTCGCCGAGATCGATCAAAGGATTGAAATGGCTGGATTGCCTTACATCGTCGGAAATTGGAAAATGAACGGCACGCGCGCCATGCTGAACGAGGCGCGCGCAATCGATCGTTCCGCCCAGCGTTTCCCCAAGGTGCAGGTCGGACTGGCGCCGCCCTCGACCCTGATCTTCCGCATGCGGGACGCGGTCGAGCTGATCGGCGTCGGCGGGCAAGACTGCCATGCGAAGGAAAACGGCGCTTACACGGGTGACGTTTCCGCACCGATGCTCAAGGATGCAGGCGCCGATTTCACGATCGTCGGCCATTCGGAGCGCCGTGAATACCACGGCGACAGCGATGCCGACGTCAACGCCAAGGCGCAGGCCGCGCTTTCGGCCGGTCTGGCGGTGATCCTGTGCGTCGGCGAAACCGAGGCCCAGCGCGATGCGGGCGATGCCGAGGGCGTGGTCACCGCGCAGCTCGAAGGTTCGTGCCCCATCGCAGACGGCGCGCCGGAAAAGCTCTCGGTCGCCTATGAGCCGGTATGGGCGATCGGCACCGGCCGGGTGCCTTCGGTCGCGGACGTGGCAGCCATGCACAAGGCGATTCGCGCCAAGCTCGTCGCCATCTACGGCGATGCTGGCGCCGAAGTACGCATCCTCTACGGCGGTTCGGTGAAGGCCGACAACGCGGCCGAACTCCTTGCGGTGCCGGATGTCGGCGGCGCTCTGGTCGGCGGTGCGAGCCTGACGGCCGAGAGCTTCCTGGCGATCGTCGGCGCGGCGGCTTCGCTCGCGGAGTAAGTCCGATCCATGTGCCGTCCTGCGGGGCGGCGCAGCAATAAAGTTGCCGGGTTGCGCGCTCGCCCGCGAGCGCCTATCTGCCCGGTCAAGAAAGCGGGGTATGTCCCCGCAATAAGGCTGAGACGAAGATGTTCCTTTTCCTGACCGTGGTGCAGGCTCTGGTTGCCGCCATGCTGGTGGGCGTGATCCTGGTGCAGAAGTCCGAAGGCGGCGGCCTTGGCGTCGGCGGCAGTCCCTCGGGCCTGATGTCGGCACGCGGCGCGGCCAACTTCCTGACCCGCGCGACCGGCGTTCTAGCGACTGTCTTCGTGGTGCTGAGCATCGGTCTTGCCGCTCTCGCCGTCAACGAGACGAGCGGTCGCGACATCGACACCTCGCTCCAGCGCAACACCGCTCCTGCGCAGACCGCTCCGGTCCAGCCTGCCGATCCGCTCGGCGGCGCGGCCAACCCGGCAGCTCCGGCTGCCCCCCAGCAGGGTGCGCCCGCCGGCGACTCGGTTCCGACCGATCCGCTCGGTGGTGCTGCCAAGCAGTAATCCCTGCAGGCGCTTTCGAGCGCCTCACCGTAATCGGAATGCCGTCTGGCGCAGTCAGACGGCATTTCCATGTGTTTGATCTGTGGAATGAGGCTCCGGGCGCTTGCCTGAGGGCCCCCATGCAATTTAAGGCCCGATTCCCATGGCGCGGCATATTTTCATCACCGGCGGCGTGGTCTCCTCGCTGGGCAAGGGTCTCATGGCGGCGAGCCTCGCGGCTCTGCTTCAGGCGCGTGGCTACAAGGTCCGCATTCGCAAGTTCGACCCCTACCTGAACGTCGATCCGGGCACGATGAGCCCGTACCAGCACGGCGAGGTCTTCGTGACCGACGACGGCGCCGAGACGGACCTCGACCTCGGCCACTACGAGCGCTTCACCGGCGTCTCGGGCCGCAAGGCCGACAACATCACCTCGGGTCGCATCTACCAGGACATCATCGCCAAGGAGCGCCGCGGCGACTACCTCGGCGCGACCGTGCAGGTGATCCCGCACGTCACCGACGCGATCAAGGACTTCGCCCTGACGGAGACCGAGGATCTCGACTTCGTGCTGTGCGAGATCGGCGGCACCGTCGGCGACATCGAGGGCCTGCCCTTCGTCGAGGCGATGCGCCAGCTGCGCAACGAACTCGGCCGCGAGGGCACCTGCTTCGTCCACGTCACGCTGGTCCCCTACATCGCCGCTGCGGGCGAGCTGAAGACCAAGCCGACGCAGCACTCGGTGCGCGAACTGACCGGCCTCGGCATCCAGCCCGACATCCTGCTGTGCCGCTGCGACCGCGAGCTGCCCGAGAGCGAGCGCCGCAAGATCGCGCTGTTCTGCAACGTGCGCCCGCAGGCGGTTATCCAGGCGCTCGACGCGCCCAACATCTACGCCGTGCCGCTGCAGTACCACCGCGAGGGCCTCGACGCCGAAGTCCTGCACCACTTCGGCATGCTGGAATCGGCCAAGGCGCCGGTGCTTGAGCGCTGGGACGACATCACCGACCGCTACCAGAACCCCGAGGGCGAAGTGACCATCGGCGTCGTCGGCAAGTACATCGGCCTGCAGGACGCCTACAAGTCGCTGAACGAAGCGCTCGTCCACGGCGGCATGGCCAACCGCGTGAAAGTCAACGTGCGCTGGATCGATGCGGAAATCTTCGAGAAGGAAGATTCCGAGATCGCCGCCGCGCTCGAACCGATGCACGGCATCCTCGTCCCGGGCGGCTTCGGCGAGCGCGGCACCGAGGGTAAGATCGCGTCGGTCCGCTTCGCGCGTGAACGGCAGGTGCCGTTCTTCGGCATCTGCCTCGGCATGCAGATGGCCTGCATCGAAGGCGCGCGCTCGGCGGGCATCGCCAAGGCCAGCTCCACCGAATTCGGCCCGACCGAGGAACCCGTCGTCGGCATCATCACCGAGTGGATGACCGAGGACGGCCTGCAGACCCGCGCCGAGGGCGGCGACCTTGGCGGCACCATGCGCCTTGGCGCCTACACCGCCGCGCTCTCGCCCAACAGCCACGTCGCGGCGATCTACGGTTCGACCGAGATCAGCGAACGGCACCGCCACCGCTACGAGGTCAACGGCTCGTACCGCGAGGCGCTGGAAGGCAATGGCCTGATCTTCTCCGGTATGTCGCCCGATGGCCTGCTGCCCGAGATCGTCGAGCGGCCGGACCACCCGTTCTTCGTCGGCGTGCAGTTCCACCCGGAACTCAAGTCGCGTCCGTTCGAGCCGCACCCGCTGTTTGCCGGGTTCATTGCCGCAGCGCTGCGTCAGGCCCGTCTGGTCTGAGCTGCTGGGACTGAGCGGTTCGCAGTTCCGGATTGATTTCGGAACCGCCGCTCGTTCGCGGCAGATGCATGCGGCGCAGAACGCCTGAAGGCTCCAGTCGTCATTGCGAGCACAGCGAAGCAGTCCAGGACGCACCAAGCCGCCCTGGATTGCTTCGCTGTGCTCGCAATGACGAAGGATGGGCCGCCTGAAGTCAGCCGATCGTCGTCAGGTAAGCCGACACCGTCATGATCGACAGCACGGTGGAGATCAGGATCACCCGCGCAGTGACGCTCGCTTCACGGCCGTAGAATTCGGCGAGCATGAAAGGCCCGGTCCCGGTCGGCAGCATCGCCAGCAGTACGGCTGCATGAAGCGCGGGGGTGTCGAGCGGAAACAGGGTCACGGCCAGCACCCAGGCCAGCAGCGGATGCACCGCCAGCTTCAGGGCGACGAGGATTGCCGTGAGCAGACCGGCGCCCGCAGCCGCCTCGCGCTTCTCGCCAAGGAACAGGCCGAGGCCGACCAATGCCGCCGGGGATGCAGCGCCGCCCAGCAATTTCAGGAAGACTTCGACGGGTCCAGGCACGGCTATCCCGCTCGTCGGGAAGAAGCATGCGACAACGGGGGCGACGATGAGCGGGTTGGTCGCCAGCGACTTGCCGACTTTGGCGGCGACCCGCAACGGATGGCTGCCGACGTGGAGGCGGATCTCGATCAGCACGATCGCGCCTGCGAAGAGCACGCAGGCGACGACGATCGTGGAGATCAGCGTCAGCGTGTTGCTCCATGGCCCGAGCGCGGCGAGCAGCAGCGGGAAGCCGAGGAAGCCGGTGTTGGGATAGCTCGCGGCGAGCCCCAGCACCGGGCCATCGGCCTCGAAGCCCGAATGCCGGGCATGGGCGGCGACCGTCAGTGCGAAGATCGCCATCGTGCTCAGGGTGAACACTGCGACGAAGTGGGGTTGCCACAATTCGTGCCAGCTGGATCTGGCGACGATGTCGAACAGCAGCGCGGGCAGGGCAAGGTAGACGACGAAGCGGTTGAGTTCGCTGGTTGCCTGCGGCCCCATCACGCCGATGCGCCGAACCAGCCAGCCTGCGAAGATCAGCGAGAAGACGGGCAGGACGATCCCGAGGATCGCGGTCATGAGCAATGGTTCCGCAACATGGTCGCCGGGCTAACGACCCGCACGACGCGGCGCGAGGATTAATCGGACGGCTGCCGTGCTTTCTCTGCAATCGCGCATGCAAAAGGGTCGGCCCGGATAAACGGGCCGACCCCAAATGCCGTATCCGGTATGTCGCGCAAAGGGACGGAAAAGCGCAACGTGCGGACGACGACGGTTATGCTGCGGCGGTAGTGTCCTCACCAGTCTCGACGACGGTGAGCTTGTTGCCGCCGATGGCGACCTTCTTCGGCTTCATCGCCTCGGGCACTTCGCGCACGAGGTCGATCACGAGGAGGCCGTCGGCAAGGTCGGCGCTATCGACCCGCACGTAGTCGGCCAGTTCGAAGCGACGCTCGAACCCGCGCTGGGCGATGCCGACGTGCAGCATTTCGCCGTCGGTGGCCTCGTCGGGCTTGTGACCCTTCACGACCAGCAGGTTCGCCTGCGCGGTGATGTCGATGTCGCCCGGCTTGAAGCCCGCGACCGCGAGGGTGATGCGGTAGCCGTCCTGACTGCGCCGTTCGATGTTGAAGGGCGGGTACTTGTCGCCCGCGTTGGCGCGCGCCTGGTTCTCGATCATGTCGAAAAGGCGGTCGAAGCCGACCATGGTGCGGCGATAGGGCGAGAAATCGATACGGTTCATGACAAAAATCCTCCAATGAGCAATCTTCGTGTGATGAGGCCCGCGATGCGGCGCCTCGTTCTGTGAGCCATCCCCTTGGCGGGCCATGACTCGCATTCCTAGATATGCTAGCCGCCCCACCTTTCAAGGGGCGCTGGAATGGAGTTTGGCATGAGCCAGCCTAAGATCGAGATCTACACCAAGTGGGGCTGCCCCTACTGCGTCGCCGCCAAGTCGCTGCTGGACAAGAAGGGCGTTGCCTACGAGGAATACGACCTCACCATGGGCGGCCCCAAGCGGACCGAGATGCTGGAGCGCGTCCCCGGCGCGACGACGGTGCCGCAGATCCTGATCGACGACCGCGCCTATGGCGGTTTCGACGACATCAATGCGCTCGACCGCGAGGGCAAGCTCGATCCGGTGCTGGGGCTCTGAACACATGACCCGCGCGGCGCTCTTCCAGATGACGACCGGCATCGATCCGCAGGCCAATGCGGCCGCGATCGTCGATGCGATCGTGCAGGCGCGGGCAGGCAGCGCGGCGATGCTGTTCACGCCCGAGATGTCCGGCCTGCTCGACCGCAAGCGCGACCGCGCGCGCGCGGCGATCCGGGGCGAGGGGGACGACGTCGTCCTCGCCGCCGTGCGCGAGGCGGCGCGGCGCGAGGGGATCTGGGTCCATATCGGATCGCTCGCCATCGCGCGCGAGGATGGCAAATGGGCCAACCGGGCCTTCGTGATCGACGATGCCGGTGAAATCCGTGCGCGCTACGACAAGCTGCACATGTTCGACGTAGACCTCGCCACTGGCGAGAGCTGGCGCGAATCGAACGCCTACACGGCGGGCGAGGAAGTCGTCACCGTCGAGACGCCGCTCGGGCGCCTTGGGCTGGCGATCTGCTACGACGTGCGCTTTCCGGCGCTGTTCGAGGCGCTGGGCCGCGCGGGTTGCGACGTGATCGCCATTCCCGCCGCCTTCACCGTGCCTACCGGAAAGGCGCACTGGCACCTGATGCAACGCGCCCGCGCGGTCGAGGCGAGCGCTTATGTCCTGTCGGCCGCGCAAGTCGGCCGGCACGAGGACGGGCGCGAGACTTACGGCCACTCGCTGGGCATCGACCCCTGGGGCGAAGTCCTGCTCGACATGGGCGGGGCGGATGACGGTGGGAGCGCCGGGGTAGGCTTCGTCGATCTCGATCCGGCGCGGACGGCGGAAGTGCGCACCCAGCTTCCGAGCCTTGCCAACCGCCGCGCCATCGCCGGACAGCCTGCGTCATGATCGTCTACGACCTGGAATGCCGCGAGGGCGCGCATCGTTTCGAAGGCTGGTTCAAGTCCTCCGACGACTACGTGCGCCAGCAGGAGCGGGGACTGGTTACCTGCCCGCATTGCGGTTCGGGCGATGTCGCCAAGGCCGTCCAGGCCCCGCGCCTCGCGCGCAAGGGCAATCAGCTGCCCGAAGCCGCGCCGCCCGCCCGCGCAAAGCCCCCGGCACCCGGCACGCCTGCAGCTCCCGTGGCCAACGCACCGCTGCCGCCTCAGGCCGCCGAACTGATGCAGGCCCTGGCGACGATGCAGGCCGAGGCGCTCAAGTCCTCGCGCTATGTGGGGCAGGATTTCGCCAAGGACGCCCGCGCCATGCACTATGGCGAGCGCGATGCCGAAATCATCCACGGGCAGGCTACGGCGACCGAGGCGAAGGAACTGATCGAAGAGGGGATCGGCCTGATGCCGCTGCTGTTTCCGGTCGTGCCGCCCGAGCAGGCGAACTGATTGCAAAGCCGCTGCGCAGCCGCTAGGAGGCCCCGGAGTGCGCCCGTAGCTCAGCCGGATAGAGCACCAGATTCCTAATCTGGGGGCCATGGGTTCGAATCCCGTCGGGCGCACCACTCTCTTCCAGAGCGCAATGACATTGGATTGAACCCGCACGCCGTCATTGCGAGCGTAGCGAAGCAATCCAGGGCGGTCAGTGGCGCCCTGGATTGCTTCGCTACGCTCGCAATGACGTGCGATGTAAAGTCATCGTGGTTCGGCAAACGGCCGCCTTCTTGTGGAGGCGGCCGTTGCCTTGAAATCAGGCCGCGTCCAGCGAGGCGCTGTCGATCACGAAGCGATAGCGCACGTCGCTGCGCGTCATGCGTTCGTAGGCGTCCTCGATCTGCTGGATGTCGATCATCTCGACGTCCGAGACGATGCCGTGCTCGGCGCAGAAATCGAGCATCTCCTGCGTTTCGGCAATGCCGCCGATCAGCGAGCCCGCGATCGTCTTGCGGCCGAAGATCATGCCGCCGACATTGGGCGAGGGGTGCGGATGCTCCGGCACGCCCAGCATGACCAGCGCGCCGTCGCGCTTGAGCAGGCCGATGTAAGTGTCGAGGTCGTGGCTCGCCGCAACCGAGTCGATGATCAGGTCGAACGTGCCGGTGTGCGCGGCCATTTCCTCGGCCTCGCGGCTGACCACCGCGCTGTCGGCGCCGAGGTCGATCGCGTCCTTGCGCTTGGCGGGCGTCGAGGTGAAGGCGACGACTTCGGCCCCCATGGCATGCGCGATCTTGATCGCCATATGGCCGAGACCGCCGATGCCGACGACGCCGACCTTCTTGCCCGGACCGGCGTTCCAGTGACGCAGCGGCGAGTATGTGGTGATGCCCGCGCAGAGCAGCGGTGCGACGGCGGCAAGCTGCTCTGCCGGGTGGCTGATCGAAAGGACGAAGCCTTCATCGACGACGATCCCGCGCGAATAGCCGCCCATGGTGTGGCCGGGCGCATCCGGCGTCGCACCGTTGTAGGTGCCGACGAAGCCGTTCTCGCAATACTGCTCCAGGTTGTCGTTGCACGAGCCGCAGTGGCCGCAGCTGTCGACCATGCAGCCGACGCCGACGATGTCGCCCACCTTGAAGCGGCTGACTTCGCCGCCCACCGCGCTGACGGTGCCGACGATTTCGTGACCGGGAACGCAAGGGTAGAGCGTGCCGCCCCACTCGCTGCGCACGGTGTGCAGGTCCGAGTGGCATACACCGCAATAGCTGATCTCGATCGCGACGTCGCAGGGTCCCGGCTCGCGCCGTTCGATGGTCAGGGCTTCGAGAGGCTTGTCGCCCGCATGGGCGCCATAAGCGTTGACTTGCATGGAATGTCCTTGCTGCCGGAAGAAACTGGAATTGGGATCGGCCGAGATGCCGCATGTGCGAGATAGGCGCTCATCGCGCCAGCGATTAGTGCGGGCCTTCTTCACGTAGCGATGAGTGATGCTCATGGATGACTCCATCCCGGTCGTCATTGCGAGCGCAGCGAAGCAATCCACGGCAGCACTGAGCCCCCATGGATTTCTTCGCTGCGCTCGCAATGACGAAGGATGGCGGGTGGGATTGCGCGACGCCCGGTCGCCAGACAGGATAGCCTTCTCGCGTTCGCAGCGATTCTATCCGGCGCGAACGAGCAAGGCATCACATTCAGGGGCTTCATCACGATGCGCTTTTCGATCCCGGTCCTGCTTTCTCTCGGCGCCAGCCTGCTCGCATCGAGTGCCGCTCAGGCAAAAGGCCATCCCGAGGCGGAAGCGCAAGTGCTCGACTTGTCGAAGCGCGCCATCGCGCTGCGCTCGGTGCAGGGGCCGGGCAACAAGACCGGCGAAGTCGCGGCGCTGTTCCGCGATGCGCTGCTGAAAGCCGGGTGGGCCGCCAGCGACATCGAGATCGTCCCGCTCGGCGACACCGCCTACCTGATCGCGACCTGGAAGGGCAGCGAACCCGGCCTCAAGCCGATCGTCATTTCCGCGCATATGGACGTTGTCGAGGCGAAACCGGAGGATTGGGAGCGCGATCCCTTCACCCCGGTGGTGGAGAACGGCTATCTCTTCGGGCGCGGCGCCAGCGATACCAAGTTCGA
This sequence comes from Novosphingobium sp. fls2-241-R2A-195, assembly GCF_030209485.1. Taxonomy (NCBI): domain Bacteria; kingdom Pseudomonadati; phylum Pseudomonadota; class Alphaproteobacteria; order Sphingomonadales; family Sphingomonadaceae; genus Novosphingobium; species Novosphingobium sp. fls2-241-R2A-195. The sequence continues at coordinate 86,619 of NZ_JARVRY010000016.1, forward strand.
GGCGGCGCTGGCGCTGTCCTCGGTGATCGAACTGCGGCGCGAAGGGTTCAGGCCCAAGCGCAGCATCGTCATCGCCTATTCGGGCGACGAGGAGACGACCATGGATACCTCCAAGGTCATCGCCGATCGGCTGAAGGGCGCGGAACTGGTGCTCAACGTCGACGGCTCCTCGGGCTCGCTGTCGGAGGCGGGCAAGCCGCTCTACTGGAGCTGGCAGGGGGCCGAGAAGACTTACGTGGACTACAAGGTCGAGGTGACGAACCCCGGCGGTCACAGCTCCGCGCCCCGGCCCGAGAACGCGATCGTGCAACTGGCACAGGCGATGGAGCGGATCGGCGCCTATCGTTTCAAGCCCGAACTCAACGACGTGACGCGCCAGTACTGGACCGGTGCCGCGAAGATCGAGCCCGACCCCAAGCTCGCGGCGGCAATGAAGGCCTTCGTTGCCAATCCGAACGATCCGGCAGCGCTGGAGGTGCTGCGCGCCAATCCCGCGACGGTCGGGCGCGTGTCGACGACTTGCGTGCCGACGATGATCTCGGGCGGTCACGCCCAGAACGCGCTGCCGCAGAGCGCGACGGCCAACATCAACTGCCGTATCTTCCCGGGCCACACCCGGCCCGAGATCATGGCGGAACTGGAGAAGGTGGCGGCGATGCCCGCGGCGAAGTTCACCGACGTGACCGGCGACGACTCGGTCGAGGCGCCCGCATCGCCGGTGCGGCCGGACTTCGTGGCGGCAGTGGGCAAGGCGGTAAAGGCGGCCTGGGGGCCGGTGCCGATCATCCCCTCGCAGTCCTCGGGTGCTTCGGACTCGATGTGGTATCGCGCGCTCGGCGTGCCGAGCTATGGCGCCAGCGCCTCGATGATCCGGGACTCCGACGAATTCGCCCATGGCCTCAACGAGCGCATCGGCCTGCTGAACATCGCGCCGGGCGTGGTCTACTACACCACCTTGCTGACGGACCTCGCTGGCAAGTGAGGGCGGCGGCGCTCGCTGCGGCTTTGGCTCCGCTGGTTCTGGCGGGGCTAAGCGTTCCGGCGAGCGCGGCATCGGTCTACGTCAGGGCAGGGCGCTTGCTCGACGTGGAGAGCGGCACTGCGAGCACCGGACAATGCGTGCTGGTCGAGGGTGAGCGGGTCGCACGGGTGGAGCCTTGCGCCGCGCCGCCGCCGGGTGCCGAAACGCTCGACTGGTCGGCCTATACCGTGCTGCCGGGCTTGATCGATCTTCATACGCACCTTGCCGATACCGGGCAGAGCGCGGATGTCGCCGCGCCGCTCAAGACCTCGCCGCAACTGACGGCGCTGATCGGCGCGCACAACGCGAAAGTGACGCTGGAGGCGGGCTTCACCACGGTGCGCGATGTCGGCACCTATCGCGGGCTGACCGACGTGGCCTTGCGTGATGCCATTGCGCAGGGGCTGGTGCCGGGGCCGCGCATGTTCGTCGCGGGGGCCTACATCACGTCGCCGGGCGGCGGCGGCGAGCTCAACGGCGTCGTGCCGAACGACCAGCTTCCCGCCGACATGCGCCTCGGCGTCGTTCACAATGCCGGCGAAGCGCGCGAGAAGGCGCAGTACCTGTTCGATCACGGCGCCGACTTCATCAAGATGATAGCCACCGGCGCCGTCCTCGCCATCGGCACCGAGCCGGGACAGATCGAACTGAGCGACGATGAGATGCGCGCCGTCGTGGACGTCGCGAAGGCGCACGGCAGCTACGCGACCGCCCATGCCCACGGCACGGCGGGCATCAAGGCGGCGATCCGCTCCGGCGTACACAGCATCGAACACGCCAGCCTGATCGACGATGAGGGCCTCGCCATGGCGAAGAAGGCGGGCGTCTGGCTGGTCATGGACATCTACGACGGCGACTGGATCGACGAGCAGGGTACGCGCGAAGGCTGGCCGCAGGAATACCTGCGCAAGAACCGCGAGACGACGCAGCAGCAACGCGACGGCTTCGCCAAGGCAGTGAAGCTGGGGGTCAGGCTCGGCTTCGGGACCGACGCGGGTGTCTATCCGCATGGGCTGAACGCACGGCAGTTCGCGTACATGGTCCGCTATGGCATGACCCCGGCGCAGGCGATCCGGTCGGCGACGATCGATGCCGCCGCCCTGATCGGACATGAGAAGGAACTGGGCTCGATCGCACCGGGCAAGTTCGCCGACATGATCGCGGTGACGGGCGATCCGCTGTCCGATGTGCGCGTGCTGGAACAGGTTGCTTACGTGATGAAGGCCGGTGCCGTAGCGAAGTGAGCGGAATCCGCTGCTTTGCTACCCCTGAGTACCGCTTGAGTGCCGTTGAGTGCCGTTATGTAACCGGGAGGTCAGCTTGGTAGCAGCAGTGTTTTCACGCAGGCAGGTGGCGGCCGGTCTGGCGGTCTTACCGCTGGTTCCGGCGACCGTGCACGCGGTGCCGTCGCGGCTCGACAGGGTGATGGTGCAGGGCAGGCCGCAGGATACGGGTTCGCTCTACAACGTGCGCAACATATTGCCCGCGCTGGATAAACTTGGCGGCTTGCGGCGCATGCGATGCCGGGAGCCTTATGCCGGGACGCCTGGGTGGAATACCTACCTTGGGCTTGCCCGGCAGGGGGTGACATTCTGCCTCACCCTCTCCGGTCGGGAAATCGCAAAGACGATCGCCGACCTCAAGGCCTTCGTCATCCAGGCGCCCGGTGCGATATGGGCGGTCGAGTTCCCGAACGAGCCCGACCTCAATCCCGTGAACTACAACGGCGTGCATGATTCCCGGTTGGGATTTCGGACAGGTAATGCTCCGGCATTAATGTCCTATATCAAGGACTTCACGGCATCATTTAAGGCGGAATCCAGTCTGAAAACGATCCCCCTCATCGCGAGCAACGACTTCATGCAAGCGGAGCAGGCCCCTTTCACGACCTACGGCAATGCCCATATCTACCCCAAGCCCGCCACTGTCGTGGCGGACCGCCTGGCGAGCTTCGGCGAGAAAATAGCAGTTGGTCGCCACACACACGGCGTGATTACCGAATGGGGCCGCACAACGGGCGGTGGCGCAAAAAACGTGACTTCTCCGCCGGTTTCACTGGAGCAGCAGGCCATCTTGCTCGCCTCGGATCTGGCGGCGGCCCTCGATCGCCCGTTCATCCGCGCGATCAGCCTTTACGAGCTGTTTTCCTGGGCCGGGACCAGTGAGATGAACAACTTCGGCCTATTCAACGCCGACCTGACCCCGCGGCCCGCAGTCGCCGCGATTCGTGCCGTCATCGGCTGAAATTCAGCGAAAACGCCGGTACATACCGCCGAAACCCAGCGCCATTCCGCGACTGTCGGCAATGACCTCATGGGCGCAATTGTGCCCCGGCGCGCCGGTCACGCCGCCGCCGGGATGCGTCCCCGCGCCGCACATGTAGAGCCCCTTGATCGGCCCCCGATACGCGCCATGCCCCAGCACCGGCCGCGACGACCACATCTGGTCGAGCGTCAGGTTCCCGTGCATAATGTCTCCGCCGACCAGCCCGAACTTGCGCTCCAGCCCCTTGGGACTGAGCACCTGTCGTCCCAGGATCGAGGCGCGGAAGCCCGGTGCATGCGCCTCCACCGTGTCGATAATGGCATCGGCGGCCTTGTCCTCCTCCATGTCCCAGTCGCGTCCATCGGGTAGTTCGGGCGCGAATTGCTGGCAGAACAGGCTGGCGACATGCTGGCCCGGAGGGGCGAGGCTGTCGTCCACGGTAGAGGGGATCAGCATCTCGACGATAGGCTTGCGCGACCAGCCGAACTGCTTGGCGTCGATGAAGGCGCGGTCCATGTAGTCGAGGGTCGGGGCGATGATGATGCCGGACTGATGATGCTCGCCCGGTTCGGGAAGGCACGTAAATCGAGGCAGTTCGGATAGCGCCACGTTCATCCGGAACGTGCCGCTTCCCGCCTTGAAGCCCTTCATCCGGCGCCGGAAATCGGCGTCTAGGTCGGCAGCTGCGATCATCCGGTCGTAGAGCAGTTTCGGCCCGACATTGGCGATGATGCGCGGCGCCGCGATCTCCTCGCCGCTTTCCAGGCGAACGCCGGCGACCTTGCCGCTATCCACCAGCACTTGCGCGACCGGTGCCTCCAGGCTGATCTCGACGCCGAGATCGCGGCAGACCTTGGCCATGATCTGCGTGATCGCGCCCATGCCACCGACCGAGTGGCCCCAGGCCCCCTTCTTGCCGTTCACCTCGCCGAAGACATGGTGCAGCAGGACGTAGGCACTGCCGGGCGTGTCAGGCGAGGCATAGTTGCCGACCACCGCATCGAACCCGAACGCGGCCTTGACCGCCTCACTCTCGAACCAGCTGTCGAGCAAGCTGCGGGCCGACTTGGTGAACAGGTCGAGCACATCGCGCTGGGCTTCCATCGACAGGCCCGCCAGCTTGCGCCCTTGCACGGCCGCATCGACCAGCGCACGCCAGCCGCCGCCCACCTCGGGCGGGGTCCTGAGGGCAAGGTCGCGCAGCACCTCGGCGACGCCTTCGAGAGCGTCGTAATAGGCCGGGAGTACCTCGGCGTCATGGGCCGAAAAGCGGCGGAATTCCGCTTGCGTGCGCTCCAGTCCGCCGCCGAGCTTGAGGTAGCCGCCCTCCTGGGGCAGCAGGTTGCTGATCGGCCGCTCGATTACGCGGTAGCCGTGATCGGCAAGGCGCATGTCGGCGATCACTTTGGGCTGCAACAGACTGACCGTGTAGCTGGCGACCGAATTGCGGAATCCCGGGTGGAATTCCTCCGTCACGGCAGCCCCGCCGACAACGTCGCGCCGCTCGAGAATGCGCACCTTGAGCCCCGCCCGGGCGAGGTAGAAGGCGCAAGTCAGGCCATTATGGCCACCGCCGATGATGAGTGCGTCGTAGCGGTCGGTCATGCGGTCCTGCTCCAGCCGGGCGCGGGGGAATGTTCGGAACGGGCGGCGGGGATGATCTGCCGCAGCCGCCTGCAGAAATGGCGCAGGCAGACCTCCTTGTCGGAGAGCGGCCCAATCGAGAAACTGCGCGAGGCCATGCCAGCCTGCACACGGGTAATGAGTGCGGTGTCTTCCGCATTTACTTCGCGGTTAATGCGCCAGTTGAGGTAGCGCGCGGCCTTCATCTCGCGCCGGTCATCGTCGAGAACGTAGCTGATCTCGCGGATCACGCTGGCGGTCGGGCTGACCGGAAGCCACTGCATGAAATCGACCTGGTCAGGATAGATGTCGAAGGCGACGTTCGGCCAGAGCTTGAAGTAAAGCCAGTGACGCTGCCGCTCCGGCGGGAGGTGCGGCACAGGCGGAAGCAAGCGCTGGTACATGCGCTCCGACCAGTTGGGAGAGGGGGCATCCATCAGGTCGCCCCACATGCGATCGACGTTCGCCTCCGCTTCGACGCCATAGCTGCGGCCAAACAGACGGGTGAGGCCGGGATGGGCGACCGGAATGTGAAGTCCGTCCGAGTAATTGTCGCCGATGTTCTTCCAGTTAACCTCACGCGGGCGCATGGTCACCCGGCCGAGCGCTTTCAGGTCATGAAAGCTATAAGGCGCGACCATATGTTCGTAAGGTGTCATCATCTGCGCCACCGTCGGGCCGCCGTCATCGACCAGCCGCACGAACACGAAGCCGCGCCATACCTCGATCTGGATGGATGACAGCCCGAGACCGGCCTTGTCGAAAACAGGGTAGCTCGCGCTGTCGGGTACGCCGGCGAGCCGGCCGTCGAGGTCGTAGGTCCATGCATGATAGGGACAGACCAGCTTTCGCGCGCAGCCGCTGGCACCGTCGACGATGCGCGAGCCGCGATGGCGGCAGACGTTGGTGAAGGCGCGCAGCACCCTGTCCGTGCCGCGCACCACCATCACGCTTTCGCCGATGTAGTCCAGGGTGTGCCAGTCGCCAGGGCTTGGAATGTCGCTCTCATGGCAGACGATCTGCCAGCTCGGGGCGAAGACGCGCTCCTTCTCGGCCTCGAAGAATTCGGTGTCGGAATAGGTCCACGCAGGCAGGCTCCAGCCTTCCAGCGGGTCGGTCATGGGGGCGTCGGCGACTTGCGTTGCCATGGCGTGCTCCTTGCTATACGATCGTATAGCAATACTATGGCCGAGCATCAATCCTTTACGCGGGAGCATCCCGACGAGCGTCGCCAGAGCCTGGTAGAAGCCACGGCGAGGTGCCTTGCCCGTCATGGCGTGGCAGGAACTTCGGTGCGGGCAATCTGCGCCGAGGCCGGGGTATCTCCGGGATTGCTGAGGCATTACTTCGCCGGTGTCGGCGATGCGATCGCCCAGGCCTATCGCTGGACCGGAAGTCGCGTGGGCGAGGCGCTGGCAGATGCCGTGGCAGCCGCGGGTGAGAATCCGCGCGCGCGGCTTCTGGCTTATCTGTCGGCGAACTTCCGGTCGCCGATCGCCGATCCGGAACTGCTCGCGACATGGCTCGCGTTCTGGAGCATGACGCCGGTGAACGACGGCATCGGCGCGTTGCACCAGCAAATCTACGGTGAGTTCAGGAACGGCATCGAGGAACTGGTCCTGGCGGTTAAGCCGGATTTGGGTGATGCTCGATTGCCGGCGGTGGCCTTGACTGCTTTGATCGACGGGCTCTGGCTGGAACTGAGCCTCGGGCAGGCGCCCTTCACGCCGGAAGAAGCGGAGGGCCTTGTCGAGAAGTGGCTCGATGCTCTGCTTTAGTCTGTGCTCTGGTCCTCGCGGCGGCTCCAAAGCCGGATCGGCAGACCCGAGACCATGAGAATGAAGCTCATTCCGCTTGCCGCGATGCCCGCACCCCACAACGCCCATAACGCATAGCCCGCGCCCAGTACGGCGAGCGGACGGCAGACCCGCAGCCTCCATGCCGCCAGTGCGCAGGCGAGATAGAGCCAGAGGGTCGCCGAAGTGGACAGCAACAGGAGGTATTCGAACAGGCCGCGCATGGAGCGCAATCCGTTCATGACCACGAAAAGCGTAGTGATAGCCGTGGAAACGAGAAGCGCGCGTCGCGGTGTTCCTCCTGCGTCGGTGGCCATGAACCAGCGCGGGAGCAGTCTGCGCGCTGCCATGTCCCGTGACAGTTCGGCTTCGAGCAGGGTCCAGCCGTTGAGTGCGCCGACGCAACTGACCACCGCGAAGAGCGTCACCATGGCCGCCGCCGTCCCGTTCCAGTAACGGTTGACGAACGTGGCGAACGGGGCTGGGGAGGCGGCAGCCATGCTCATCGGCAGGAGCATGGCGATGGCGGAACAGACCGCGAGGTACAGCAGGCCGGTCAGGCCCGTTCCCCAGAGGGTGGCACGGGATATGTTCGCTTCCGGATTACGAACCCGCGCCGCGACGATGCTGGCGGATTCGAAACCCAGCAATGCCCACAATGTGAGCGTTGCCGCTGCATTGATCGAGCCGGGCGAAATCGGCACGGCATCGACCGGCAGCACTTCCGCCTCGCCGCCGACAAACAGTCTTGCGGCAATGACGATCACGACAAGCAGCGGCACGATCTTGATGGCGACGGTCGCGATCTGGAAGCCTCCCGCCGTTCGCACGCCTTGCAGATTGACCAGCGTGGTCAGCCAGAGGAGCGCGATCGCTGTGAGTGCGGGCACGAATTCGGCGCTCGCGAGTGAGGGGGCTATGCTCGACATGTAGCTGACGGCGGCAACGGCGATCGTGGCTACCGCGGTCCAGATCGAAACCAGGTATATCCAACTTATGAAGAACCCGGTGGTCTGCCCGAATGCGGCCGAGACGAACCCCGAAGGACTGCCGGCTTCCGGGAATTCCCGGGTCAGGCGGGTGATCACGTAAGCCAGAACAAGAACGCCCGCCGTGGTCACGATCCATCCGACCACGGCGTTCCAGCCGAAAGGGGCCAGGCTGGCAGGCAGCAGGAAGACGCCCGAACCGATCATGTTGCCCATGACCAACGCCATGGCGGCAGAAAGCCCGAGGCGCGCCCTGCCTGCGCCGTCTATCTTTCCGGATAGGCGGGGTTCGTCTTCCACCTCTTTTGGCAAGAGATCAGAAATCCCGACCGACCTTGAGGCCGATTACCCGAGGCCTGATGACATAATCATAAAACACGCCCCCGGTCTCGCTGATGCCCAGTGGATCGCCGCAGGTCGTTTCGAGGCATTGGACCGAACTGTTGATGACACCGTTACTGTCGAACAGATTGTTCGCATATATTTCAAAGCGCCATACATCATTCTTAATGCCGAGACTGAAGTCCGCCGTGGTATAGGCACCGAACTCACCCTTGATCGCGTTTTCAGCATCGCGTAAGTCGCTGCGGCGCTTCCCGATGTAATTGACGGCGCCCTGGACGTGGCCGGTCCAGCCGCCGATCGGGAACTCGTACCGGGCAAGGGCATTGGCCTTGAAGCGCGCAGTGATCGGCAAGTGCGTCCCCGCTTGCGCCAGCCGGGTATTCTCGCCTTCGGGGATCGAGCAGTCGAAAGTGGCGTTGGCGATAAGGCAGAAGTCCTTTGTGATCTTTGCGTCGTTGTAGCTGCCCGAAGCATTGAGGGTCAGGCCGGCTTTGCGATAGCCCATGTCGAACTCGACGCCGTAGATCCGCGCTTCGCCAGCGTTGCGGATGAGGGTCAGGCCGTTTTCCCCGAGGAAGGACAACTGGATGTTGCTCCAGTCCTCGCGGAACATGGCGTAGTTGAAGTGGAACGCGCCCATCTGGCTCTTCCACCCGAATTCGTAGTTGTCGAGCGTGTCAGGTGCATAAGGCGGCTGGCCGCCGCGACGGTTGATGCCGCCGGGACGGAAGCCGCGCGACCAGGTAGCGTAGACCAGCCAGTTAGGAGTCAGCTTGTAGGTCAGGTTGGCCTTGTAGATCGATCCGGTATCGGAGGTTTTCGCATCAAGATTGGTGCACGGCGAACCGCTGACTTTCGCATCCTCGAAACAGGCGGCGACACCGGTGCGCGACGAGTATCCGTCGCTGTAGCCGAAGAAACCGACGAGCGAGTTCTTGTACTTGTAGACGCGCAGGCCTCCGGTAGCGGTAAGCTGGTCGGTGATGTCGAAGCTCAGTTCACCGAACGCGGCATAGTCACGGTCGATGCGCCTCTGACGGGTCAGCCAGATGTCGCTTTCGGTGCCGGGCACCGTGATCGCATCGGCAATGCCGTCGATGATGTAGTTCTGCGTGATCTGGTGAACCTGCCGCTGCGCGAACAGGCCGGCGATCAGGCGCAGGCGGTTTTCCTGCGGTGAACTGATACGCAGTTCACCGAACTGACGCCGGTATTTGTCACGGCCCTTGATGTACTGGTTCGGGCTGACCAGGTCGCCGGCATTGTCATACAGATATGCGCCAGAACCGTAGAGCGCGTCATAGAAGTACGAGTAGTCCGAATAATCGGATTCCGTGCGGTCCTTGCGGTTGAGGACGCCTCCCGTCGCGACGAGGTCCCAGTTGCCGATCTTGCCTTCAATGGTCAGGGCAGCTTGATACCATTCGTCCTTGCTGCTCTCGGGGTTGTACTGGACGGTCTGCAGTTTCTTGCTGACTGCGCTTGAGCGCTCCTGCGCAAAGCTGCCGTTGACCTTCTGGACCTGCCCCATGAGCGTGGGGGTGATCGTCCAGTCGTCATCCAGTTCGATGCCGAGCGCCATGCGCGCGCCATATGTATCGACGTCGTTGTAGTTTTTTTCGACGAGATCGGCGTTGGTCTGGGTGATGCCGGAAACGGGGTATGTCCGGCTGCCCACGACATTGTCGATGTATCCGCCGTCATGACGATACCAGCCGACGACGCGCAGCGCGGAGCGATCTGAAAGCTTGAAGTTCAGGAACCCTTGCGCGACGCCGCCGACGTCTCCGTGAGCGACGGAGTTCAGTTCCATGTCGACTGCGCCGTAAGTGCCCGAATAGTCCGGCTTGTTGGTCACGATCTTGATCGTACCCGCCATCGAACTCGCGCCATAGAGGGTGCCTTGCGGTCCTGCCAGCGCCTCGATCCGCGCGATGTCGTAGGCATGGATGTCAAGCGCGCCCTGGATGGTCGTGATCGGCATTTCGTCGAGATAGGTGCCCACCGTCGGCAGCGGCCCGGAGTGATTGGCGTTCTCACCCGATGCGACACCCCGGAAGTAGACCTGGCTGAAGCCCGGCTGGGTGGTCTGGATCGTAAGGGAGGGAATGTTCTTGACCGCGTCCTGAAGTTCCTTGACCTGCAACTCGCGCAGTTTTTCGCCTCCCAGAGCCGTGATTGCGATCGGCACATCCTGGAGATTTTCGGTCCGCTTCTGGGCTGTGACAAGGATTATGCCGTCTTCTTCGACGGCAGGAGCGCCTTGCGCCAACGCAGGTTGCGCTGCAGCGATGGCCGATGATCCAAGCAGCGCGACGACGACGCTGCGGCGACAACCCAAACGCGATGAATTCACCCGCATTCCCCTGTAATTGCCTGATTGGGAAGCGGCCACAATTCATGAGCTTTGACAATAGGCCCACCGTGCAACGTCGATTGTGCGCTGCACTGTATGACATTTTCGCCACAATTATTGAGGTTGCGGATCAGCGCTTGGCGTAAGTTTCGGGTAGATCGCCTAGCGCATCGCGCAACGGCCCAAGCCAGGCATTGTAGGCAAGCCACTGATCGACGCCGTCGCGATTGATCGGGCGACGGACCTGCTCGCTCGATGCCGTGCGCACCGCACGGTCATTGCGATGGAATTGGAGGCAATTTTCCTCGAAATCGAGCGAGAGATGGGTGAGAAGCGCACGCACTTCAGCTTCCGGGTCATCCAGAAGTCGTTCGTGAATGACCCGGTGTACCCGGCCGGGCATGACGACGTCGTAATGGGCCATGGCGCGCACGTAATCGGCGTAGTAGCGGCCGATGTGCCCAAGGTCGTAGGAGAACGCTTGTCCTTTTGCGAAATGCTGCCGGAAATTGGAGAAGCAGCAGTCCAGCGGCGCGCGGCGGGCATCGATAATCCGGGCGTTCGGAAGGATCGCGGTGATGAAGCCTGCGTAAGCCCAGTTGTTGGGAAGCTTGTCGATGTAGAAGGGCTTGCCGGTCTTGCGCTGGATGCGCGTGCGCTCGATGAATTCGGCGCCCAGTTCGGCGAGGCGCGCCGGTGGCATCGTGGCCAGCGCCGCTGGCCAGTCCCGGCTGTTGCCAGCGTAGGTTTGTGCCTCGCGCATGGCCATGGCGGGAATGTCCGGGAGTTCCATCGTGCCTTCCACTTGCGAATGGCTCGAGAGAATCTGTTCGATGAGGGTGGAGCCGGCGCGCGGCAGGCCGAGGATGAAGATCGGGTCGGGGCAGGGATGGCCCGTGCCCTCCAGTCGGCCGAGCAGGTCGGGCGTCACCGTCGCGATAACGGCGTCCACCTGTGCGCTCAAGACGTTCGGGTCGAAATCGAGCTGATCGCGCCGGAGGCGGTTCCCCGTCGTATAGTGCCGGAAGGCAAGCTCCGCCACATTGCGGTCGTCGAACGCCTTGCCGAGTGCGAAGTGCAGGTGCAGGCGGTCGTCGTCAGACAGGGCTTCATCCGTCAATGCGGCTTCCATTGCGGTGACGTCGATATCCTCGAACCGCCAGGTCTTGAGGTTCGCAAGGCTCCACCACACCTCGCCGAGGCCCGGCTCGATGGCGATCGCGTGCCGATAGGCGGAGACGCTCTCGGTCTGTTCGCCGAGCGTTTTCAGGATATGCCCGTAGCTCATCCATAGTCGGGCATGATCCGGGAAAGTTTCGGTCAGGTCTGCATAGATGTGCCGCGCCTCCGCGTAATCGCCGATCCGGCCAAGCGCTGCTGCGCGCAAGTTGAGATCGCCAGCCTGCGCTCCGCCTTGCGTGATCACCTCGTCAAGCACGCCCACCGCTTCGGCAAAACGGTTCTGCCGATAGAGGGAGATCGCGAGATTTGCCCGTGCGGCCGTGAATCCGGGCGCCAGTTCAAGTGCGCGGCGCAGCAGCTTTTCCGCGTCGCGATAGCGGCCGATACGGCCTGCCAGTTCTGCCATCATGCGGATCGCCGCAACATCCGTGGGCTGTTCGCGCAGTCTATTTCGTAGACCGGCTTCAGCGACCGGCAGGTCACCGGTGAGCAGAGCCCGGGCTATAGCGACGAGATCCGGATCATGTGATGAGGCTCGAATGGCTTCCCCTTCGGCAAGCATCGCTTCTTCATTGCGTCCCAAGGCCCTCAGTGCCCGTCCGAGCAGTCGATAGGCCGAAGCATTGTGCGGCTCGTGCAGTACCGCGTTGCGCAAGACCGGCAGGGCACGCCCGGGGTCGGCAGCCACGAGGGCGGTAATGGAAGCGGGGGGCGGGGCTGCGTCGGCGGAGCGGTTCATCTGCTGCCGATTATGGGCAAGTCGCGCAATCACCTCAAGCACGCCTGTCGAGGCTTCGAGCCCTTGTGCGTCTTTCAAGATTGTGACAGCCTCACGAGTGACTTGATCGCCGTGAACGGGATCGTTAGCCGGGCGCTCCGCAAGCCGGGCTGACAACTCCAAGGGTGAATTTCATGCGCTTAAGCACTGTACGCAAAGGCATTTTTCGGACCCGGTTGCCGGGGCTCGGAGAGTGCGCCCGCGTCGATATGAGCGCGGGCGACGCCGCGCCGTTTCTGGAGCGGGAGATGTACGTCTTGCTTGGCTTCGAGCCTAGTTTCGATCAGTTGCCAGAGCAATGCGCCGATACGAAGCCGGCGGCCCGTTCGCTCTGGGCCGGGCAGTTCTAGTCCGTCATTCAACACGAATCGTCGCAGGATTGAAATTCGAGCGCGCAAATCTGCGCGCTTTGGTCTATGGGCCGCGCAACAGGTGCGCCCGAGGGCCGCCACGCAGCCCTCCCTATGCTCTTTGAAAGCCGCCTTGATGCGGCAGGACTCGTTGACCCCATAATGACTTTTCCGCAGATTCCCGCGCCTCTCGCCGAAGCTCTCACCGGCCATGGCTATGAAACCCTGACCCCCGTTCAGGCTGCCGTGACCGAATCGGAGGCGCACGGCCGCGACCTCGTCGTCTCGGCGCAGACCGGCTCGGGCAAGACCGTCGCTTTTGGCCTTGCCATGGCCGACGAACTGCTCGCCGACGATGAACTCGCCTTCGCGGTCAAGCCGCTGGCACTCGCCATCGCGCCGACCCGTGAACTGGCGCAGCAGGTCAGCCGCGAGCTGGAATGGCTTTATGCCAAGACCCACGCCCGCATCGTCACCTGCGTCGGCGGCATGGACCCGGTGAAGGAGCGCAAGCAGCTGGAACGCGGCGCGGCGATCGTCGTCGGCACGCCGGGCCGTCTGCGCGACCATCTGGAGCGCGGCAAGCTCGACCTCTCGGCTCTGCGCGCCGTCGTGCTCGACGAAGCTGACGAAATGCTCGACATGGGCTTCCGCGAAGACCTCGAGGAATTGCTCGACGCGACGCCGGAAACCCGCCGCACGCTGCTGTTCTCGGCCACCATGCCGCGCCCGATCGAGGCGCTGGCCCAGCGTTACCAGAAGAACGCGCTGCGCATCTCCACCGTCGGCGAGAACCGCGGCCATGGCGACATCGCCTACAAGGCGGTGACCGTCGCCCCTTCGGACATCGAGCATGCGGTGGTGAACCTGCTGCGCTTCTACGATGCCGAGACCGCGATCCTGTTCTGCGCCACGCGCGACAACGTGAAGCACCTGCACGCGACCCTGGTGGAGCGCGGCTTCTCTGCCGTGGCGCTCTCGGGCGAGCATTCGCAGAACGAGCGCAACAACGCGCTGCAGGCGCTTCGTGACCGCCGCGCCAAGGTCTGCGTCGCCACCGACGTCGCCGCGCGCGGCATCGATCTGCCGTCGCTCAGCCTTGTCGTCCACGTCGAGATTCCGCGCGATGCCGAGACCCTGCAGCACCGTTCAGGCCGTACCGGCCGCGCGGGCAAGAAGGGCACGGCGGTCCTGCTGGTGCCTTATCCGCGCCGCCGCCGCGTCGAGATGATGCTGCGCGGGGCGCGCATCGAGGCCGAGTGGGGCGAGGCTCCGACGCCCGAAGCGATCCGCGCGCAGGACCGTGACCGTCTGCTCGAAAAGCTGCTGGCCCCCGTCGAAGTCGAGGACGACGATCGCGAACTGGCGAAGGTCGTGCTGGAAACGCTGAGCGCCGAGGACGTCGCCGCCGCGCTTGTGCGCGCGCACCGCGCCGCGATGCCTCAGCCCGAGGAACTGCTCGGCAATTCGCCCGAATCCCGCCAGAAGCGCGAGCGTCCGGGCTTCGACGACGTCGTCTGGTTCCGCATGAACGTTGGCCGCGACGAGCGGGCCGAAGCGCGCTGGATCCTCCCGGTGCTCTGCCGCCGCGGCCATGTCACCCGCGATGCTGTCGGCCAGATCCGCATCAACGGCGACCAGACGTACTTCCAGATCCCCGCCGCCCAGGCCGAGCAGTTCGAACGCGCCGTCGCCCGCACCGCGCGGGAAGACGGCGAATACGAAGCCACCATCCTCATCGAGCGCGCGCCCGATGCGCCGCGTGACGCCGCCCGTCACCGCAGCCGCGACCGCGAAGGCCCGCAGGGTCGTGGCCGCCGTCCGCACGGCAATGGTCCGCGTTCCGATGGTCCCGGCGGCGAGGGCTCGGCCCCGTACCGCGCGCGCCCGACCGGTCCGCGCCAAGACCGTCCGGCGGGCGGCGGCGGTGGCAAGCCGTTCCACAAGAAGCCGAAGAAGAGCTGGTAAGGTTCTGAAAACGCGGGGGCGACCCTTCGACAAGCTCAGGGTAGCGGGGGTGGTGCAAACCTCCCCGTTCCCAAGGTGAAGCGAGTTCGAAGGCAAATTTCCGAACCCCGCTCAGGCTGAGCTTGTCGAAGCCCCATCGGCCAGACGCGAAGCAAAAGAAAACCCCGGCCGCTCCTTCGAGCGCCGGGGTTTTCTTTTGTCCCGAAGGACCGGGGGAAGGGCGCTCAGCCCTCCATCCAGTCCTTGAAGAACGCTTCGTTGGCCTGCCGCAGCGCGGAGATCTCCACGCCCGCGACCGCGGTGCCGCCGACGGTGCCGATCTTCACCGCTTCCGGCAGGACAGTCCCCGCAGGCGCGGTCACGACATAGCGCGACTGGTCCTCGCCGAACGCCTGCGCGGTGGTGAGGTCCGCGTCCAGCGTGCAGCCGAGGCCACTTGCCAGCGCCATCTCGGCCAGCGCGACGATCAGGCCACCGTCGCTGACGTCGTGTACCGCCGTCACTTTGCCTTCGCCGATCCAGCCGCGAACGAGGCCGCCATTGTGGGCTTCCAGCTTGAGGTCGACCTTCGGCGCCTCACCGGCTTCCTGACCGCCGATGTCCTTAAGCCACAGCGACTGGCCAAGGTGCGTTCCTTCGCCGCCGAGCAGGAAGATTTCCTCGCCCTCGGCCTTGAACGCCACTGTCGCCATCTGGTCATGGTCGGCGAGGATGCCGACGCCGCCGATCGCTGGGGTCGGCAGGATCGCCGAACCGCCGCCGGTGGCCTTCGATTCGTTGTAGAGCGACACGTTGCCCGAGACGATCGGGTAGTCCAGCGCGCGGCACGCATCGCCCATGCCGTTCAGGCAGCCGACGATCTGCGCCATGATCTCGGGGCGCTGCGGGTTGGCGAAGTTGAGGCAGTTGGTGATCGCCAGCGGCAACCCGCCGACCGCGCTGATGTTGCGGTAGGTCTCGGCGACCGCCTGCTTGCCGCCCTCGTAAGGGTCGGCGTAGCAGTAGCGGGGCGAGCAGTCGGTGCTGATCGCCAGCGCCTTCTGCGTGCCGTGGACGCGCACGACGGCCGCGTCGCCGCCGGACTTCTGCATCGTGTCCGCGCCGACCTGGCTGTCGTACTGCTCCCAGATCCACTTGCGCGAAGCGAGGTCCGCGCCGCCCATCAGCTTGATGAGGTCGGCGCCGAGATCGGTGCTTTCCGGCACTTCGCCGAGGGCCGGGACGGCCGCCCAGGCCTTGTATTCCTCAGGCGAGACGTAGGGGCGCTCGTACTCCGGCGCATCGTCGGCCAGCGGGCCGAGCGGGATGTCGCAGACCACTTCGCCGTCGAATTCCAGCACCATGTGGCCGGTATCGGTGACTTCGCCGATGACCGCGAAGTCCAGTTCCCACTTCCTGAAGATGGCCTCGGCCATGGCTTCCTTGCCGGGCTGGAGCACCATGAGCATGCGCTCCTGGCTTTCGCTGAGCATCATTTCGTAAGGCGTCATCGCCTCTTCGCGGCAGGGCACCTTGTTCATGTTGAGGCGAATGCCCGCGCCGCCCTTGCTGGCCATCTCGACCGACGAGGAGGTGAGGCCCGCCGCGCCCATGTCCTGGATCGCGACGATCGCGTCGGTCGCCATCAGTTCGAGGCACGCCTCGATCAGCAGCTTCTCGACGAAAGGATCGCCGACCTGCACGGTGGGGCGCTTTTCGTCGATGTCGTCGCCGAAGTCGGCCGAGGCCATGGTGGCGCCGTGGATGCCGTCGCGGCCGGTCTTGGAGCCGACGTAGACGATCGGATTACCGAGACCGGTGGCGGCGCAGTAGAAGATCTTGTTCGTATCGGCGACGCCGACGGTCATCGCGTTGACGAGGATGTTGCCGTCGTAGGCCTTGTGGAAGTTGGTCTCGCCGCCCACCGTGGGCACGCCCACGCAGTTGCCGTAGCCGCCGATGCCTGCGACCACGCCCTTGACGAGGTGCTTCATCTTCGGATGGTCCGGACGGCCGAAGCGCAGGGCGTTCATGTTCGCCACCGGGCGCGCGCCCATCGTGAAGACGTCGCGCAGGATGCCGCCGACGCCGGTTGCAGCGCCTTGATAAGGCTCGATATAACTGGGGTGGTTGTGGCTTTCCATCTTGAAGATGGCGGCCTGCCCGTCGCCGATGTCGATCACGCCCGCGTTCTCGCCAGGGCCGCAGATCACCCAGGGGGCTTCCGTCGGGAGCTTCTTGAGGTGGAAGCGGCTCGACTTGTACGAGCAGTGCTCCGACCACATCACCGAGAAAATGCCGAGTTCCACGAGGTTCGGCTCGCGGCCCAGCGCATTCAGGACGCGCTCGTATTCTTCGGGATTGAGGCCATGCGCCTCGACGACGTCAGGGGTGATTCCGCTCATGGGGGAGCCCTTAGCCGCGTCTTTCCGGCTGCGCCAGAGCGTATGGACATAACGGCACTCAACGGCACCTAAAGGGGGTCTAGCTATACCAGAGTGGCCGATACTCCCTGGTGACGGGTAAATACCGCCGCCACCTTGACCGTTACTGCGCCGAGCGCCATTGCTTGCCCATGGAATCCGAAACTTCGACCATCGACACGCTCAGCTTCGAGGACTCCCTTCGCGCGCTGGAGACCATCGTGCGCCAGCTCGAAAGCGGCGACGTGCCACTGGAAGATTCGATCTCGCTCTACGAAAAGGGCGAGAAGCTGCGCCAGCATTGCCAGAAGCGCCTCGACGCTGCGCAGGCGCGGATCGAGCGTATCGTCGCCGGGCCGGACGGCGCGGCGACGGGCACCCAGCCTTTCGACCTGTGACCGAAGTGGCCGCGCCCGATTCGCTGCTGGCCGAGGGTCTCGCGCGGATCGCCGAGGAGATCGACGGCGCCTTCGACGCGCTGCTCGCCGTTCCCGACGATGCCCGCGCGAAGCTGGTGGAGGCGATGCGCTATGCCGCGATCGGCGGGGGCAAGCGGCTGCGTCCGCTGCTGCTTGCCAGCGTCGCCGAGATGTACGGCGTCCAGCGCGAAGCCGCGATCCGGGCGGGCATCGCCATCGAATCGATCCACGTTTATTCGCTGATCCACGATGACCTGCCGTGTATGGACGATGACGCCCTGCGCCATGGCAAGCCGACGCTGCATCTGGCGTTCGACGAAGCCACTGCCGTGCTTGCAGGCGATTCGCTGCACGCCTTCGCTTTCGAGGTCCTGTCCGATCCGGCGACCACGCCCGATCCCTTTACCCGCATCGAACTCGTCCGCACGCTCGGCCACGCCAGCGGCGCGCAGGGCATGGCGGGCGGGCAGATGATGGACCTCGTCGCCGAAACCAGCGAGTTCGACCTGCAGACCGTCACCCGCCTGCAACAGCTCAAGACCGGCGCGCTGCTTGGCGCGGCGGTGGAGATGGGCGCGATCCTCGGCCGCATTCCGCCGGAGGGGCGCACGCATCTGCGCGGCTATGCCCGCGACATCGGGCTGGCTTTCCAGATCGCCGATGATCTCATCGACCACGAGGGCGACGCCGCTCTTGCGGGCAAGGCCGTGGGCAAGGACGCGGCGGCGGGCAAGGAAACCTTCGTCTCGCTGCTCGGCCCCGAACGCGCCCGCGAACAGGCGCGCATGCTGGTCGAGCAAGCCGTCGGCCATCTCGCCCAGCATGGGAAGGAAGCCGACCTGCTTCGCGCCGTTGCGCGCTATATCATCGAGAGGGATCACTGATGGCTTCGGCTGAGCGTATCGGCGTCTACCCCGGCACTTTCGACCCGATCACGCTGGGCCATGCCGACATCATCCGGCGCGGCGCCAAGCTGGTCGACAAGCTGATCATCGGCGTCACCACCAACCCGTCGAAGAACCCGCTGTTCACGCCGGACGAGCGCATGGCCATGGTCGAGCGCGAGGTCGCGGCGATGGGGATCGACAACGTCAGCGTCGTCGGCTTCAATGCGCTGCTGATGAAGTTCGCCCAGAAGCAGGGCGCCAGCGTGATCGTGCGCGGCCTGCGCGCGGTGGCGGACTTTGAATACGAATACCAGATGGCCGGGATGAACCAGCAGCTCAATTCCACCATCGAGACGGTGTTTCTGATGGCGGACGTCAGCCTGCAGCCGATCGCGTCCAAGCTGGTCAAGGAAATCGCGATGTTCGGGGGCGACATCGTGAAGTTCGTCAGCCCGGCGGTACGTGAGGACGTCGTCGGGCGGATCGCGCAAAACGGACTATTGGGGGACTACTGAGCTTGCGCGGATGGGCGGGTCCGCGTGGAAATCATTCATTGTGCCGACAGCGGGGGCGCTTTATCGCGTCCGATTACGCGGCTCGGCCGTTCATTGCCCAGGTGACAGATACATGAAGTTTCGCCTTCCCCTGACCGCGCTGATGCTCGGCGCCGCCCTCGTCGCGGCCCCGGCCATCGCGAAGGACAAGGACAAAAAGGACGAGGCAGCGGCCACGCCGACGCCTCCGCCCCTGCCGACCACGATCGACACCGACATCACGCACGAGCCCGAGAACGTGCTCCTGCTCGACTTGTCGGACGGCGGCCGTGTCGCCATTCGCATGATGCCTCAGTGGGCTCCGCACCATGTCGAGCGGGTCAAGACGCTGGCGGCGCAGGGCTTCTACAACGGCCAGATCTTCCACCGCGTGATCGACGGATTCATGGCGCAGACGGGCGATCCGACCGGCACCGGGCAGGGCGGCTCTCAGCTTCCCGACCTTCAGGCCGAATTCAACACGATGCCGCACCTCCGCGGCACCGTTTCGATGGCGCGCACCAACGACCCGAACAGCGCCAACAGCCAGTTCTTCATCGTGTTCTATCCGCGCTTCGCGCTGGACAAGAAGTACACGGTGTTCGGCCGTGTGATCTCGGGCATGCAGTACGTCGATGCGATCCATCGCGGCGAGCCGCCCGAGGACCCGACGAAGATCGTCCAGGCCTCGCTGGCGTCGGAGAACAAGCCGGCCCCGGCTGCGCCGGTGGCTCCGGCGGCGCCAACGCTGAAGGCGCCTTCGATTTCGGACCTGAACAACTCCAAGTCCAACTAAGTTCCTCGCGCCCTCCCGCACTCGATGTGTGAGAGCGCGACCATCAAACCAGGTTCGTCATCCCCGCGAAGGCGGGGACCCATCTGACGCCCGTTCGACAGGCACCGGCAGGAGATGGGTTCCCGCCTTCGCGGGAATGACGGTGCGGGGGACGCCGCCACCACGCTGAAGGCTCGCGCCTTGCCCGCAGCCCCGCTCTGGTCTAGCGCGCCGCCATGCGCGTAGACCTCTTCGACTTCGACCTTCCGCCCGAGAGCATCGCCCTGCGTCCGGCGCGTCCGCGCGATGCGGCGAAGATGCTGGTGGTGGACGGCGACACTCCCTTCGCCGACCATCACGTCCGCGACCTGCCTGCTCAACTGCGCGCAGGCGATGTCCTCGTCTTCAACGACACCCGCGTCATCCCCGCCCAGCTTGAGGGCACGCGCGGAGAAGCGCGCATCGGCGCCACGCTCCACAAGCGTATCGACCTTCGCCGCTGGCAGGCGTTCGTGCGCAACGCCAAGCGTTTGCGCGAGGGCGATCGCATCGCTTTCCCGGCCGACGTCACCGCGATCTCCGAAAGCCGCTTGCCCGACGGCAGCTGGACCCTCGCCTTCGAGGGCGACGAGCCCGTGGAAGTCCTGCTCGAACGTGCGGGCCGCATGCCGCTGCCGCCCTACATCGCGGGGAAGCGCCCCACCGACGAGGCCGACGCGAGCGACTACCAGACGATGTTCGCGCGCGAGAAGGGCGCCGTCGCCGCACCCACGGCGGCGCTGCACTTCACCCCCGAACTGGTCGAGGCGCTGGACGCGGCGGGCGTGGCGCGCGAGACACTGACGCTCCACGTCGGCGCAGGCACCTTCCTGCCGGTGAAGGCCGACGACACCGTGGACCACCAGATGCACGCCGAGTTCGGCCGCATCGACCAGGCCACCGCCGACCGCCTCAACGCCGCGCGTGCGGCAGGTGGCCGGGTGATCGCGGTGGGCACCACCTCGCTGCGCCTGCTCGAAAGCGCCACCGGCGAAGACGGCGTGATCCGCCCGTTCGAGGGCGACACTGCGATCTTCATCACCCCGGGCTACCGCTTCCGCGCGATTGACGGGCTGATGACCAACTTCCACCTGCCCAAGTCCACGCTGATGATGCTGGTTTCGGCGCTGATGGGGCTGGAGAAGATGCAGGCGGTCTACGCCCATGCCATCGCCAACGGCTATCGCTTCTACAGCTACGGGGATTCCTCGCTGCTGCTTCCGTGACTTGCTTGGTTACGGGAAGGTTACGGATGGCTGTTAAATTGCTGTAAGCCTTTGTGCCGCACTGTCGGCCCCGATGCCCGGGAAGGTCCGGGCGCACGGGGGCGGCCACATGAAATCCTGGATATTGCCGGCATTGCTGGTCGCGGCGGTGTCTCCCGCATCGGCGGAGGACTTCGCAGGCGCAGGCCGGGCGGTGGACGGCGACTCGCTGTTCGTCGGCGGGCGCGAGGTGCGTCTGTTCGGCATCGATGCACCCGAATATCGCCAGACCTGCCGCGTGAACTGGAGCAACTGGAGTTGCGGCTCCGACGCAGCCGCTGCCTTGCGCGCCATGGTCGATGCCCGGCAACTGACCTGCTCCTCGCGCGACCGCGATGTCTATGGCCGGACGGTCGCAAGCTGCCGGGCAGGAGGGGTGGATCTTGCGGCGGCGATGCTGGAAAAGGGGCTGGCGATTGCGCTCGACAACGCGCCTGCTAGCTATGTGTTGCTCGCCGATCGCAGCAAGACGCAGCGCGCGGGCATCTGGGGTTCCGAGTTCGATGTGCCCGCGGTCTATCGGGCGGCCAATCCCCGAAATTCCGGAGCGCGCGTGGTATCCGCCACTGTGCCCCGCCCGGTTGTGGCGCGCTCGGTTCCTTCCGGGGCGTTCCGCAGTTGCGCCGAGGCGCGTGCCGCCGGTGCCGCGCCAATGCGACGCGGGCAGCCCGGCTACAACCCGCAACTCGACGGCGATAACGACGGGATCGCGTGCGAGCCCTATCGGCGGCGCTGATCTTCTCAACGCCGCATTGCAAAAGATACTGCGCCGGGGGGCTTGGAACCGGATCGTTTCAGCCCCATTCATGCGCCTATGCAGCCTATCCTCGAAATCAGCGGCCTGACGAAGACTTACGCAGGCGGTTTCACGGCGCTCAAGGGCGTCGATCTGACCATCAACAAAGGCGAGATTTTCGCCCTGCTCGGGCCGAACGGTGCGGGCAAGACCACGCTGATCGGCGCGGTTTGCGGGATGGTCCGGCCGACCTCGGGCACGATCACCGCGTTCGGCGAGGACATGGGCCGCCACTGGCGCACCTTGCGCAAGCGCGTCGGCCTCGTGCCGCAGGAACTGGCGACCGACATGTTCGAGCCGGTGCTGCGCTCGGTCAACCATTCGCGCGGGCTCTTCGGGCTGGCCCCGAACCCGGCGCTGGTCGAGGACATCCTCAAGGCGCTCAGCCTCTGGGAAAAGCGGGGCGAGCAGATCCGCAACCTCTCCGGCGGCATGAAGCGCCGCGTGCTGATCGCCAAGGCGCTGGCGCACGAACCCGAACTGCTGTTCCTCGACGAGCCGACCGCAGGCGTCGACGTCGAACTGCGCCGCGACATGTGGAAACAGATCGCCCTCCTGCGCGAGCGTGGCACCACGGTGATTCTCACCACCCACTACATCGAGGAAGCCGAGGAAATGGCCGACCGCGTCGGCATCATCCGCAAGGGCGAAATCCTGATGGTGGACGAAAAGGCGGCGATGATGGAACGCCTGGGCCGCACCGAAGCGCTGATCTCGCTCGCGCAGCCGCTGGCCGAAGTTCCCGCCGGGATCGCGGCATTCCCCGTGACGCTTTCCGAGGACGGCCGCACGCTCGTCTATCGCGGCGGCGGCGGGGAGGGGGCGTCTGCGGGCACCGCCGAAGTCGCCGAACTGACCAAGGCCCTGACCCGCGCCGGGATCGACTACACCGCGATCGACATCCACGAATCGAGCCTGGAGGACATCTTCGTGAACCTGCTCGAAGGGCCCGACGCGCCTGTTCAGGAGACTGCGGCATGAGCCTGTTCAACGCCCGCTCCGCCTGGACCATCTACAGGCAGGAACTGATGCGCGCCTTCCGCACGGCGATGCAGTCGATCCTCGCGCCGGTGCTGACCACCACGCTCTACTTCGTCGTCTTCGGTGCCGCGATCGGCGGCCAGATGAAGAGCGGCGTCGACGGCCTCAACTACGGCGCCTTCATCGTCCCGGGCCTGCTGCTGCTGACGATCCTGGGTGAAAGCGTCTCCAACGCCAGCTTCGGCATCTACATGCCGCGTTTTACAGGCGCGATCTACGAGCTGCTCTCCGCGCCCGTGGGAGTCGCCGAAACCCTCGTCGGCTTCGTCGGCGCGGCGGCGACCAAGTCGCTGATCCTTGCCGCGATCATTCTCGCGACGGCCAGCTTCTTCGTCGACTACTCGATCGCCCATCCGGTCTATGCGTTCTTCTTCGTGCTGCTGGTTTCCGCCAGTTTCTCGCTGTTCGGCTTCATCCTCGGCATCTGGGCGGACAGCTTCGAGAAGCTGACGATCGTGCCGCTGCTGATCCTGACTCCGCTGACGTTTCTGGGCGGCACCTTTTACTCGATCGACATGCTGCCCGAGCCCTGGCGGCAGGTGGCGATGGCGAACCCGGTGGTCTACCTCGTGAACGGGCTGCGCTGGACGTTCTACGGCAGCTCCGACGTTCCGATCGCGCTGTCGCTCGGCCTGACGCTGCTGTTCCTCGTCCTTTGCGTCGGATTCATCACATGGATCTTTAAGAGCGGGTGGCGTTTGCGCACGTGACGCGTTAGCGTTTGCAGCATGACGATGCTCCGACCGGTCCTCTCCGGCCTTCCCGTTATGCTGCTTGCCGTTCCAGCCCATGCGCAAGTGCACCAGTTCGACGAGCCGCTCGTTCTGGTCCCGCTCCCGCCGCCGCCGCTGGTGCTCGACCTGCCCGATTATCCCGAGTTCGTCCCTTACGTGAAGGCCGAGCGTCCGCGCCTGCCGCTGGCGGTTCGCGCGCTGCTGGAAGCCGCGATGAAGACCGACGACAGCGCGTCCGTCTCCGCGATGGTCAAGTTCGCGCAGCAGACCCAGCCCTATGACAAGGATGAGATCCGCGACATGCAGCGGGTCTATAACGATCGCCGCGCCAAGGAGATCGCCGCCAAGACCGAGGCGGAACTGGCCCGCATCCGCGCCTCGGGTGTGCTCGAATTGTGGAAGGGCCAGATCGAGGTCGGCGCCTTCCGCTCCACCGGCAATACCGACAACTTCGGTGTCACCGCCGCGCTCAAGCTCAACCGCAAGGGTATCAAGTGGGAGCACATGATCCAGGCCAATGCCGACTATCAGGAAGATCGGGGCACGATCACGCGCGAGCAGTATTCGGCCAGTTATCAGCCGCGCTATACCCTGAACGACGGCTTCTTCACGTATGGTCGCACCCAGTACGAGCGCGACCGCATCCAAGGCTTCGAGGACCGCTACACGCTCTCGGGCGGTCTCGGTTACCGGGTGCTCAACCGTCCCGGCATGACGCTGGCGCTGGAAGCAGGTCCGGCGTTCCGTGCCACCAACTACGTCGACGACGTCGACCAGACGACGTGGTCGATGCTGACCTCGCTTGATTTCGACTGGACGATAAACCCGACGATCAAGCTGTCGCAGGATATCAGCAGCTACGTCGGCTCGGACAACAACACCTTCACCTCGATGACCGCGATCGAGGCGGGGATGATGAAGGGTCTCAAGGCCAAGCTGTCCTACTCGATCGAGCATGAGACCCGGCCGCCGAGCGGTTCGCTCAAAACCGACACGATCTCGCGCTTCTCGTTGGTCTACGGGTTCTGATCTTCTCCCTTCCTCTCGTCATTGCGAGCGTAGCGAAGCAATCCAGGGCGGTTTGCGCGGCCCTGGATTGCTTCGCTGTGCTCGCAATGACGAATGGGGAAATCCGGTGACGAAGTCGGTAGTTATCGGATGTTTCCACGAGGGCTGAAAATGCTCTAAGGGCGGCCGCATGAAGCCTCGTTTCCAGTTT
The DNA here is from genome assembly GCF_030209485.1 of Novosphingobium sp. fls2-241-R2A-195. Lineage (NCBI taxonomy): Bacteria > Pseudomonadati > Pseudomonadota > Alphaproteobacteria > Sphingomonadales > Sphingomonadaceae > Novosphingobium > Novosphingobium sp. fls2-241-R2A-195. Next base: position 111,402 of record NZ_JARVRY010000016.1, read on the forward strand.
TCCATCCACGCCACGGACGGCAAGGCCCGCACCGGCACCATCCAGATGCGCCGCGGCGAGATCCGCACGCCCGCCTTTATGCCGGTCGGCACCGCTGCCACAGTCAAGGCCATGAAGCCGCAGGACGTGCGCGCCACTGGCGCCGACATCCTGCTCGGCAATACCTATCACTTGATGCTGCGCCCCGGCGCCGAGCGCGTCGCGCGCCTCGGTGGCCTGCACAAGTTCATGAACTGGGACCGCCCGATCCTGACCGACAGCGGCGGCTATCAGGTCATGAGCCTGTCGGATCTGCGCAAGATCACCGAGGAAGGCGTGACTTTCGCCAGCCACATCGACGGCTCGCGCCACATGCTCAGCCCCGAGCGGTCGATGGAGATCCAGCGCCTGCTCGGCTCCGACATCGTCATGTGTTTCGACGAGTGCCCCAAGATCGACCAGCCCCGCGACGTCATCGCCCGCTCTATGGAAATGTCGATGCGCTGGGCGAAGCGTAGCCGCGACGCCTTCGACACCGGCGGCGCGCATGCGGAAAGTTCCGCCCTGTTCGGCATCCAGCAAGGCGCGCTCGACGAAGGCCTGCGCAAGACCAGCGCCGATGCCCTCAGCGAGGTCGGCTTCGACGGCTACGCGATCGGCGGCCTTGCCGTGGGCGAGGGACAGGAGGCGATGTTCGCCACGCTGGAATTCGCCCCCGGCCAGCTTCCCGCCGACCGTCCGCGCTACCTGATGGGCGTGGGCAAGCCCGACGACCTCGTCGGCGCGGTGGAGCGCGGCGTCGATATGTTCGACTGCGTGCTGCCGACCCGCTCGGGCCGCAACGGGCAGGCGTTCACCTGGAACGCCCCGCTCAACATGCGCAACGCCCGTCACGCCGAAGACACCGGCCCGATCGACGAGCGCTGCAAGTGCTCGACCTGCGGTACGTACACCCGCGCCTACATCCACCACCTCATCAAGTCCGGCGAGATGCTGGGCGCGATGCTGCTGACCGAGCACAATCTCTCGTTCTACCAGCAACTGATGCAGGGCATGCGCGACGCAATCGCGGAACAGCGCTTCGCGGCGTTCGCGGCCGATTTCCGGCGGGACTATTTCCGCAAGGAATGATCGGTCGGAGCGGAGCATGGACGACAGTACCGACACCATCGTTCGCGACCGGACACTGACGCGCGCCGACTTCGAGCGGCTGCCCGCTTCCGTGCGCCATCTGGTCGGTTGCGATCTGGATGAGGCCCAGCTCAGCGGGCTTGACCTGTGGGGCTGGACGTTCGAGGCCTGCAGCCTGCGCCGGACCGATTTGAGCAGGGCCAAGCTTGACGGCACGACCTGGAAGTCCTGCAGGGCCGCTTTCGTCGACTTTTCCGGGAGTGACCTCGACGGCGCCAGTTTTCATGCCAGCGATTTCAACAACGTTTCGTTCCGACGCGCTTCGCTGGCTTCGGCGAGGATAACTCGGTGCAAGTTGACGGGTGCCGATTTGTCGGATGCTGCGTCTCTCGACACCGTCTTCGAGGAGACCCTGCTGGTCAGCGCGCGCCTGCCTCGCCATTCGTTCCGGGGTGCGACGCTGCAGCAGGTTGATTTTTCGCAGGCTGATCTGAGCCGCTGCGATTTCCGGCAAGCGGCATTGCTGGACTGCAGCCTGCGCGATGCGGATTTGACCGGGGCGCGGTTCGACGGCGCCGATCTGCGTGGGGCTGACTTGGGTGGCCTGCGTCTGGTCGATGCTAGCTTGTTCCGTGGCGCGATCATCTCGCGCATGCAGGCAAGCCAGATTCTCGGCGAACTGGGGATCAGCGTCCGCTAAGCTGAAGCGCGGTCACGCAGCGACGGGTTTGCCCGGTGCGTCTTCGCCGTGCATGGTTTCCAGCACCGTCTCGACATAGGCGACGAAGCGGCCGGTCATTTCGTCGAGAAATCCGGCGCCGATCTCGCAGGCATGGCGCTGCGCTGTCCTGAGATCATTGTACCATTTACCGGTGCGGTGCGGAGTGATGAAACGGTAGCGAGTCATGATGCTAGGCTAATGCCCGATCTCGGCGGCAGTTCCCTTACAAGTGCTGCAAATCGTGTAATTTTTCGTGTCGTTTGAACAGTTCGAAACACATAAGAAAAAGGCGGCCCCGAAGGACCGCCTTTTCTTGTTTCCGTTGCCGGAAAACCGATCAGCGCGAGTAGAACTCGACGACCAGGTTCGGTTCCATCTTCACCGGGTAGGGCACTTCGTCGAGCGTCGGAACGCGAACGAAGGTCACCTTGTCGGTGCCGTCCTGAGCGACGTAGTCGGGAACTTCGCGCTCGGGCAGGTTCTGCGCTTCGAGAACGAGAGCCATTTCCTTGGCCTTGTTGCCCAGGGTGATGATGTCACCGACCTTCACGCGACGCGAGGCGATGTTGCACTTCACGCCGTTGACGCGGATGTGGCCGTGCGAAACGATCTGGCGGGCCGAGAAGATCGTGGGCGCGAACTTGGCGCGGTACACGATCATATCCAGGCGCTGCTCCAGCAGACCGATCAGGTTCTGGCTGGTGTCGCCCTTCATGGCCGACGCTTCCTGGTAGGTGCGCTTGAACTGCTTCTCGGTCACGTCGCCGTAGTAGCCCTTGAGCTTCTGCTTGGCGCGCAGCTGCAGACCGTAGTCCGAAACCTTGCTCTTGCGACGCTGGCCGTGCTGGCCCGGGCCGTAGCTGCGGCGGTTGACCGAGCTCTTGGGACGGCCCCAGATGTTCTCGCCCATGCGGCGGTCGAGTTTGTACTTCGAGCTTTGGCGCTTCGACATAATGTCGTCCTTCAATCTGCTTGCCGTGCAGCCGATGTGGTGCACGATCCATGTTTCTCCCGGAGCGCACCATCCGGCCTATTCTGCCGGATGCGGCCGCCGCTTCACCGAGAGTGCGGGGCCGAATGGACGTGCTGCGAAGACGCAGGCGCCACGTGAAGCCGGGCCCTTAGCGGGTTCGGGCGACGTGTCAAGGGAAAGCGCCCGAAATGCCGGTTCAGTCGATGTTACGAGGCCGCCGGTTGCCGCCCAGCGCGCTCAGAACGCCGCGCATGGTGCGCACTTCGAGGCTGTTCCAGCCCGGTTTGGTGAGCATGTTGCGCAAGGTCCGGCGCGTGGCGGCGGAGCGGCTCTCCGGGTAGAAGTACTTGGTCGGCTCCAGCACTTTCTCGAACTGCTGGATCATGCCTTCCAGTTCGTCCTGCGGGGCCGGGGGGAGCAGTTCCTCAACCGTCGGCTGCGCCAATGCGGCGCCCTTCGACCATTCGTAGGCGCACAGGATCACCGCCTGCGCCAGGTTGAGCGAGGCGAACTCGGGGTTGATCGGCACCGTCAGGATCGCGCGGGCGAGGGCGACGTCGTCCGTCTCCAGCCCCGAACGCTCCGGCCCGAACACGTAGGCCGAGCGGCCCGTCGCCGCGTAGACCTCGCGCGCGGCTTCCTCGGGCGTGACGACCGGCTTGGTGACGCCGCGCTTGCGCACGGTGGTGGCGTAGACGTTGGCGCAGTCGTGCACGGCTTCGGCGAGCGTCTCGAAGACCTCGGCCTTTTCCAGCACGTCGTCCGCACCGGCCGCCGCGGGGCCAGCCGAGGGGTTGGGCCAGCCGTCGCGCGGGGAGACGAGGCGCATCTCGGTCAGCCCGAAGTTGAGCATCGCGCGCGCGGCCTTGCCGATGTTCTCGCCCAGCTGCGGGCGCACCAGTACGATGACGGGCTGCTTCACTTCACCAGCCCGCTTCACTTCAATTGACGCCGACATCGCGCACGGTCCCTGCAAATTCCTCGAAATCCTTCGCCTCGTTGAAGGCGCGGTAGACGCTGGCGAAGCGGATGTAGGCGACCGAGTCGAGCTGGCGCAGCCCTTCCATCACGAGTTCGCCGATGATGCGCGAAGGCACCTCGTTCTCGCCTATCGTCTCGACCTGGCGCTGCACGCCGGAGACGAGCCGCTCGATCTTCTCGCGGTCGATGCCGCGCTTGCGGCAGGCGAGGGTGACCGACTGCTCGATCTTGGCGCGGTCGAACGGCTCGCGGCGTTCGAGCCCGGCCGCATCGTTGCTCTTGACCACCACGATCTCGCGCAGCTGCACGCGCTCGAACGTCGTGAAACGGGCGCCGCAGCTCGAACACTGGCGGCGGCGACGGATCGCGGTGGCATCCTCGGTCGGGCGGCTGTCCTTGACCTGGGAATCGTCGTGGGCGCAGAAAGGACAGCGCATTCAGTGGGTTACTTTCATTCAGGACGGACGCGCTTGTAGAACTTGTAGCCTGCGCCCGCCGCCAGCCCGAGGCCGATGGAGACGAAAGGCAGGAACGCGCCAGCAACCGCGCCCGCAGCACCCCAGATCAGAACCGGCTTGGTCGAGGGATGGGCCATGCCATCCTTGAGCATTCCGGCGAGTTCCTCACGGGCATCGTTGACGAAATGGCCGGAGTTCTGGGGGCGCTGCGGGTCGGTCATAGACTTAGTCCTCGTAGATGGGGAAACGATCACACAGCGCTTCAACGCGCGTGCGAACGTTCTGCTCCACCTGAGCGTCACCTGCTTCGCCGCACTTGGCAAGACCGTCGAGAACGTCGGCGACCATGTTGCCGATCTCGCGGAATTCCTCGGGGCCGAAACCGCGGGTGGTGCCGGCGGGCGAACCGACGCGGATGCCGCTGGTCTTCATCGGCGGCAGCGGGTCGAACGGGATGCCGTTCTTGTTGCAGGTGATGCCTGCACGCTCCAGCGCCTCGTCGGCGTCCTTGCCGGTGACGCCCAGCGGCGAGAGGTCGATCAGCGCGAGGTGCGTGTCGGTGCCGCCCGAGACGATCGCGGCGCCGCGCTCCTTGAGGGTGGCGGCCAGAACCTGCGCGTTCTCGATCACGCGCGCGGCGTAGTCCTTGAACTCGGGGCGCAGCGCTTCACCGAAGGCGACCGCCTTGGCGGCGACGACGTGCATCAGCGGGCCGCCCTGCAGACCGGGGAACACCGCCGAGTTGATCTTCTTGGCCAGCGCCTCGTCGTTGGTCAGGATCATGCCGCCGCGCGGACCGCGCAGCGTCTTGTGCGTGGTGGTGGTGGCGATGTGCGCATGCGGGAACGGCGAGGGGTGCAGGCCGGCCGCGACCAGCCCTGCGAAGTGCGCCATGTCGACCTGGAAGATGGCGCCAACGGCATCGGCAATCTCGCGCATGCGCTTGAAGTCGATGATACGCGGATAGGCCGAGCCGCCCGCGATGATCAGCTTGGGGTTGTGCTCGCGGGCCAGCGCCTCGACCTGGTCATAGTCGATCAGGTGGGTGTCCTTGGTCACGCCGTACTGCACGGCGTTGAACCACTTGCCCGACAGTGCGGCCTTGGCGCCGTGGGTGAGGTGGCCACCCGCGTCGAGGCTCATGCCCATGACGGTGTCGCCGGGCTTGACGGTGGCGAGCAGGACCGCACCGTTGGCCTGCGCGCCCGAGTGGGGCTGGACGTTGGCGAAGCCGCAGTCGAACAACTGCTTGGCGCGCTCGATGGCGAGGGTCTCGACTTCGTCCGAAGGCTCGCAGCCCTGGTAGTAGCGCTTGCCGGGGTAGCCCTCGGCGTACTTGTTGGTCAGCACCGAGCCCTGCGCTTCGAGTACCGCCTTGGAGACGATGTTCTCGGACGCGATCAGCTCGATCTGCTTGCGCTCGCGCTTCAGCTCATGGCCGATCGCGGCGGCGACGGCGGGATCGCTCTGCGCGACGGTGTCGGTGAAGAAGCCGGGCGAACGGATGGCGGTTTCTACGGTCATGGGTTCAGGCTCCTTCAGAACGACGGATTGGAGAGCTTTTCGACGCGGCCTGCATGGCGGCCGCCGCCGAACTCGGTGGAGAGGAAAGCGTCGAGGCAGGCCTTGGCCATGTCCTCGCCGGTCAGGCGTGCGCCCATGGCGATGACGTTGGCGTCGTTGTGCTCGCGGGCGAGGGCCGCCGAAAGCGGCTCGGAAACGAGCGCGCAGCGGCAGGCGGGATCGCGGTTGACGGCGATCGAAATGCCGATGCCCGAGCCGCAAAGCGCGACGCCGAACTGCACGGTGCCGTCGGCGACGACCGAGGCCAGCTTGTATCCGTAATCGGGGTAATCCACCCGGTCGGCGGTTTCGGGGCCGAGGTCGGCGACTTCGTGGCCGGCCTCGATGAGGTATTCGCGCAAAGTCGCCTTGAGGTCGACGGCGGCGTGGTCGGATGCGATCGCGATACGCATGGGAGAGGTGCTTCCTGCCTGCGAGGGATTCGTTTGCGGCTCCCTTAGTCGCGGCTTTGCCATATTGCGAGTCTTGTGGGCACCGCGTTCAGATCGCCCATGGCGCCATGCGGGCAATTTCGCAGCGCATTTGGATGTTTCAACCGCTTGATGCTTGCAAGGGCAAGTTCGAGGGCGCAAGTTCCGGCTCTCGATACACTGGGCTGAAAAGGCCGGATCGATAAGGCCGGAACAAGGGGATTGCCATGAAGCTGACCGTCATGCGCGCATTGAGCCTCGCAGGGGTGCTGGTTCTCGCAGGGTGTCTGGAAACGATGCCGGGGCCGGATCGGCCGCATCGTCCTCGCCCGGAAAAGCCTGCGATCTGCACGCGCGAATACATGCCTGTCTGCGCGGAAAAGCGGCGCCACCGCCAGACTTTCAGCAATGCCTGCATGGCCAAGGCGGAAGGCTTCCGTGTGATCGCCTCGGGGGAATGCCGGCGGTAAGGTGTTTGCTGCCGGGGACAAACCCTCATCGTCATTGCGAGCGGAGTGAAGCAATCCAGGGCGGATTGCGCGGCTCTGGATTGCTTCACTCCGCTCGCAATGACGAGGTAATAAAAGTGACGAGGTAATAAAAAAGCCCCGCCGAGGCGGGGCTTTCTCTTACTGGTCCAGGAACGAGCGCATCTTGCGCGACCGGCTCGGGTGCTTGAGCTTGCGTAGCGCCTTGGCCTCGATCTGGCGGATACGTTCGCGCGTCACCGAGAACTGCTGGCCGACTTCCTCCAGCGTGTGATCGGTGTTCATGCCGATACCGAAGCGCATGCGCAGCACGCGCTCCTCACGCGGAGTGAGCGAGGCAAGGACCCGGGTGACCGTCTCCTTGAGGTTCGCCTGGATCGCGGCGTCCACCGGAATGATCGCGTTCTTGTCCTCGATGAAGTCTCCGAGGTGCGAATCCTCCTCGTCGCCGATCGGCGTTTCGAGGCTGATCGGCTCCTTGGCGATCTTCATCACCTTGCGCACCTTCTCGAGCGGCATCGACAGACGCTCGGCCATTTCCTCGGGCGTAGGCTCGCGGCCCTGCTCGTGGAGGAACTGACGGCTGGTGCGCACCAGCTTGTTGATCGTCTCGATCATGTGGACCGGGATACGGATCGTGCGGGCCTGATCCGCGATCGAGCGCGTGATCGCCTGCCTGATCCACCAGGTCGCGTACGTCGAGAACTTGTAGCCGCGGCGGTACTCGAACTTGTCGACCGCCTTCATCAGACCGATGTTGCCTTCCTGGATAAGATCCAGGAACTGCAGGCCGCGGTTGGTGTACTTCTTGGCGATCGAGATCACCAGGCGCAGGTTCGCCTCGACCATTTCCTTCTTGGCGATGCGTGCTTCGCGCTCCGCCTTCTGGACCATGTTAACGATGCGCCGGAACTCGGGAAGCGCCATGCCGGTGGCGGCGGCGATGTCCGAGACTTCCAGACGGATACGCTCGACGGGGTCGGCTTCGTTCTCGGCGAAGGCAGCCCACTTCTTGTCCTTCTTGGCGACGTCCGTGATCCACGTATCGTCCAGCTCGCGGCCGACGTAGGATTCGAGGAAGTCGGTGCGCTTCACCTTGTGACGCTCAGCCAGACGCAGCATTTGCCCGCCCAGCGTCGTCAGGCGACGGTTGAAGGCGTAGAGGTTATCGACCAGATATTCGATCTTGGTCGCGTGGAACTTGACCGATTCCACCTGCGCCGTGAGGTCTTCACGAAGCTGCTGGTACTGGTCTTCCTTGGCGGCCGGGAAATCGATGCCCAGCGCCAGCGCCTCCAGACGATCGCGCTGCAGGCGCTCGAAAGTCTGGAACAGTTCGGTGATCAGCAGGAACTTCTCAAGCGCTTCCGGCTTGAGGGCCGCTTCCATCTGCGCGAGCGAGAGGGTGTTGTCTTCTTCCTCTTCCTCGGCCTGACGCTTGGGAATCGGGTTGCCGTCCTCGTCGAGTTCCTCGGAGTTGTCCTCGTCGTCGGAATCGTCGTCCTTGAACGAGGGGCCGGCGGTCTTTTCGCTGATTTCGCCGTCGTCCTCGTTCTCGCCGTCCTCGCTCAGGGCTTCGGGCGCGGGCTCCTTCGAAAGCATCGCGTCGAGATCGAGGATCTCGCGCAGCTGCATCTCGCCGTTGTTGAGCGCTTCGGACCACTGGATGATGGCGTGGAAGGTGATCGGGCTCTCGCACAGGCCCAGGATCATCATGTCGCGGCCGGCTTCGATGCGCTTGGCGATGGCGATTTCGCCCTCGCGGCTGAGCAGTTCGACCGCGCCCATCTCGCGCAGGTACATGCGCACCGGGTCGTCGGTGCGCTCGACCGTTTCCTTCTTCTTCGCGGGATCGACGTTGACGCGCGGCGAGACTTCATCGCCTTCGCTGTCGTCGTTATCGTCTTCCGAATCGCGGTCGTCGTTTTCCTGGCTTTCGGCATCCTCGTCGTTGTCGACGATGTTGACGCCCATCTCGTTCAGAGCCGAGGTGATGTCCTCGATCTGGTCCGAGGACATGTCCTGAGGCAGCGCCTCGTTCAATTCATCGTAAGTGATGACGCCGCGACGCTTGGCACGCGCGATCAGCTTCTTGATCGAACCCTCGTTGAGGTCGATCAGCGGCGCGTCCTGGCCCTCGTTGTCCGCGCCGTTGGTGTCGTTCTTGCTCATCAGTTCGCCGTTATCCCGTGCCGTCGTGAGTGCGTAAACCTGGGGTCCGTAAACCTCGTATAATTATACAATCACGACGCATGTCTGGTTGCCATTTGCCTGAGACGGCTATCGAATTCCAGCTTTCTCTTCAGCAGTCGCTGCTGTTCGGCGAATGCCGAGTCGGAAAGCTCTGATTCGAACCGCGCCGTTGCTTTTGCCAGTGCCGCTTCGAGTACTGGTCGCTCGACGAGGAGGTCGATCGCCTGGGCCAGTTCGGCTGCCGCCTGCTCCTCGCTCGTTTCGGGAATCAGGAAGCCGAATCTAAGCCCTGCGTACTCGGCGGCCTTGGGTTGCACCAAGCCGTTGTCTCGCAATATGGTGGCGAGAACCTCGGTTTCAAGCGCGTCTGCGGCGCCGCAGCAGTCCACCAGTGTTTCGAAGCGCGGATCGAGACCGGGAGTCCGGGCAAGCGCTTCCGCGTGGCGCGCAAGTTGCGCGGGCCAGCGAATGAGCCCGGCGATGATCGCGGCGGAGAGCGCATCGCGGGTGCCTGCGCCTGCGAATCGGGTGTTCAGGCGCTCGATCGATTCGGGCGAGGAGGGGGCAGGGCTCGGCTTGCCGTTCCATTTGCCGCTTCCGCGCTGGTTCTGGCGAGGCTGGAAGTTTCCGCCACCACCTTGCCCTCCACCCTGTTGCCAGCGATTCTCCCGGCGCGGGAAGGCGAATTCGGAATAGCGGTCCTGCAGTTCGCGGCGGTAGAGCCCGGCGATGTCGGGGTGCTGGATCGTCTCGACGTGGGCCATCAGACGTGCCTTGAGACCGGCCTTGTCCTCGGGCGTGTTGAGCGGCACGGCGTCGCGCTCGGCCTCCCACAGCACTTCGACGAGGGACTTCGCCTCGCCGAGAATGTCCTCCATCGCGCGGGAGCCGCGCTGCTTGATGAGGTCGTCGGGGTCCAGCCCCTCGGGCAGGCGGACGATTCGCAGGGAGTGGGCAGGGCGCAGCAGCGGCAGCGCACGGGTGATCGCGCGCATCGCCGCGCGTTGACCGGCCGTGTCGCCGTCGAAGCACAGGGTGGGCGTCTCGACATGGCGCCAGAGCATCTCGATCTGGTGCTCGGTCAGCGCAGTGCCCAGCGGCGCGACGGCATCGGCGATACCGGCGGCGGCCAGCGCGATAACGTCCATGTAGCCCTCGACCACCACGATCCGCCCCGACTGGCGCGCGGCGGGCGCGGCGCGGTGCAGATTGTAGAGCGTGCGGCCCTTGTCGAACAGCGGGGTATCGGGCGAGTTGAGGTACTTGGGCGCATCGGTCTTGCCCTTGGTGAGGATCCGCCCGCCGAAGGCGATGACCCGGCCGCGCGCATCCTCGATGGGGAGCATCAGGCGGCCCCGGAAACGGTCGTAGGGATCGCGCTCCTCGACGGCGATGCGCAGGCCCGCCTCGATCAGCATGGGCTCTGGGAAGCGGGAGAGGGCCTCTTTCAGTGCCTGCCGCCCCTCGGGCGCATAGCCGAAGCCGAAGCGCTGCACGGTATGCGCATCGAATCCGCGCGTGGCCAGATAGGCGCGCGCCGCCGCGCCTTCTGCGCCGGACAGGCTGGCCTTGAACCACTCCTGCGCGGCGGCCATCACGTCGTGCAGGCTGTCGCGCTTCTCCGCCGCCCGCGCCATCTGCGGATCGGGCGCGGGGACGTCCATCCCGGCCTCGGCCGCCAGTTCCTTGACCGCGTCCATGAAGGCGAGGCCCTGGTGATCGGTCATCCAGCGGATGGCGTCGCCATGGGCGCCGCAGCCGAAGCAGTGGTAGAACCCTTTCTCGTCGTTGACGTAGAAGCTGGGCGAGTTCTCGTTATGGAAAGGGCAGCAGGCCCGATGCTCGCGCCCCGCCTTCTGCAGCCGCACGGAGCGGCCGATCAGCGCGGAAAGCGCGGTGCGGGACCGGAGTTGGTCGAGCCATTGGGGGGTGAGCACGAGACCTGCCGCCTGTCAGCAAATCAGGCCAGCGCCGCCTTCACCCAGCCGCTCGCCTTGGTCATGTCGAGCACCGTGCCGTGGCGGGCCTTCAGTTCGCCCATGACCTTGCCCATGTCCTTCATGCCCGATGCGCCGGTTTCGGCCTTGATCGCCTCGATGGCGGCCATGGTTTCTTCCTCGGACAACTGGGCGGGGAGGAAGGTTTCGATCACTTCCAGCTCGGCCTGTTCCTCGGCGGCCTTTTCGGGGCGGCCGCCCTGCTCGAACAGGGTGATCGATTCGCGGCGCTGCTTCACCATCTTCTGCAGCACGTCGATCACCAGCGCATCGTCGTCGGGCACGGTGTCGGCGGTGCGCAGTTCGATGTCGCGGTCCTTGATCTTTGCAAGGATGAGGCGGACAGTGGCGAGGCGCTGCTTCTCACCGGCCTTCATGGCGGTGATCTGCGCGGCCTTGATCGAATCACGAAGCATGGGTTTTCCTGCAAATGAACTGAGTGAACGGGGTGGTGCGTGTGGCAAAGCTAGCAACCTGCGCGCCGATTTGCACGTGTGCGCCCAAATTGCACCCCCACACCTTGACGCGGTGCACAACCCTCTCTAGCGGCCGCGTCTTAGCACACAACGTTAGAAACGCCGTCAACGGAGCGACCCACCATGGCCGACGCCGCATCTTCGCTTGCGCCCAAACCCGAAGGGGCAACGGGCGTTCTGGTTCTCAGCGACGGACATGTCGTTTGGGGACGTGGTTTCGGTCATGTCGGAGAGTCCGTGGGTGAAGTCTGCTTCAACACCGCGATGACCGGCTACCAGGAAGTCATGACCGACCCGTCCTACGCGGGCCAAATCGTCACTTTCACTTTCCCGCACATCGGCAATGTCGGCGTGAACGAGGAAGACCTCGAATCGCTGGTCGACGGCGCCGTCGGCTGCGTCGTCCGCGAGGACGTGACGCTGCCTTCGAACTTCCGTTCCGCAGGCGGCTACGGCGAGTGGCTGGCGAGCAAGGGCAAGGTCGGTCTCTCGGGCGTCGACACCCGCGCGCTGACCCGCCGCATCCGCACCGCCGGTGCGCCCAACGCCGTCATCGCCCACGACCCCGAAGGTAACTTCGACATCCCCGCGCTGATCAAGCGCGCGCAGGAATGGCCGGGCCTCGAAGGCATGGACCTTGCCAAGCTGGTCAGCCGCGAAATCCAGCAGGGCTGGGAAGGCTCGACCTGGGTGCTGGGCGAGGGCTACGGCGCTGCCGAGGGCGAAATCCGCCCGCACGTCGTCGCGATCGACTACGGCGCGAAGGACAACATCTTCCGCAACCTCGTGAAGGCGGGCGCGCGCGTCACCGTGGTTCCGGCCGAGACTTCGCTGGAAACCATCCTGTCGCTCGAACCCGCAGGCGTGTTCCTTTCGAACGGCCCGGGCGACCCGGCAGCGACCGGCGCTTATGCCGTGCCCGTGATCGCATCGCTGCTGGAGCGTGACATGCCGGTGTTCGGCATCTGCCTCGGCCACCAGATGCTCGGCATCGCGGCGGGCGCCAAGACCAGCAAGATGTTCCAGGGCCATCGCGGCGCCAACCATCCGGTCAAGCGCCATGCCGACGGCGTGGTCGAGATCACCTCGATGAACCACGGCTTCGCGGTGGACAACACCTGCCTGCCCGACAACGTCGAGGAAACCCACGTCTCGCTGTTCGACGGCACTAACTGCGGCATCGCGATCAAGGGCAAGCGCGCTTTCGGCGTGCAGTACCATCCCGAGGCGAGCCCCGGCCCGCAGGACAGCTTCTACCTGTTCGAGAAGTTCGTGGGTATGCTCGGCTGATGGTCGCAGCGGGTCAGGCTCCCTTGGCGGCGTTCGCGCCGTCCCACGCATCGGCGATGATTGCCGGTGCGGCCAAGGGAGCTTTCGACCCGGCACGGCGGATTGCCTATGCATCCAGGCACCTCATAACAAAGAAGGTGCCTGAAATGACTAGCGCAATGTCCGCTCTGATCGACCACATGATCGCCTACTACGTCGCCGGGCCGGCGTCCGAACTCTCGGTCGCGCCGCGCTTCTATCCTTACGGCGAGCTGCAGCTCATCTTCGAGGACAAGGTCTCCGTCGCCGTCCGCAAGTTCGGCCCGAAAGTGCGCAAGCACTCCAAGGAAGCCGGCAAGGCCTTCATCGATCGCATGATCGAGACGGGCGCCTGGTCGACCAACCAGGGCGAGTACGGCGGCTCGATGCACCAGTTCCAGGCCGACCGCTTTCGCGAAGTCATTCGCGCTGAGCAAGACGCTAACCCCATCATCCAGAACGCGAAAGCCGATCCCGATTACTGGGACAAGGCTTTCGGCGATCTGGTGGCATAAGCCACCGGGTCGCATTACAAGACACACAGGACACCCAGGAAAGCCCATGCCAAAGCGCACCGACATCTCCTCGATCCTCGTAATCGGCGCGGGGCCCATCATCATTGGTCAGGCCTGCGAGTTCGACTATTCGGGCACTCAGGCGATCAAGGCGCTGAAGGAGGACGGTTACCGGGTGATCCTGGTGAACTCGAACCCCGCCACGATCATGACCGACCCGGACATGGCCGACGCCACTTACGTGGAGCCGATCACCCCCGAGGTCGTCGCGCGCATCATCGAGAAGGAGCGCCCCGATGCGGTGCTCCCGACGATGGGCGGTCAGACCGCGCTCAACTGCGCGCTGGCGCTGTTCAACGACGGCACTCTGGAGAAGTACGGCGTCCAGATGATCGGCGCCGACGCCGACGCCATCGACAAGGCCGAGGATCGCCAGCGCTTCCGCGACGCGATGGACAAGATCGGCCTCAACTCGGCGCGTTCGGGCGTGGCGCATACGCTGGACGAGGCTTTCGCGGTGCTTGAGCGCACCGGCCTGCCCTCGATCATCCGCCCCAGCTTCACGATGGGCGGCACCGGCGGCGGCATCGCCTACAACAAGGCCGAGTTCGAGGCGATCGTGCGCTCGGGCCTCGATGCCTCGCCGACCACCGAAGTGCTGATCGAGGAATCGCTGCTCGGCTGGAAGGAATACGAGATGGAGGTCGTGCGCGACCGCCATGACAACTGCATCATCATCTGCTCGATCGAGAACGTCGATCCGATGGGCGTCCACACGGGCGACTCGATCACCGTCGCCCCGGCGCTGACGCTGACCGACAAGGAATACCAGATCATGCGCAACGCCTCGATCGAGGTGCTGCGCGAGATCGGCGTCGAGACCGGCGGTTCCAACGTCCAGTTCGCGGTGAACCCCAAGGACGGTCGCCTGATCGTCATCGAGATGAACCCGCGCGTGTCGCGTTCCTCGGCGCTGGCCTCGAAGGCCACCGGCTTCCCGATCGCGCGCGTCGCCGCCAAGCTGGCGGTCGGCTATACGCTCGACGAGATCATGAACGAGATCACCGGCGCGACGCCGGCCGCGTTCGAGCCGACCATCGACTACGTCGTCACCAAGATCCCGCGCTTCGCCTTCGAGAAGTTCAAGGGCGCCAAGAACGACCTCACCACCGCGATGAAGTCGGTCGGCGAAGTCATGGCGATCGGCCGCAACATCAAGGAATCGATGCAGAAGGCCCTGCGCGGCCTCGAAACCGGCCTTGACGGCTTCAACCGCGTGCCTGCGCTGGAAGGCGCTGGCCGTGACGTCATCACCGCCGCTCTTTCGCGCGCCACGCCGGAGCGTCTGCTGCACGCCGCGCAGGCTTTCCGCGAAGGCTTCACCGTGGACGAGATCCACGCGATCGCCCACTACGACAAGTGGTTCCTGCGCCACATCGAGGAGATCATCGCCGAGGAAACCAAGATCCTCGCCGAAGGTCTGCCCAACGATGCGGCGGGCATGCGCAAGCTCAAGGCCATGGGCTTCTCCGACAAGCGCCTTGCCACGCTGGCGGTGCGTTCGGTCGGCGTCGCGGGCGGTCTGGGCGAGACCCAGGCCAAGCGCTCGGGCCTGCTGCATGACGCGCTGCGCGCCATGGCGGGTGCCACCAGCGAGAAGGAAGTGCGCCAGCTTCGCCGCAAGCTGGGCGTCGTTCCCGTGTTCAAGCGCATCGACAGCTGCGCCGCCGAGTTCGAGGCGGTGACGCCCTACATGTACTCGACGTACGAAGCCCCGATCTTTGGTGAGCCCGAGGACGAGGCGATGCCGTCCGACCGCAAGAAGATCGTGATCCTCGGCGGCGGTCCGAACCGGATCGGGCAGGGCATCGAGTTCGACTACTGCTGCGTCCACGCCTGCTTCGCGCTTTCGGAAGCGGGCTATGAGACCATCATGGTCAACTGCAACCCCGAGACGGTCTCGACCGACTACGACACCTCGGACCGCCTCTACTTCGAGCCGCTGACCGCCGAAGACGTGCTCGAAATCCTGCGCGTGGAACAGCAGAGCGGCGAACTCGTCGGCGTGCTGGTGCAGTTCGGCGGCCAGACTCCGCTCAAGCTGGCGCAGGCGCTGGAAGACGAGGGCATTCCGATCCTCGGCACCTCGCCCGACGCGATCGACCTTGCCGAAGACCGCGAGCGGTTCTCGGCGCTGGTGGACAAGCTGGGCCTCAAGCAGCCCGCCAACGGCATTGCCCGCAGCCGTGATGAGGCGGTGAACGTCGCCAACCGCATCGGCTACCCGGTGCTGATGCGCCCCAGCTACGTGCTGGGCGGCCGCGCGATGGAGATCGTCGACAGCGAACAGCAGCTCGACGACTACATCACCACCGCCGTGCAGGTCTCGGGCGACAGCCCGGTGCTGATCGACCAGTATCTGCGCGACGCCATCGAGTGCGACGTCGATGCCCTGTGCGACGGCGAGCGCGTCGTCGTGGCGGGCGTGATGCAGCACATCGAGGAAGCGGGCATCCACTCGGGCGACAGCGCCTGCACTCTGCCGCCCTACAGCCTGCCGCCCGAGATCATCGCCGAGATGGAGCGTCAGGCCGAGAAGCTGGCGTTCGGCCTCAACGTCAAGGGCCTGATGAACATCCAGTTCGCGGTGAAGGACGGAGAGGTCTACCTCATCGAGGTCAACCCGCGCGCCTCGCGCACGGTGCCGTTCGTCGCCAAGGCGCTGGGGCAGCCGGTCGCCAAGATCGCCGCGCGCGTCATGGCGGGCGAGAAGCTGGACACCTTCCCGCCGTTTAAGCGCGACCTGCCGTACATGGCGGTCAAGGAAGCCGTGTTCCCGTTCAACCGCTTCCCGGGCGTCGATCCGGTGCTCAGCCCCGAGATGAAGTCCACCGGCGAAGTCATGGGAATCGATAGCGATTTCGCCCGCGCCTTCGGCAAGGCCCAGCTTGGCGCCGGTATGAAGCTGCCGGTCGAAGGCACCGTGTTCGTCTCGGTCAAGGACAGCGACAAGCCGGTGATCCTGCCTGCGGTGAAGACGCTGATCGAGCAGGGCTTCCGCGTCGTCGCCACCAGCGGCACGCAGAAGTATCTGGCCGAAGCGGGCCTGCAGGTCGATCTCGTCAACAAGGTGGCCGAGGGCCGTCCGCACATCGTCGACAAGATCGTCGATGGCGAGATCGCGCTGATCTTCAACACCACCGAAGGCTGGCAGAGCCTGGTGGACTCCCAGTCGATCCGCGCCTCGGCGCTGACCGGCAAGGTTTCGATCTTCACCACGGCGGCGGCCAGTGTAGCTGCGGCGGAGGCGATCGCGACAATTCGCGGGAGCAAACTTGAAGTGCGATCGTTGCAGGACTACTATAGCTGAAATCGATCTCGCCTCCCCCCACATCGCAGCAGATCGGCCCCGCCCGCCTAGGGCGGGGACAGGAAACTAGTCGCAAGACCTTTGGGGGAAGGCCGCAGGAGGAAATGAATTAGAATGGCAAGTGTCGAAAAGCTGCCGATGCTCGCGGAAGGTTACGAGCGGATGACCGCGGACCTCAAGGCGCTGCGCGATGAGCGTCCGCTCATCGTCGACGCCATCGAGGAAGCGCGTGCCCACGGCGATCTTTCGGAAAACGCCGAGTACCACGCCGCCAAGGAGCGCCAAGGCCAGGTCGAGGCGACCATCGCCGACCTCGAGGACAAGATCACGCGCGCGCAGATCATCGATCCCGCGACGTTGTCGGGCGACAAGATCATCTTCGGCGCCACCATCACCCTTCTCGACGATGATGAGAAGCCGGTGAAGTACCAGATCGTCGGCCCTTACGAAGCGGACGCGAAGGTCGGCCGCATCAGCTACAACTCGCCGCTCGGCAAGGCGCTGATCGGCCGCAAGGTCGAGGAAGAGATCGAAGTGACCGTCCCGTCGGGTGACAAGTTCTACCTGGTGCAGAAGATCGAATTCATCTGATCCTCTTCGCTTCAGGATAAAGAAAAAGGCCGGCGTTTCCGCCGGCCTTTTTCGTTTCCGCTGCTCAGGCTGCCGGCAGTTCCGGCTCGAGCAGGCGATGAAGATGCACGATCACGTACTTCATCTCGGCATCATCGACGGTGCGCTGCGCTGCCGATTTCCAGGCATTCTGGGCCTCGGCGAAATCGGGATAGACACCGACGAGGTCGAGAGCCTTGAGGTCGGTGAATTCGAGGCTGCGCGGATCTTTGACCCGGCCGCCCATTACAAGGTGAAGCTTCTGCATGGGAGAGTGCCGCTTTCCTGCTGGTTGGGAGATAAGCGGCCTATAATTTTGGAGAGGTCAAGGAGCAAGTGCACAAGACGCACCTTGATCGCGCAGTAAGCGAAAAGGTGCGTCTTTAGCTGAAATTCACGAGCCGTTTACGATTTGACACGCTTCTTGAGGTCTTCGGCCATGTGCAGCACCTTGGTCGAGCGGACAGCCGCTGCGTCTCCAAGGCGGTTGGCGGTGTCGGCAGCCGCATCGCCAAGCCTGCTGGCTCGGCGGGCAGTCGCACGGCCGAGGGCACTTGCGGCGCCTACTGCAGCCAGGCCGTACTTTTCGAGATTGAGAATGGCCAGATCGCTGGCCTTTTCAGCGCTGTCCGCGAACTTCGAGGCCTGCTTGCGCGCATCGATGCCGATGTCGTGCGCCTTGTCGCCCGCCTTGCGGCCGAGTACGACGCTGGCGGTGCCGGCTGCCTCCGCGAGGTCCAGCGTGCGCGCGACGATCCGCCTGCTGACGCGGCGCGGCAGGAGGGCGCTCACCGCGACGCCGACGGCGACACCGCCTGCGACGGTCAGTACCGGGTGCTTCTTGACGAAGGCGATGACTTTGTCAGACGGCTTGGGCTCGGCGATCTTCGCGGGCAGGGCGACGACGTTCGCACCCTTGCTGACATCGATCGGGGTGGACGACTCGGTCTTGCTCACCTGGCGTTCCTTCCTTGGTCAAGAGACCCGGTCGCGCACGCTGTCCAACAGGCGCTGCGCCAGGTCGATAATGGGATTACGCAAAAACCAAAGCACGAGCGCGGCCAAGGTTCCGCCGATTGCGGCGGGATGCTCCTCGACAACGGCAACGGCCTCGTCGAACATCAGCTTGGCCTGATCGAGCGCCTCGTCAGCGATCCGGCCGCTGATCCCGCGCTCGTCCATGTCGGCCTTGAAAGCCTGGTAATGTCCGTCGAACTTCGCCTTCGCGGCGTCGCGCGCGGCCCGGTCCACCAGAACCTGCGCTGCCTGCTTGCCCATTCGAGCCCCCGTAATAGATTAATCGTCCTGAGAACCGCCCGCGATACGCAGCATCCGGCGCAGCCGTGCGCGCGCACTCCAGGCCCCGAATGCGGCAAGCGCAAGCAATACCAGCGTGACAACCGCCATCGCGCCCCACAATCCGAGCAGCGGACCCAGGGCAATCACCGTACCGACCACGAAGGCCATGACAGCGAAGAAAACCAGCACCGCTGCCACCACGAGCAGCATGACGATAGTGCGCGTTTCCGACCCGACATATGCAGCGCGCGACTTTTGAAACGCGAGTTCAGCCTGCGCAAAAACCTTCGCTTCATCCGCCAACTGGCGCAGATCCTGCGCCAGCGACAGATTCTCGTAATCCTCGGCCGCAGGGGCGAGGGCGGGTGTGGTGTCCTGCATTCTCTCAGGAAGTCAGCTCAGGCGCCGAAGCGCCTTCACTTGCCCCTGAGCAGGCGGGAAAGCACGAAGCCGGTCGCGGCCGCGATGCCGAGCGCCTGCCACGGGCTGTTGCGCACGAACGTCTTGGCATCCTCGCCAATGTCTTCGATCGACTTCTCGTCCAGCTTGGCTCCGGCGTCGGCCAGCGACTTCGATGCGCTGCGGGCGTAATCGCCGTACTTCACGCCGACCTTCTCGTCGATCAGGGCGGCATTGTCGTCGATCAGCTTGGAGACGCCGACGATCGCCTGACTGGCCTTGGCTTTGCCTTCCTCGGCATAGCCGGCGGCCTTTACCTTGGCATCGGCCGCGAAGGCGCTGGCCTTGTCCTTGGCTTCACCGCTGCGGGTCTTGCATTCGCTCGACACTTCACCGGCGAAAGCCTGTGCACCGGCCTTGGCTTCCTCGACCGCCTTGGAGAAGTGATTCTTGGCGCTTTCGGTGCCGTTTCCGGCGGAGATGGTGGGTTCGACCATGCGATTATCCTTCCTTGTCTATCCTTGGCGCGAATTGGCATCATAAGCCATGTGCGGACAGAGTAACACAACTTGTCGTTCCTTGCTGCAACGCAACTTGTCACGCGAAGTTCCCCTGCTAAGACCGCCTCCGGACGGATGGCGCGTAATGCGCCCGCTTGAGGAGAACCGCAGACATGACCGCGATCATCGACATTCACGGACGGGAAATCCTGGACAGCCGCGGCAACCCCACCGTGGAGGTGGACGTCCTGCTGGAAGACGGCAGCTTCGGCCGCGCGGCAGTGCCCTCGGGCGCATCGACCGGCGCGCACGAAGCGGTGGAACTGCGTGACGGCGACAAGAGCCGCTATCTCGGCAAGGGCGTGCTCAAGGCCGTGGATTCGGTCAACGGCGAGATCGCCGAGGCGCTCGTCGGGCTCGACGCCGAAGACCAGCGCGACCTCGACCTCGCCATGATCGAACTCGACGGCACGCCGAACAAAGCGCGCCTCGGTGCCAACGCCATCCTCGGCGTCAGCATGGCCGCCGCGAAGGCCGCCGCCAATGCGCGCGGCCTGCCGCTCTACTCCTACGTCGGCGGCGTTTCGGCGCATGTCCTGCCAGTGCCGATGATGAACATCATCAATGGCGGCGAGCATGCCGACAACCCGATCGACTTCCAGGAATTCATGGTCATGCCGGTCGGCGCCTCGTCGCTGGCGGAAGCCGCGCGCTGGGGTGCGGAAATCTTCCATACGCTCAAGAAGGGCCTGCACGAGAAGGGCCTCGCCACCGCCGTGGGCGACGAGGGCGGCTTCGCGCCGAACCTTGCCAGCACCCGCGATGCGCTGGACTTCATCATGGCCTCGATCGAGAAGGCAGGCTTCAAGCCGGGCACCGACATCAAGCTCGCGCTCGACTGCGCCTCGACCGAGTTCTTCAAGAACGGCAAGTACGAGATCAGCGGCGAGGGCCTGAGCCTGTCGCCGGTGGCCTTCGCGGACTACCTTGCCGACCTTACCGAAGCCTATCCGATCATCTCGATCGAGGACGGCATGAGCGAGGACGACTTCGAGGGCTGGAAGGCGCTGACCGACAAGATCGGCCACAAGGTGCAGCTGGTCGGCGATGACCTGTTCGTCACCAACCCGGCGCGCCTGACCATGGGCATCGAAAAGGGCCTGGCGAACTCGCTGCTGGTCAAGGTCAACCAGATCGGCACCCTGACCGAGACGCTCGAAGCCGTCTCGATCGCCAACCGCAACGGCTACACCGCCGTCATGTCGCACCGTTCGGGCGAGACCGAGGACGCGACCATCGCCGACCTCGCCGTCGCCACCAACTGCGGCCAGATCAAGACCGGTTCGCTGGCCCGTTCGGACCGGCTTGCCAAGTACAACCAGCTCATCCGCATTGAGGAAGAGCTGGGCAAGGCCGCGCGTTATGCGGGCCTTGGTGCGTTCGGTCGCCTGAGCGCCTGAACCTGAAATGTCGCGGGTGACCGGTGCCGGGGAAATGGCGCCGGTCACCCGCTTCCTCCGCACGACGACCGGCCAATCCCCCCATGGGGCGAAGAGGTGGCTGGAGGCCGATCGCCTCAGCGTGCGGCGACGCTGTCCCTTGCGGTATCGTCGATCAACACGACGGAGCGGGATGCGGAGGCGAAGTATTCGAGCATCGCGGCATAGCCCCGCGCGCTCAGTTTGACGTAGACCCGGCGCGCGTCCCCAGGGTCGGCCTCCCGTACGAGGTGCCCCTGCTTTTCGAGAATCGCGATCCAGCGCAGCGCCGTCGTCGAAGGGACGGCGGAGCCGATGCATGCGCTCGTCACCGAGACGCGGCGGCGCTCCTTGGCAGCGATGAACAGATCGAGCAGTATATCCCAGGCGGGTTCGCCGAACAGTTCTTCCGAGCGGAAAATCTTGGTGCGCCGCCGCCGGTCGTCGTAAGTCTGGCGGGCGAGTTCCACCCAGATCGGGTGATCCTGACTCGCCGTGCCCTTGGGTTCACGGGCTTCCCCGGTGATGGCGAGGCTTTCCAGTATCGCCGAGGGACTCTCTCCGATCTCCAGTTCCCGCGCCATTGCCAGAAGTTCATTGGCGATTCCGATCAGCCGGATCGCTTTCGCCCGATTGCGCATCAACTGGTCCGTGTTCTCCATCGAATAGGATCGCCTGATGCGGGCCGCACGACTTCCTTCGCGAAAGTCATCGCGGCAATTGTGCCCATCGTTGCGAGAAAAGCAGCAACGCTCAGCAGGTTATGACCTGCATTCGCCGCTGTGTTGCTTGATCCGCCACGGACAAATCATAGGCAAACTTCCGAGGAAACGTCTCGCGCAGCTTAATCCGTATCGGACGCTTTACGCGGAATGCCGAATTCCCGGCATAAGGATTCGATGGCAGCTTCGAGGTGGGCGGCAGCGACCATTGCACCGATCTCTTCCAGTTGGCCGAGGTGCATCTCCAGATCGGCGGCCAGCGACTTCGCGATTGCGTCCTTGTTCACCCAAGCGTTCTCCAGCGGGAGGAACCAGTGCGTTCTCCCGGACCCGATACCACGAGCCATGGTTTGCGACCCGCCGGTTTGCCCGGCGTCAGTTGTTTCAGGTTATACATCCGTTTTCGAGCAAAATCGGAGCGACCTGCTCACGAACTACACGACGGACGATAATTGAAAACCGCGAATTCGATGATGTCCTGTAAGTGAACATTATAAAATTGGCGATTAACCGCAGGAGAATTGCGCTGATATGAATGATTTTGAAAGGACTTAAGTGTAATTACTTACTCAATTCGGTCACGCGATGCCCTCGGATTCTCCGTCGCAGGCATCGCGTGACGATTGGTTTTCAGGCGCCGAAGCGGCCCTTGAGGTCGTAAAGGGCGATAGCTGCCTTGGCTGCCTCGCCGCCCTTGTCCTTCTGTGCTGCATCGGCGCGGACGAGGGCCTGTTCTTCGTTCTCGACAGTCAAAATGCCGTTGCCGATGGCGATGCCGTCCATGGTCAGCGCCATGATACCGCGGGCCGATTCGCCGGCGACGATCTCGAAGTGATAGGTCTCGCCGCGGATGACGACGCCGATAGCGACGTAACCGTCATAGTCCCCGGTGGCATCGGCCAGCGAGATGGCGGCGGGAATTTCCAGCGCGCCCGGCACCGTGATGACTTCGGCTTGATGGCCTGCTGCCTTGAGCGCGGCCTTGGCGCCCGTGATCAGCATGTCGTTGAGATGGTCGTAAAAACGCGCCTCGATGATGAGGAAACGGGCCATGTCAGTTCGATCCTTCGCTGGTCGGGGCGATGATGGGCCGCTCGCCGACGATGTTGAGTCCGTACCCTTCGAGCGCAACCAGCGAGTGGTGCGTGTTGGTCAGCAGGACCATGTCGTGAATGCCCAGTTCCGCCAGGATCTGCGCGCCCACGCCGTAGTCCCTCAATTCCTCGAGGTCCGGGGTGCCGCCATTGCGGAACTCCTGCTTGATGTCCATCACGCGCGACATCAACTTGTTCATCGGACGGTTGATGACCACGATCACGCCCGAACCCTCCTCGCCGATCATTTCCATCGAGCGATGCAGGAGGTCGCCGCGATCGCCGGTGTCCTCGCCGAAGATGTCCGCGAAGAAGGACAGGGTGTGCATGCGCACAAGGGTCGGCTTCGACGGATCGATCCGGCCCTTCACCAGCGCCACGGTCTCATCGCCGGTCGCGCGGTTGAAGTACGAGCGGGCCACCCAGTCGCCGCCATGGCGCGAGTGGAAGCTGATCTCGTTACGCTTCTCGATCATGCGGTCGTGCTTGCGGCGATAGGCGATGAGGTCGCGGATCGTGCCGATCTTCAGGTCGTGCAGGCGTGCGAAGCCGATGAGGTCGTCCATGCGGGCCATGGTGCCGTCCTCCTTCATGATCTCGCAGATCACGCCGGAAGGGTTGAGCCCGGCGAGGCGCGAGATATCGACCGCCGCCTCGGTGTGCCCGGTGCGAACGAGCACGCCGCCGTCGCGGGCGCGCAGCGGGAAGACGTGGCCGGGCGTGACGATGTCGTCGCGCGTCTTGGTGCCGTCGATGGCAACCGAGATGGTGCGCGCACGGTCGCCTGCCGAGATACCGGTGGTAACGCCTTCGCGCGCCTCGATCGAGATGGTGAAGGCGGTCTCATGACGCGTGCCGTTATGGCTGCTCATCAGGTTGAGGCCGAGTTCGTCGACGCGCTGGCTGGTGATCGCGAGGCAGATCAGGCCGCGTCCATGCGTCGCCATGAAGTTGATCGCGGCCGGAGTCGCCATCTGCGCGGGGATGATGAGGTCGCCCTCGTTCTCGCGGTCCTCATCGTCGACGAGGATGAACATACGGCCGTTGCGGGCCTCGTCGATGATTTCCTCGATCGGTACGAGCACTTCGCGCTCGTCGTTCGAGAAAAGGACGCGCTCCAGCTTGCCAAGGGTTTCGGCAGTGGGGTTCCAGTCATCCTCGGTGCAATCGCGCAGCGTATTGGCGTGGAGGCCGGCGGCGCGCGCCAGGCTGGACTTGCTCATTCCGCCCTCGGTTACGAGCTTGCGGACCTTGTCGATCACATCGGTAGCCATTGTGGTGTTCAATCTCACATTTCAGTGTGATCGAAATAGGCGCGCCTCACATTCGGATCAAGAGCCTTTGAATTGCGGTGGCCGCTTTGCGAGAAAAGCGGCGACGGCTTCCTCGTGGTCGGCCGTGGCGTGGGCGGCGGCCTGCATGGCCGAGGCCATCTCCAGCAGCGTGGCAAGGTCCGCACGGCGGCCTTCCCACAGCAGTCGCTTGGTCATCCGTACCGCGTGCGGTGGATTGGCAGCGATGCGGCGGGCGAGGGCGCGGGCGGCGTCGAGAAGTTCGGCATCGGGCACCACGCGGCTGACAAGGCCGCAGGCCAGCGCCTCGGCGGCGTCGATCGGATCGCCGGTGAGCGCCATCTCGGCGGCTTTCGACCAGCCGATCACACGCGGCAACAACCATGAGCCGCCGTCGCCAGCAATGAGGCCAAGCTTGACGAAGCTCTCCGCGAACTTCGCGCTCTCGCCGGCGATGCGCAAGTCGCACATGCAGGTGAGGTCGCAGCCCGCGCCCATGGCAGCACCGTTGACGGCGGCTATGATCGGCACTTCCAGCGCCGCGAAGGCGAGCGGGAGCCGCTGGATGCCGCGCTTGTAGGAAAGACGCGTGGCGGCGGGAGACCCGGCGTTGAGGGTGCCGCCGGGCTTCATCTCGTTGATGTTGCCGCCGGAGGAGAAGCCCTTGCCCGCGCCGGTCAGGATGGCGACACGGGCCCGCGGGTCCGTCTCGAGCCGGGCGAGGGCGGCGAGCAGGGCCTCGATGACCTCGGCGTCGGAGATCGGGTTGCGCAGCTCGGGGCGGTTGAGCATGAGGAGGACGATGCCCTCCTCGTCGATTTCGTACAGCACCGCATCGCTCATCGCCTGTCTTCTTCCGTCCTGTCGCGTTGAAAGCTCAACCTAAAGACCGGCAGCGGTCCCGGATCAAGTCCGGGACGACGACGAATTATGCGTCCTGCTTCCTGGCCATCATCTTGGTGATGTCGACCTGACCTGTGGCGAGACCGCCCATAAAGCCGCCGTCCACCGGCAGCACGACGCCATTGACCACGCCTGCGAGGTCGGAGTTGATCAGGACCAGCGGCCCCGCCTGTTCTTCCGGCGTGGTGTAGCGGCCGAGCGGCTCGGCGGCGGCATCGACGACTTCCTTGCCCGAGACGGCGTGGAAGGTCGCCATCATCGGCGTCTGCGTGGGCGAGGGGAGCGAGCAGTTGATGCGGATGCCCTGCTTGATCAGGCGGGCACCCATGAACTGCGTCCAGACGATGACGGCTTCCTTCGAGAACGCATAGCCCTCGCCGACCTGGTCCATGTTCGCCTCGCACCAGTCGAGACCGGCCTGGAAGCCCTGCGTCGCCAGCAGTTGCATGTGGACCGGGATACGGCGGCTCCAGCCGAGGCCGCCCGTCGAGGCGATCGAGACGATCGCGCCCTTGTTCCCCATCAGCGGTACGACCTGCTCGGTCAGGTGACGGGTGCCGAGGAAATTGACCTTCATCGTGTCCATGGACGGAAAACCACCGCCGCCCGGGAGCCCTGCGCAGTTGAACAGCGCGTCGATCTTGCCTCCTACGCCGCTGACGGCGGCCTCGAGGCTGGCCGGATCGCGCAGATCGATCTGCGTGAACGAGGCCATCGGCACGGCGCTTTCCTTGAAGTCGAAGCCGTGGACCTCGGCGCCGAGCGATACCAGCAGCTTCGCGGCGGCCTCGCCCATGCCGGAGAAGCAGCCGCTGACGATTACGCGCTTGCCCTTGTAGCCCAGAACATCACTCATTGGTCGTTCCTTCCTCTCACGGGCGTGGTGCTGGCCGGGGCCGGACCTGCCGTTTCCTTTGCCCGTAGCTATGCGCTGTCGGCGGGTGGGTTCAACCGCCCCGGCGGGTCATCGCGCACACGATGGCAGCCCCTGCCTCGCCATCGGCCGCACGTCTTGCTAGGCGTCTTACGAGAACAAACGGCAAAGGCGGCAAGAGTGGCATCGAAAGCGGTGAGAGGGCGAAGGCCAAGCCATCCGGACCGGCGCGAGGAAATCCTTGCAGCGGCCGCTCGCCGCTTTGCCGAGTTCGGCTTCGAGGCGACCACCGTGCGGCAGATTGCCGACGACGTGAACATCCTGTCGGGCAGCCTCTATCATCATTTCGCCACGAAGGAGGAAATGCTCGATTCTATAGTTCGCGATGCGGTTCTCGACCAGAGGGGACGGGCACTGCGCATCGCGGCGCTCGATATCGACGCTGAAGTGCGCTTCGTCACCCTCATTGCAGAGGAACTTGCGGCTCTGGCGGATCGCCTCGAGGCTTATGCCATCATTTTCAGCGAGCGAAAATTCTTCCGTCGCAGCCCGGATTTTCTCTACCTCATGAAAGCCCGCAAGGAAGCGTTCGAAGCCTGGCGCTTCGTTCTGGACGAGGGCGTGTCCTCGGGACAGTTCCATGGCGGAATCGACAGCTATCTGACCGTGTCTACCATCATGCGCATGCTCAATTCCGGTGCCGACTGGTATCGGCATGAGGACGGCTCGCCGCTGGATGCGATGGCAAATTATTCGCTGAAGGCGCTTATCGCGTTCTACTCAGGATTTGCGCTGCGTTCAGTTCGTGCAGCGGGGCGCGGGGAAGCGCCGATCCCTGCGCCCCTCACGCTTCCGGGCTAGCACCGTCCGCGCGTCGCCGCTCGGCCTCGGCGCGATGGTGCTTTCGCCGTTCGAGTTGCCTTGCTGAAGGCACGCCGTCGTCGATCAGATCGGCAAGGACTGCTCCCCTTTCCCCGGCAGGACGCGGGGGGCCGACGGTAGTGTCGCAAAAGGTCTGGCGCTCGATCTCCGCGTTGAGCAGGGCACCGAGAAGTACGCCATATGCGGAAAGGAACAGCCACATCAGGAACACGACGATGGCCGAAAGCGAGCCGTACGTCGCGTTGTAGTCGCTGATGTAGGCTACGTAGAGCGAGAAGCCGAACGAGACTGCCAGCCAGAGCAGCGTCGCCAGCAGTGAGCCGGGTGCGAGCCAGCGCCACTTGGCAGGGCGGCGGTCGGGGCCGTAGCGCATGATCAAGGCGAAGCCGGCGCTGCCAAGCGAGATCGCGGCTACCCAGGTCAGGATCTTGAAGGTCAGTTGGGTGGCGCTCCCGAGGTATACGCTTGTCTCCGTCTGCAGCCACGCGAAGACGCCGCCGGATAGCACGCCGGTCAACGCCAGCAGAATCGCCGCGAGCGTAAGTCCACCGGTGCGCAAGGTTCGGGCGACGACGCTGCGCGTCTCGCGCTCTTCGTTGATGATGTTGAGCGCGCTGACCATTCCGCCTGCCGCGCGCATGCCTCCATAGATCGCGAAGAACAACGCGATGACGAGCGCGAGGCCGGTCACTCCGGAGTTGGTGGAGATGATCCGCAGCAACTGCTCTTCCAGAAGGCGGGCGACCTCCGGCGGCACCACGTCGACGATGCTGTCCATTTGCTCACGCACCATGCCGACGTCGGCAACAAGTCCGTAAACCATCACGGTTGCCGCGATCAGCGGGGTCAGGGCAAGAAACGTGTAGAACGCGAGGCCTGCCGAAAGAAGGCCCAGTTCATGGAAGCCAATCATCACGTAGACCCGCTTCACTACCCTGAACCACGCCGCACGCGGCATGGCCAGGGGGGACAGGGCATCCGATCCGGGGACGATTTCCGTTGCGGCGTTGCTTGCCGGCGTTCCGACGCTATTCACTACGAGCCTGTGTGAACGAGGGAACTTTCGCTGTTGCAATGCGATAGGCATTCTCAGGAGGGGCCGGATGTACCGGTTCGGCAAAGGGGTGATTCGTCGCGGTGTCCATGTTCAGGCTAATCGATCATCGGCCGGATCGTTCCCTGTCCCTGCGCCATGGATGTGCCGGCGGTGCGGTTGCCTTGGTCCTTGCACTTGGCATCGCCGTGCCTTCGGGCAGTGCATCGGCGCAAGCGCAACCTTCAGAGGAGGCGGCACCGGCGAACCAGCCCTCCTCGCAGCCTGAAGGCAAGGCAGTCGACCTCGAGGCGGGTCAGGTAAAGGTGCCGGCGCCACCTGCCGACTCTACTTTGCCGCAAGTCGATCCGATCATCCCTGACGGCGAGTTCAATTCCTCCATACCTGCGCTCGACGCCTCAGATGACCCCGAACTCGACAAGCCGCTCGAATCGATCGACGCGTTCGAGCGTCGCATGGCGGAGCAGCAGAGCGGAGCGAAGCCGGCAGAAGGTACCTCCCCTCCCGCTGGAGATCCGGCGCTTGCGGATGGCCAGGCTGTCGAAGAGATCGGCGATGCTCCTGTGCGCGATGCTGAACTGACTGCCCCCTTGCCGCCCATCGACCAGTTCGAGGTTACCCCGGTACAGATCGCCGAAGGAGAGGAAGGTGATAAGGATGTCGAAGTCGGGTATCGCATCGACATCAAGGGGCTCGATCTCGCCGACAAGGAAACGGGTGCCGACCTTGAAAGCCAGTTCAATTCCGCGTCGGCTCTCAAGAAGGGCGATGGCAAGGCGGCCAATTCTGCGATGGTCGCGGCACGGCTGACCGAAGACAGCCAGTTGATGCAGACGGTGCTCGCTTCCGAGGGCTGGTACAGCCCGCAAGTGCGTACACGCATGGACCCGTCGTCCGATCAAGCCGATCCAAGTCTGATCGCGGTCATCCAAGTTAATCCCGGCAAGCGTTACGTGTTCTCCGATATTCAGGTGAAGGCCGACCCGACA
This sequence comes from Novosphingobium sp. fls2-241-R2A-195, assembly GCF_030209485.1. NCBI lineage: Bacteria > Pseudomonadati > Pseudomonadota > Alphaproteobacteria > Sphingomonadales > Sphingomonadaceae > Novosphingobium > Novosphingobium sp. fls2-241-R2A-195. Next base: position 140,081 of record NZ_JARVRY010000016.1, read on the forward strand.
GTTCCTTCCGGTCTGATCGCGGACAACTTTCCCCTCAAGGTCGGCGAACCTATCGTTGCGGAGCGCGTGCAAGGTGCCGAGGCGCGTGTCGCGGTAGCGCTGCCCGAGAATGGCTACCCCTTCGCTGAAGTGGGCCAGCGCGACATCCTGCTGGATCAGGACGCGGGCGACGGCGTCTATACGCTCCCGGTCATGGTCGGGCCGCGCGGCCGCTTTGGCGGTTTCACGACCGATGGCGACATGGCCTTTGATGCCGATCACATTCAGGTGCTCGCACGGTTCAAGCGCGGCGAGCTTTACGACAGCCGCAAGGTCGACGATCTGCGCAAGGCGCTCGTCGCCACGAGCCTTTTCTCGACTGTAGCGGTTGAGCCGCAAAAGACCGGCGAACAGGTCGGTGATGGCACCGAATACGTTACGCTGCACGTCAAGCAGGATGCAGGGCCTCCGCGCACCATCGCCGGATCGCTCGGCTATGCGGCGGGTGAGGGCATCACCGCCCAGGCGACCTGGACCCACCGCAACATGTTCCCGCCCGAGGGTGCCCTGATCGCCCATGCCATCGCTGGTACGCGCCAGCAGGGTGCAGGCGTGACCTTCCGGCGCTCCAACGCGGGCAAGCGTGATCGGACGTTCGAACTCGTCGCCGAGGCCTTCCACAACGACTACGACGCTTACAGCGCCTACACCGGCCGCATCGCGGCGCGCATCGCCCGCGATTCTACACCGATCTGGCAGAAGCGCTATACTTATGCCTTCGGCGTCGAGATGCTCGGTACTGCCGAAACCGATTATGACGCGGCAAGCGGTGGACGCAAACGGCGCACCTACTACGTGGCCGGGCTCAACGGACAAGTCGGGTTCGACACCTCGGATGATCTGCTCAACCCGACCAAGGGTTACCGCCTCACTACGCTCGTGCAGCCCGAGGCGACGGTGCGCGGAGGGTTCGACCCGTACGTCCGCGCCCGGCTGGACGCCTCAACCTATTACCCCTTCAGCGACAGCTTCGTCCTTGCCGGAAGGATGCGCCTCGGCACGATCCAAGGTGCGGGGCTGTTCGATATTGCGCCATCGCGCAGACTCTATGCAGGTGGCGGCGGCTCGGTTCGCGGTTTCGCCTATCAGGCTCTTGGCGAACAGGCGCCTGACGGCAATCCGGTCGGCGGTCGCAGCCTCAACGAAGCTTCGGTCGAGGCGCGCTATCGTTTCGGCAACTACGGAGTCGTCGCCTTCGTCGATGCGGGGCAGGCATATCGCGAGACAATGCCGCAGTTCAATGACTTGCGCTACGGCGTCGGCATTGGCGGCCGCTTCTACACCAACTTCGGACCGATGCGGCTAGACGTGGCTACGCCGATCAACCGGCGCCCGGGCGAGTCGCGCTTCAACCTTTACGTATCGATTGGGCAGGCGTTCTGATGGCCGGCCCCGAGGAGAACAACGAAGGCATGCCGCCGCAGCCGGAAACCGAAACCACCGAAGTCGTGGTGCAACAGCCATCCCGCTGGCACCGCGTCCGTGTGAGGGCACTCAAGACTGTTGCCTTCGTGGTGCTGGGCGTCGTCGCCTTCCTTCTCGCGGTGGTTCTCGGGATCAATACGGGGCCGGGACGTCGCTTCGTCGCGGACCAGATCGCCGCGCTCGAGTTCGAGAACGGCATGAAGATCTCCGTCGCAAGGATCGACGGGTCGCTCTACGGCAAGATGATTCTGCGCGGGCTCTCCGTGCGCGACCCGCGTGGCGAGTTTCTATACTCTCCGGAAATCCGCATCGACTGGCGCCCTTTCGCCTACCTTGATAACCACGTGGACGTGCGCAGCGCTACGGCGCAACGGGTGATACTGCGCCGCACGCCGCATTTCCGCGCCACGCCGCCCAGCGACGCGCCTTTGCTGCCCGATCTCGACATCGACTTGGGCGAACTGTGTATCGACCGCTTCATCGCCGAGCCCCCTGTCTCCGGCCAGAGGCGCATCATGACCGTCGCGGGGCGCGCGCACATCGCCGACGGCCGTGCGCAGGTCAGTGCGAAGGGCGGCACCATCGCCATTGATGGCAAGGGTGGCGGGGACCGGTTCAACGCCGTGCTCGACGCTGTGCCTGAGCGCAATCGTCTTGGTCTCGACGTCGATTTCGACGCACCGAAGGGCGGCCTCATCGCGGGTCTTGCCGGCTTCACGCAGCCGGTCACTCTCAAGCTTGCGGGCAAGGGCGACTGGGCGGCATGGAACGGCAAGCTCGATGCGAACCTAGGCAGCGGCGAACTGGCAAGATTGGCGCTGACGGCGCGGAACGGCACGTTCGTTATCAAGGGGCCGACGCGCTTCGCCCAGATGTTCGCAGGGCCGACCGCCAGCCTTCTCGGGCCGGTCACCAGCGTCGATCTGACCGCAGCGTTCGAGAAGCGCCGCGCCAGACTGTCGGGCATGATTTCCAGCGATGCCTTCACCCTGACTCCGAGCGGTCTCGTTGATCTCGGAGAGAACCGGTTCGAGAGCCTCAAGCTCGCATTCGTCCTCCTCAAGCCTGCCGCTCTGGCCGAGAACCTGAGCGGGGCGGGTCTGACCGCCGAGCTAGCCCTTGATGGCGCGTTCACTACGCCCTCGGTCAATTACCAGCTCGCTGCAAGGCGACTGGTGATGAATGACATGGGGCTGGAGAGCCTGACCGCGCGCGGTGCGGCCAAAGTCGATGCAGGGCATATCATGATCCCGGTGGCGGTGAGGGTCGGTCGCATTACCGGCCTCGATACCGTCGCGGGAGGCAAGCTCGACAACGTCACGCTCAATGGTGACCTTGCAATCGAGGGCACGCGCATCCTGTCCGACAACATGCGCCTGCGTTCGAATCGCATCGATGCGGGGCTGATACTCGTCGCCGACGTGAGCAAGGGTCTCTATACCGGTGCAATCGATGGCAAGATCGACAACTATCGTGTCGATAGTGTCGGTATCTTCAATATCCGCACCAACATGGACCTCAAGACCGAGGGACAGGGTTTCGCCTTGCAGGGCACAGTGCGGGCACGGTCTACCAAGCTGCTGAACGAAAGCCTGCAGACCTATCTCGGCGGTAATTTCTCGGCTTCTTCCAACGTGAAGTACGGTTCCGACGGCATCGTGCGCTTTTCCAGTGTACGCATGAATGCGCCTCTTTTGCGGGTTACCGGAGGGCAGGGCAGTTGGTCACCCGATGGACGCATCGCGCTCGCTGCGAATGGTTCGTCGCGCCAGTACGGTGCTCTCGGTGTTCGGGTGACCGGGACCATCCGCAATCCCGATGCACATTTGACGGCGGAGCGACCGGGGCTGGGCATTGGTCTCGCAAATCTGGATGCACGGATCAAAGGTGCGCCGGGTGGCTATCGCCTCGACGCCAAGGGAGATACCGATTACGGCCCGTTGCGAGCCGACGTGACGCTCGGGCTCGGCAAGCAGACTTCGGTGCAGATCAACAGTGCCAATCTTTCCGGCGTCGATTTCGCGGGTCGTATCGTCCAAACGCCTGCCGGTCCCTTCGCGGGGCAATTGACGGCCAATGGTAACGGTATAGGCGGGCTCGTGCGGCTGGATGCCGACGGCAAGTACCAAGCGGCCGACTTCAACCTGCGCGCCAAGAACGCGATCTTCGACGGGCCAGCCAAGCTATCCGTCGGCTCTGCCATCGTAGACGGTCGTGCGGTGCTCTACGACCAGCCCTACGTCGTCGCCGACGCGCAGATCGCCGGCACCAGCATCGGCGCGCTCGACCTAGCGGCGGCGCGCGTGCTTGTCGATTATCGCGATGGGCGAGGCAAGGCGAAGGGCCTCATCGAAGGCGTCAGCGGTGTGCCGTTCCGTCTCGGCCTCAACGCCGACATGCAGCCAGAAATGTGGCGGGTGGCGCTGCAGGGCAGGGTCCGCGGCTTGGACGTCAAGACGACCACGCCCGCCCGCATCGTTCCCAAGGATGGCACTTACGAGCTGTTGCCTACCAACATCGCGTTCGGAGGCGGCAGCCTCAAGCTGGCCGGCTCGTACGGCGAAGGCATGAAGGTGCAGAGCCGGATGGAGGGCGTCGATCTCGCCATCCTCAACGCCTTCGCCCCTGGTTACGGTATTGGCGGCAAGGTCAGCGGCAGCCTCGACTTCGAACAGGCGAGCGCAACCGCGTTCCCCCGTGCGGATGCGCGCCTGACGCTCGACAACTTCACCCGTACCAGTTCATCGACCGTAAGCCAGGGTGTCGATATCAGCTTCGTCGGCAAGCTGCTGCCGGACGGAGGTGAAGGTCGCGCAGTGTTCCGTCGTCGAGGTACCGTGATCGGCCGAATGGCGGCGAGCCTGAAGCCGCTGCCGTCGGGTGATGGTCCCTGGATGACGCGCCTGATGGATGCCCCGCTGGGCGGTGGTATTCGCTACAACGGTCCGGCCGAGACCCTGTTCTCGTTCGCGGGGCTGTCCGGGCAGACGCTCACCGGCTCTGTCGGGCTGGCGGCGGACTTTACCTGCCGTGTGTCCAGTCCATGCATCAATGGCGTCGTGCAGGGGCGCGACATGGTCTATGAAAACATCGCCTACGGCACGCGCCTCAGCCGCATGGCGCTGGCAGGCAGGTTCACCGGGGATTCGCTGGAGCTGACCTCGCTGACGGCAAAGGCCGGTGACGGTAACGTCAGCGCCAGCGGCCGTGTAAGCCTCGCCGCCGACGCCGGTTATCCAATGGACCTCACCGTAAAGCTCGACCGCGCGCGGCTGGCGCGTAGCGACGCCCTTTCGGCGACCGCAACGGGAAATCTGAGGCTGACCAAAGCGGCGGGCGAGCCTGCGCTACTGGCGGGTGAGATCAAGTTGCCGGAAACCCGTTATCAGATCGTGCGTGAGGGGGCCGCGCAGATTCCGCGCCTTACGGGCGTGCGCTTCAAGCCGCCGGTCGGGCCGCAGCGCATCACCGGCGACGAGTCTGCGCCTGCGGCTGCCAGCGCCTTCGCACTGATCCGTCTCGACTTGCACTTGCGCGCGCCTGAAAAGCTCTACGTGTCCGGAATGGGGTTGGAATCTGAATGGAGTGCGGATTTCAACGTCACCGGTACCAGCGCGGCGCCATCGCTCTCCGGCGACGTCAAGCTGGTGCGTGGCACGCTGGGCTTCGCAGGGCGCTCGTTCCAGTTGAGCGATGGGCTGATCTCGTTCAACGGCGGCTCGACTATCGATCCGACCGTCCAGATCACAGCGACCGACGACATCGAGGACGTCACCGTTAACGTGAACGTCACCGGCCGCGCAATGAACCCACAGATTGACTTCTCCTCCGATCCCAGTCTGCCGGACGACGAAGTGCTTTCCCGCATCCTGTTCGGCAGCTCGATAGCCAACCTTTCGGCCTTGCAGGCAGTGCAACTGGCATCCTCGCTCAATTCCTTGCGCGGCACCGGCGGAGGTTTGAATCCCCTTGGCAAGCTGCGCTCGGCGGCGGGTATCGATCGCCTGCGCATTCTTGGGCCGGATGAACAGTCCGGGCGCGGCACGGCCGTTGCTGCTGGCCAGTATCTGACTGACGACATCTACGTCGAACTTATCACCGACGCGCGTGGCTTTACGGCAACGCAGTTGGAAGTCAGTGTCACGAAGTGGCTGTCGGTGTTGAGCCAGGCTGGCGGCTCTGGGGTGAACAGCCTGAACGTGCGCATCAAAAAGGACTACTGATGCGCGTCGGCCTGATTACTGCGCTTGTGCTTGCGGCCATTCTGGGAGGCTGCAAGCGCGAGCCGACGTTCGAGGAGCGGTATAAGGCGGCGAACAAGACGATCGTGGATCGCGCTAGGCAGATCGATGCGCAGATTGCCGCCACAGGTTCGCCGCCCCTCGAAGAAGACGGTGTCTCGCCAGAGCACTGAAACGTCGGGTTTACTTCTGATTGCTAGGGACGCCTGGGCAAGCAGAAGAGGTCACCATGCTCCCTGAAGTGAACGATCGACTGGCAGGGCGCCGCGCGGTGCTTATGCAGGCGCGCTGCCGCAAGTCGAGCTGGCATGTCTTCCCGGTCGAACTGAGTGACATCTCGCAGGGGGGCTGCAGCATCGTCGGCAGCGCCGAAATTTTTGTCCGCGATGAACCGATCCAGCTGCGAATTGCGAACTTCAAACCCATCGCAGCACACGTGCGTTGGCTGAAAGGCAACAAGGTCGGTGTCGAGTTTCGCAGTGCGCTTGCCGGCAAATTGATCGAAGAATTGGGGCGAGCTTACGGGATGCCGATCCGCACGGGATAGTGTGCGGATTCGGCAGGAGCAGTCAGTTGCCCGCGGGTCTTGCTGCCAAGCGTAGCTAGCCTTGGCGCATCCATAGCCTCTTGGTTATGGGGTGCGTTAGCTGCGTTCCTCGTGAGAAAACGATGGTTGCATCAGTTTGGAGTGGAGGGTGGTGGACGCACTTGGGCTCGAACCAAGGACCCGCTGATTAAGAGTCAGCTGCTC